>NZ_JBLWIU010000016.1:0-39763 GCF_048381395.1 Rhodococcus shunpengi
CGAAGCTTGTGCGTGCGGCGCGGCCGGTCCTGGATCGGTTGGCCGATCAACTCGCCGATGCACCGGTGACGATCCTGCTCGCCTCGCAGGATGCGACCATCGTCGACCGGCGGGCCGGGCAGCGGTCGCTGCTCGGTCGTCTCGACCGGGCCCAGGTCGCCCCGGGGTTCATCTTCGCCGAGGAATGCGCCGGAACCAACGGGATCGGCACCGCCCTCGAAGAACGCAAAGCGTTCCGGGTCCGCGGGGAAGAGCACCTGCTCGAGTCGCTGCACCCGCTGGCCTGTGTCGGCTCCCCGATCGTCGACCAGGTCTCACGCGCGGTGACCGGCATCGTCGACATCACCTGCCAGGTCGACGATGTCAACGAGCTGATGGCACCGCTGGTGCTCTCGGCGGTACGCGACATCGAAGAACGACTGTTCGCCCTGTCCGCCCGCAGCGAGCAGAACCTGCTGCGCGAATACATGCGCAGCAAACGCCGCGGCCACGCCGCGGTGGTGGCGATGAGCCGGGACACGGTGATCGCGACCCCGACGGTGTCACGGTTGATGGACTCGACCGATCAGATGATGATCTGGGACTGGATCAGCACCCATCTGGCCGCCAAGGACGAATGGGAAGGACCGCTGCGTTTCGCCGAGGGGATCGACGTGCGGGTCCATGCCCGCCGGGTCGGTGAGTCCACCGATCCGCTCAGCGCGATCATCGAACTGCGCCCGCTGGCCTCCCCGGCTCCGCCGCGTCCGCGCGCCCGCCTGGCCCCCGCCGCGCCCGCCGGTGCGGCGCCGGCGACGCGTATCGCCGGCCGCAGCCTGGCCGCGCACCGACTCCAGGACCGGGTCGACGAGATCGCCGCGACCGTCGCGCCGGTGCTGATCATCGGCGAGTCCGGTGTCGGCAAAACCCATCTGGCCCGGCAGATCCAGCACCGCTGGGGACCGAACGCCCCGGTCCCGAGCGTCGACGCGTCGACGTTGACCCCCTCGGCGGTGGCCGAGTTGCGGGCGCGTCTGTCCGGCAGTTTCGCGTGCATCCTCGAGCACCTCGACGAGGTCCCCGACGACGCTGTCGCTCCTACCCGGCGGTTGCTCGACGCCGCCGTCGAGCTCGGTGCACCGGTGATCGCCACCGCCACCTCGAGCACCCCCGACGATCTGCGCCATCAGGTGCAGACCCATGTGCGGCGCAGTGTGTGCATCCCACCGCTGCGCCAGCGCATCGAAGATCTCACCGATCTCGCGCGGGAGTTGCTCGCCGCCGAATTCCCCGACCGTCCGACCCCGCAACTGCAACCGGCCGCGCATCGGGCGTTGATCGACCATCACTGGCCCGGCAACCTGCGCGAACTCGCCTCGGTGCTCAGTACCGCGGCGGCACGGTCGATGGGATTCGACATCAAACTCGAACATCTGCCCGCCGACTACCGCACCCTCGGTGCCGGCCGCCGGTTGACCTCGCTCGAACGCACCGAACGCGAAGCGATCGTCCGCGCCCTCGACGAGTCCGACGGCAACAAATCCCTCGCCGCCCACCGACTCGGTGTGGCCCGCTCGACCCTCTACCGCAAGATCCGCGCACTGGGCCTGGAAAACGAAACGTTCGGTTCCTGACCCCTGAAACACTCTGTCGTATAACGGGATATCCTCGCCGCTGAGTCTGCGGGGACACCCTCTTCCTCACGCCGAGCGGACGTCTCCCCATCTCTGTTCGGGACAGCAATGATGCCGTTTGTACCTCGTCGTCGTGCACGGACGGTGTTGCAAAATAGGACACTCGCTGCGGCATCCGACGCCCTACCGTTCTCGAGTACGTATTCCATGAGGAGTACGCGCGTCGTTTCATGACCGTATCCCCCGAGGAGTGACCATGGCCCTGTTCGCTGTTATCTGGTCGTACACCACTGACGCATCCGTCAAAGAGGCCGCCCATGCCGACCACCTGGTCTTCGTCAAGGACGCGGCCGCCAAAGGCGTGCTACAGGAAGCGGGCGCCTGGGCCGACGGAGCCGGCGCGCTGCTCGTGTTCAAGGCGGACAGCGAAGACGACCTGCAGGCCCTGCTCGCCAAGGACCCCTATGTCACGCAGGGTGTTGTCGTCGACCAGACCATCTACCAGTGGAAGCCCGTCCTCGGACCCCTCGTGGGAATCTGACGACGAAGCGGCATGCCTAGCTTCTGTTGGTCACAGCATGCAGCATTTTTGCAGTTGACCAGACGATGGGACGCACAGTGTGTGCATTCGACGAAGGCGCGGATCGTATGTGGGGCCAGGAATTGCGTCACGTGACGTCCTGAGGCGCCCGTCGATACATGGTGGAGTGAACGCGCGGACGGAGATGCAGCCGGCCGATCGAGTGCTCGCCTGATCGGGTCCAACCAGATCCACGGGTTCGAGAGACAATCAGCGCAGGGTGCGGCTGTAGATTCACACAACCGACGTGTCAACGGAAACCGGTGTGACACGGCAATCTTGGAACAGATCTCTCTATCCTTGACGTGGGCGCTACGCCGGAAGTCAGCCACGGCTGTTCCCGCGCCCTCACACTCGGTTTCTATGCCCCCACCGCCCTTCAGAATGTCGCGCCCAGCGATCGCCGGGTCCTCGAAGCCTTCGGGATACCTGGGCGGGAGATCTGGGAGGCTCTGGCCAACGGAAACTGGACGTGTTCAGTAGATGTGCGCGGATGGTGCACGGCGAAGCCTTGGCCACCGAGCACATGGTCGAGACTCGGGTAAGAACTGTGCTCCACGCTCCGAGGCCACTGAACGAGCATCCAGAAACGATGGGGTGGCAAAGTCACGCAGTAGTGAACAATACTGTTACATATATTGATTGAGCAGGTATCTTCCGTCGACAGTCATGCGGTCCAGAAACAGCGAACTACCTGTTGACGGTTCGTCTCATGAGCATCCACCGAGAGCCACGTGTCGGCCGATGGTGCGTATGCGGCATGGGCGAGGCGGCGTGCCTCCGCCACTGGGCACGGGCAGATCCCACCTGCTGCCTGCGCTCGGGCTGCCGGGACCCTGCTTCGGTGATCAAAGGCGATGATCGAAGCAGGGTTCTCCGTCCTCGATAGAACACCCCCTTCGCCGGCGAGCTGTTCGCAGCATGTCGACGTAGCGACGGATCGCCGCAGTGCGCGCTGTGGTGTTCGTACTGGCCCATCCACGACCTGAATCGCTGACGCGGGTCAGAGTCGTCCTACCGATACCCATCGAGGTGTACGTTGCTGTCGTCGGCTCCGTATCGATGTGCTTACCCGGATCCGGCTTCATATCTCCAGTGAGAGAACGTATTCGCGCCGATTCCAAGCAGACCGAACACAGAGTGATCCGAGCTCGCTGGCCCGTCGCCGGAGATGGCGCTGAGTCAGTAACGACAGGAGGTCGTCCACACGATCATATGACAGGGGTCGTAGTGAAGGAGTAGATGCACGATGACCTTGTCCGGTCCGCACCTCGGGGTAATGCCTTCGGTTTGTCGTTCTCAACCTGAGTCCGGTTCCGACACCGCACCTGTCCATACGGCGGCGTCCCAGCGGAGCAGGACGGACGCCGCGGACCCGCGCACAGTTGTATCGAACATCAATCCAGGAGAAGCTGAGTCGAATTCGGATATTCGGCAAGAGTCGGAGTTCGATGCTGCAGGGTTTGTCGAGTTCGCCGAACGTCACCTCGAGTGGCTCGATCGGGTCGACAGTGCCGAAGCCCGAGCGTGGCACGAGGTGAGGTCCCGGGGTGGTCGGATATACACGTGTGTGCCTATGAACCCTGATGCCGAAGTCACCGAGCCGATCTGTATCGACCTTTTCAATGGGGACTTGTTGACATCACCGGCGCGTGAACACATTCAGGTTGCCACTTCTTCGCCGGCGATCAGGAAAACCTACGATCGCTGTGTCGCCACGATCGAGGCCGAACTTCCAGCCTATGACGTGCCTGATGCACTCGGGTTCTCCACGATACTGAACACCTATTTCGGGTACGCCTGTCAGACCGACTTGGTTTCCCTCCTCGCGCGTATCCCACCTGCAGTGCGCCCGAATCCCGCATAAGCACCGGGGTCGACTCGGCCGAGATCAGCCCTTGGACCCGATACTTCTGCGGCAGTCCTACTCACATTGCCGGGCTGCCCTTGTAACCGACGTTCGCAGTCGCGACTACCGAAGTCGACTTGCCGTCGTGAAACTCCTCGAGCGTGGTCACATTGCACGCCATGTACAGGGTGCGGAGATCGTCACCGCCGAATGCACAGGTGACCGACCAGGCCCCATCGATCGCAACCCTGTCGGTGATCTCTCCTCCCTCGACAACTCGGTAGAAGCCACTGTCCGACTCGAGGGTCAACGCGTTGCCGAACCACACACCGCCGTCAGCGTCGAGTGCGATGCCATCCGGGTGAACGGAATCGTCGAGCTGGGCCCAGATTCGCTCGTTGGCCAGGCTTCCGTCTTCCTGGATGTCGAACGCCGTGATGCAGTGCCGCCATGTCTGGGCGGTGAGAAGAACTCTGTCCGGGGTGATCGCCATGCCGTTCGGGAACAGAACTTCACCACCGACGGGGTTGATGGAGCCGTCTGCGGACACATGGACCAAGCGTGTTGTCTTCGGGTCTTCCTCCCCGAGAGCGAAACCGAAGTTTCCGACGTACGCATCACCTTTGCCTGTGACGATCATGTCGTTGCCGATGCCACCGGCGTACTGGCTGAAGTCAGCGTGCACCGACTGTGTACCGTCGGGTCCGATCCGCACGACGGTTCGATCCATCTGTGACACGACGAGGACCGAACCGTCATCCAGGAAGCCCAGTCCCGATGGCGAGCCTTCGACCTCGGCGACGTCGGTGTACGAACCGTCGGCGTTGAACGTCTTCACCGTCTTGCTGAAGAAATCACTGGCCCAGAGCTTGCCATGGTGCCAACGAAGACCTTCGAGGAACTGGTGACCGGTCGAGAAAACGGCCGAGCGGTGCTCTCTCATGATGTTCTCCATCCCGCCGCGAGGGATTCGCGGCGATGGTCATTGCTCGAGGAATGAAGGGTGCTTGTGTCCGGTGTGTCGGGTCCACTCAACGGTGGACTGTGCCTTTGACGCGGTCCGCCGCGAGCTCCCGCAATTTGAACTTCTGGATCTTCCCGCTTGCCGTCCGCGGCAACTCGTCGACGACGATCAGGCTTTCCGGGAGCTTCTGCCGTGCGATGTTGCGTTCGATCAACCAGCCGGTGAGATGCTCGAGCTCGATCTCGACTTCGGGCTCCGGTACAACGATCGCGCAGACTCGTTCTCCGAGGACGGGATCCGGCGATCCGACGACCGCGACGTCGGCAATCATCGGATGGGCGAACAGGTGGTCCTCTACCTCTTTGGCACTGAGATTCTCGCCGCCGCGGATGATGATGTCCTTCTTGCGGCCGACGATCTCGAGGTAGCCCTCGGTGTCGAGACGTCCGAGGTCACCGCTGCGGAACCAACCGTCCGCGGTGAACGCACTGTCGTTGAGTCGGTTGTCGAGATATCCGAGGAACATCTCCGGCCCGCGCAGCAGAATCTCACCGGGAACCCCTGGGGTCACGTCCTGCATGTCGTCGTCGACGATTCGGATCTCCGCAGACTTGATTGCTCGGCCATCTGTCGTTGCTCGTTTGGTCAAGGGATCGTTGCGCTTGCCGGCCGATGCCGTCGGAAACTCCGTCGATCCGTAGACACGCGCAACCAGAGCATCAAGGGTGTCGGTGGCCTCGATGACCAGGTCAGGGGGAACATCGGCGCCACCACAAAGGAAGTTCCTCATCGAGGAGAGGTCATGTGACGAGCCGGACGGGTCGTGGACGATCCCGTGCAGGAACGGAGTCGCAGCGACCGTCGTGGTGCAGCGGTGCTCGTCGATCAGACGCATGCCCGCCTGCGGACTCCAGACATCGAGCAGCGCCACGCCGCTGCGCAGCATCGGTGGTAGCTGGATCCCGTACAGGATTCCGGTGATGTGTCCGACCGGCGATGGCATGAAGATTACATCGGATTCGCTCAGTTCGAGAAGGTCGGCGATGCTGCGGTTCTCGTAGTTGAGAGTGTTGTGGCTGTGCATCGCGCCCTTGGGATCGGATGTGGTTCCCGAGGTGTACAGCAGTAGCACCACATCGTCCGGTGAGCGGTCGACACGGTTCGGCTTTTCCGCGCCTTCGACGAAGGCGTCGTACCGGATGCCGCTGGCTGGGCTCCCCTCACCGACTACTACGACGGTGGGTGGTTCGTCCAGTTCACGAGCGATCTCGCAGGCCATCGCCGCATAGTCGAAGTTCCGGAAGACCGACGGGACAAAGACGATTTTCGAAGCAGACTGTCGCAGAATGAACGCGGTCTCGGTCTGCCGGTAGATCGGGATGATCGGGTTGCTCACAGCACCGATACGTATGGCAGCCAGATGGACCACGCACGCTTCGATCCAGTTCGGTAACTGCCACGAGACGATATCGCCAGGCGCAATGCCATGCGCTTGCATGGCGCTTGCCAACGCGTTCACTGCTGCGTCGAACTCGGCGAAGGTCAACGATCGGGTCGGCTCGGCCAGTGCCATCCGGTCCGGTACCGCGGCGGCTGCGGTCGCCAGATAGTCGTCGATGAAGGCGCCGTCCCAATCCCCGGACGCCACGTAGTCGCGAGTGGGAGCGACATTTCCACCTCGTGGGATCATCAGACCGCCTTCGCCGTGCTTGCGTGTTCTGTGGTCTGCGCCAATGCTGCCGCACCGACCATCTCTTCCAATGTCCGGGTATCGCCGTACCAGGGTCGTAGGGCGAGCGCTCGTTTGTAGAACCAGTGCAGATCGACCTCGGCGGTGAATCCGATTCCGCCGTGCACCTGGATCGCGTCCTGGCAGACCTCGACGGCCACCTTGGAAGCGTGCGCCTTCAGCACAGCTGCGTCGACCGCTGTCGGCGCTCCGCTGTTCACCGTGTCCGCGAGTACGGAATCGCAGAGATTCCGAACCGAGGCGGCATGTACATGCATATCGGCGATGATGTGCTTGATCGCCTGGTAAGATCCGATCGGCCGACCGAATTGCTCACGCTCCTTCGCGTAATCGATCGTGGTGCGTACGCAATGGGCGGCGATTCCACTCAACTCACATGCGACGAGCGTTCTGACCCACGAACGGATCTCTTCGATCAGCCTCGGCGCTGCAGACGCATCAGCGAGCGGCGTGCCTGCGACGCCGTCCAGACCAACCGAGGCGAAAGACGAGAGCGGATCTGCGTTGGCATCGGTCTGGATCATCTCGAGGCCTCCCGCATGGGGATCGACGAGCCATAACTGCTGATCATCCGAAACGACGACCAGCTGCGTAGCATCACCACCGAACCGAACGAGGTGACAGCGTCCGAAGAGTCTGCCGTTGCGGACGGTGATCGATCCGCCGTCCCAGTCTCCGGTGGCGTGCGGATCGACGAGGGCCAACTGTCCGTCACCGCTCATCGCTGCCTTGAACACTGCGCGGGCGGTCTCCGGTGCATCAGCGGCCAGAACAGCAGGAAGTAGCGAGTTCTCCAGCAATGGCCCCGGTACCAGATACCTGCCGTACAGGGTGAACAACGGTCCGAGCGACGCCATCGGAAGCCCCAGCCCGCCGAACACCTCGGGTACAGAGGTAGCGAACACTCCCATCTCGCCGAGAACACCACCGAGCTCGGTGACCCTCCTCTCCGAGAGCACTGCGCGTCGGGTGGCGGAATCGTAACTGCGAGCGAGGAAGTCTTCCAGGCTGTTGGCCAGTTCTGCAGTAGTGGTGTCGTCAGCCACGAGGGAGTCCTAGCAGTCGTTCCGAGATGATATTTCGCTGAATCTGAGAGGTGCCGCCATAGATGGAGGTCGCCCGCGAATAGAGGTGGTCATGTGCCCACCGATCTGATGCCAGCCCCAACGGCCGACTTTCCTCGACGGCCCGGTATGGACCGAGAAGCTCGGCGATCTCCCCGAAAATTATCTGCTCGACCTCGTTGAGCAGAAGCTTGTCGACGGAATCCTCCGGAGTCGGGACCTCTCCCGCAGCGAGTCGCGCGACCGTTTTCTGCGTTTGCGCGCCCAGGACTTTCAATGCAACGTGTGCCTTGCCGATCGCTATGCGTACACGGCGTCCGAGCCCGGTTTCCGGCGCGGGAAGCCCATGATCTCGAAGCGCAGCGACGGCGTCTTCGAACGCGACCTCGTAATCGACTCGCCGGCGCAACGTGTAGGCGGCGCGCTCGATGCCGAGAGTGTGCGTCGCAACAGCCCAACCGCCGTTGAGCTCTCCGACAAGATTCCGCCGCGGAACGCGCACTTCGTCGAAGAAGACCTCACAGAATTCGCGGTCGCCCGTCATCTGCTCCAGTGGCTTCGGCGTGATTCCCGGCGTGGACATATCCACCAGCAGGTAGCTGATTCCGGCGTGCTTGTGTGCCGCAGGGTCGGTACGAACGAGCAGCGCACACCATTGTGCCTTGTGCGCCCAGCTGGTCCATACCTTCTGGCCGGAGATGACGAACTCGTCACCGTCGAGCACGGCCCGGGTGCGCAGCGAGGCAAGGTCCGATCCGGCCCCGGGTTCGGAGAAGCCCTGGCACCAGATGTGCTCACCGGAGAGCAGCTTCGGTAGGAGTTCTTCTCTCTGCCACTGCTGGCCGAACTCGTCGATCGATGGTCCGACGACGTCGAGGCCGATCAGACCGATAGGCATCGGCGCCCGGGCATAGGCCAATTCTTCAGCGAACGCCAGTTGGTGCAGATGGGACAGCCCTTGGCCACCGGCCTCCTTGCTCCAGCTGATGCCCAACCCTCCGGCTTCGAACAGCACTTGCTGCCAGTCGCGCAGAACATCGAATCGCTCGTCGAGATCGAGGGGAACGGTGGGAATGTCCGCGTCGGCCAGCCACGCGCGGACCCCGGACCGATACTCGGCCAGATCCGTCGTCATCTAGGTCACCTGCCCGTGTAGTGGGGAGTACGACGTTCGAGGAAGGCGTTGACTGCTTCCTTGGAGTCCTCGTAACCGGACAGTTCACCGGTGAGCGACTGCTCGTACTCGTAGCCGGACTTGAGGTCCATGTACTCGATGGTGTTCATACTCAGCTTCGCGAAGCGCAGTGCGGCCGGGCTGTGCCGGGCAAGTGAATCGGCGAGAGCCTGGGCACGAGTCATCAGCTCGTCGTTCGAGACGACCTCGACGATCCCACCGAACTTGTAAATGTCTGCGGCCGGCACCATGTCACCGCTCAGATGCATCAAGCGGACCATGCCTTGTGGGACGAGACGCGAGAGATGCTTGGCGCCACCCATAACCCCCACGTTCACTTCAGGCAATGAAAATCGCGCGTTCTCCGCAGCTACGACCAGGTCACACGAGGCTGCAATGCACAGGCCCGTACCGACAGCCGCACCCTGCACCGCTGCCACCGTCGGCTTCGCACTGTCCCGGATCGAGAAAAAGGCCTCGCGTACCTGTTTCATGCGTGCGGGCGAGTTCTCCGGCGACAGGGTCTTGAATTCTTCCAGGTCGTTGCCACCGCAGAAATGCTTGCCGCGGCCTGCGACGACGACGACACGCGCGTCGGGAAGGTACTTGTCGACATTGTCGAAGAACTGCTTCAGTTCGACGTACATGTCCTGGCTGACTGCGTTGGCCGGCGGGCGGTTGAGCCAGACCGTCGCAGTCGCTCCGGACTCCTCGAACTCGATAAACTCGAACGTTTCCATGCTGGTCCATCCTGTTCTGAACACCGTGAGCAAGCCTGCAGCGTCCGACATTAAGTCTATGACTGCTAATCTCTAGTCGGATGCTTGTCTCGTGAGATGAGAGCACATTAGGGACCTTATCCGCATTTTGTCAACGGCTACTAATTTTTCACCCCGCGCGGAGCACAGATGCAGTCTGCGTAGCCGCGCATCTCGCTCCGGATCGGAATGCCCGCTCGTGCACCACCTTTCGTCGACAAGTCGCAATACGCACTACGAAGCCGCAGTGCGGCACAGTAGGCAGCGCGGCAATACATGCAGCCCCCGGCCGGGTCGGCCGCTCCTTGCTCGACCGACCCGCTTCACCACCACAACTTCCCCACACAGCGTCATGCACGTCACAGCACGATGTCAAGGGATACTAACTTCAGGCCCCTGTCCTAGTACCACGCAATGGATCCACATACGTCGACGCAGACATCCCGAGCGGCCGGTAAAGCCCCAGCGGCGCCCAACAATCGTCGAGGACTTCTCCCCTAGCAACGATGATTCGCGAAGAAACTCCCCCCACCGGTGACAACAAGTCATCAAATGCTAAGAAGATCTCCTAAACCGACTCGAACCCCTCTCCTCGATCCCGAGAAGTAGGCCGCTCACCGCTCACGCAACGGCACACGGTCAGCATCGGGGAGAGGCGTGTCCTGAGATCGACGCTGGCGGTCTTTACGCGGCAGCCTGGACGATCCGGTTCTCCGCACGCCCACGAGACCGTCGTCCTCGACCCGTCGAGATTTCGGGCGCCTCGTCGTGAACCAAGAATCACTTGTCGGACGCTGCGAACCGATCAGCTTCCATGCGCTCCGAACGATATTGGGAGGCTATGTAAGGTCTCGATGAGGCCGGTCGGTGGGAGACCAACCCTTGACGCATCCGCGATACGCGGCGGGTGCGAAGAAGTTCGGGGCCGGTCGACGCATTCCACCCGGCACCATTACGGGTCGACTCGGCACACCGTATGCGGGTCTCGGGCCATCCCGGTGGACACCGGTCGCCACCTCGAGATCCCCGAGCCGCCTATGAGCTCAATTAAGTTAGCGATGGTTACCATTAGCGAAACGCTGCACCGTCCATACTTCGAGTCCGAGGCCGGCGGCTCCCCGACCACCGTGACCAACGACCGTGCAGAACACCTACATTCACTACAGTCGCATGGACGCGTCGGGAAGGCGCGGGTACCAGATCATCGCGAACACGAATTAGTGATTCTTGACATATTTTGACGACGGGGGCACCATCGTCCCATTCGGAGAGTGCGCGTTAGCGCTCGATGACATTCGTGAACTCGGGACATCGAAGGGTGCCCGCTGCGGCGTCCGACATCGACTTTGTCCAGAGCTGCGATCGATCAGATGAATCGAACAGCCCGAGGCTTCAGATCCAAGGTGCGAAAGGAATACACAATGGTCTCCCTACTCGAGGACACTCGTCCCGTAACCGAGGAGCTCGACGTGCTGGTAGTCGGCGGCGGGTTCGCCGGCGTCTACGCGCTCGAACGCCTGCGCGCGTTGGGGTTCACGGTGAAGCTGTACGAAGCAGGCTCCGAGGCCGGCGGTGTCTGGCACTGGAATCAGTACCCCGGCGCCCGGGTCGATACCGAGGCCACGGCGTACCAGTTTTCCGACGAGCGCATCTGGAAGGAGTGGGACTGGTCGGAGATGTTCCCCGGTCAGGAGGAACTGCAGGAGTACTTCCGCTTCGTGGTCGACAAGCTCGAACTCGGTCCGGAGATCCACTACAGCACTCGCGTGCTCGCAGCCCGATTCGACACCAGTCGCGATCAGTGGGTTGTCGAGTCCCGCAACGAGAATACCGGTGAGACCTTTCTGACCCGGGCACGGTTC
Organism: Rhodococcus shunpengi; assembly: GCF_048381395.1. Classification (NCBI taxonomy): domain Bacteria; kingdom Bacillati; phylum Actinomycetota; class Actinomycetes; order Mycobacteriales; family Nocardiaceae; genus Rhodococcus; species Rhodococcus shunpengi. The sequence continues at coordinate 11,615 of NZ_JBLWIU010000016.1, forward strand.
TTCCTTCCGATGCTCGGTACGGGTTCCAAGAAGCTCATCCCGAACATCGCGGGGCGCGACACCTTCGAGGGCGACATCTTCCACACCGCCGAGTGGCCCACGGGCTACGATATGCGCGGCAAGCGCGTCGCGGTGATCGGCACCGGCGCCAGCGGTGTACAGGTCATCCAATCGATCGCCCCTCAGGTGGAGTCGATGACGGTCTTCCAACGCACGCCGTCGATGACGCTACCGATGTATTCGGCCAAGCTCGATCATGCCGCGAACGAGGAGCTACGCAAGAGCTACCCGAAGTTCTTCGAGTTCCGCAACCAGACGTTCGGTGGTCTCGCCTACGACCTGGTCTACAAACCGACAGCCGAGATGACCGACGAGGAGTTCACCGAAGGACTCGAGAAGCTGTACGCCGAAGGAGGCCTACAGATCTGGCTGGGCGGTTACGCCGATCTGTTCTTCGACGTCGAGGTCAGTAACCGAATCTACCGTTTCTGGCGCGACAAGACCCGCGGCCGGATCAAGGATCCCGTCCTCGCCGAGAAGTTGGTTCCGACCGAGCCTCCGTATCCCTTCGGCTCCAAGCGATGCCCGCTGGAATACACCTACTACGAAGCCTTCAACCAAGACAACGTCGAACTCGTGGACGTCAACGACAACCGCATCGATCACATCTACGAGAACGGCATCGTCACCGCTGATGGTGTCGAGCGCGAATTCGACGTCATCGTCCTGGCGACCGGATTCGACTCGTTCACCGGTGGCCTCTGCGACATCGACATCGTAGGCACGAACGGTGAGACCTTCGGCGAGACCTACGCGAACGGTGTTCACACCCTCCTCGGTCGTGCCACCTCGGGTTTTCCGAACATCCTCTTCGTCTACGGACCGCAGAGCCCGTCGGCCTTCTGCAACGGACCGACCTGTGCAGAGCTCGAAGGAGACTGGGTGATCGACTGCCTGGTCAGTATGCGTGAGCGGGGCCTGACCCGGATCGAAGCGACGCCGGAGGGCGAGAAGGAGTGGCAGCAGCACTTCGAGGAAGTCACCGCCGCCACGATCTTCCCGCTCGCGGACTCCTGGTACATGAATGCCAATGTGCCCGGGAAGAAGCGTGAACTGCTGGCCTACCCCGGTGGTCTGGCCCAGTACCTGAAGAAGAACCAGGAGTCGGCAGAAAACGATTACGCCGGCTTCGTCCGCACCTGAACACAGTGATGTGACGGCACGGGTGCTGGGGTCGGACAACCCCAGCACCCGTGCCGTCACTGTTGAAGTAGATGGATGCGCCGCTCCACTGTGTGAGCTCGACGTTCGAGCCCGAGGTCACCGAATACTCGCTCACGGCGATGAACACTGCGCTCGAGCAGTTTTCGGAACCTCGGCAGGTCCTTCGATCCGAACGACACGGTCGGGACCTGGCCGGCATCCGCCCGACGTCGACTACGCCCTCAGGTCCGAACGCACCAATATGGACGACGTCGACGCCGATCTGTCACGTACGGCCCACCAGGCGGTCGTCTCCAACTCCGGTGCTCCGACCGGTCGAGAGCGGGAGAAGGGTCCGGTTCGAAAACCGACCTACAGATCGGAAGGCAGAGGCGTGCCTGACCCACGCGTCCCAGCACGCCGGTCGACATCAGTCTGCAAACAGGGCATGCACTACCCGATCGAGCTCGGATTCGAAGTCCGGGGAGCGGAGGAAATGGGGAATCCGAACCAAGTCGTGCACCACGGTGACCGCGATGCTCACGAGCGACTGCGCGGCCGCCGGGTCGACATCCGGCCGGACCGAGGAGTACCACCGGCGCAGCTCGGAGACAAAATCGTCATTGATCCGCTCGAAGCGCTCACGATCCTCGTCTGGAAGGTAATGCCCTTCGGTCAGTGCCACGGCGAGGAGATCCACGGCCTCGATTCCGAGACGCACGTACCCGGAAATCAACGCGGACAACACTTCGGCCGGATCAATGGAGGTGCGCAGCGCTCGAACGACCTCCAATGCTCGCCACTCGGCGAATCGCTCCATCAATGCGACGAGGATGCTCGACTTGGTCTTGAAATACCGGTAGATCGCCGGACCGGCGAACCCGACATCCGCTCCGATATCGTCGATGCTGACGCCGGCATATCCACTGCGACGAAAGGCTGCCGCCGCGGCCGCAAGCAACTGCTCGCGCCGCGCCATCGGCACGTTCTCGACAGTCGGCGTCTGCCGGCGACGCACAGGCTCGACTGTCGGCGCAGCGATGATCCGTTCGCATGCCGTTGCCATCACGGTAGCGAGACGAGACCGCGAAAGCGCGCTGTCGTAGAACGCCGGGCTGGTCAAGACGCTGACAACCGCCCAACTGCGAACATCGGTTGCGAACGCGCCGAGGCCGGGGTGGCACGGACGGATCAGTCGACCGGCAACGTTGTCCGAGATCCACACTGCCCTGCTTCGTACGGTTCGGAAATCATCCTCGTCGAGATGGCGTGCTTCACGCTGCCACAGCACCGACAGCCGGCGACTTTCGATACCGACACGCGCCAGGTAGTCGAGATGCCGGGCCAGCTCCTCATCCGACTCGACCTCTGAGATCGAATCCAGAGCGTCGATCCAACGCTGTTGATCCTCATCGATGATGCGGGCGAGGAGTTCCTGCTTGTTCTTGTAGTGCCGATACACCGCACGCGCGGTGACTCCACTCGCCTCGGCGATATGGTCTACGCGAACGGCGTGAAAGCCCCTGAGTGCGAACAGCTCACGTGCATTGTTCGCAATCTGCACATTGCGGTCCTTCGGCCGACGTGACGTCGGTGCAACTCGGGCTTCAGCCCCCATGGGTCTCTCCGTTCATGACGGGCTCAGCTCCGGACCTCGCCTCCGGTAGACACGTCGCGTCGCTGTTGAGCATGTCGGTCCAACTACGCCCCAGCCAGGGCGCTCCCCCGTCGGGTCGTGCGAGACTGCTACGTCGCTCCGGTTGAACGAGCACAGACCTCCTCCAATCTTCCGGAGACACTTCGCAGCCACACACCGACCACGACAAGTTGTTACCTCAGGTTACCTAATTTGCGCCTGCGACCCGACATGAACCACCCGCAAGCACATATCATGCAGGTTGTTTATCTCAGATGAGAGGTCAAACCACCATCTGGTGACGACCACTGACAGTTATGGACCATTGACTTACTATCCTATCGGTCGATAGGATCGGCCGAATGGACGTCCGAAGACCGAAGGCTGAAAAGTGAAGAGCTGCTCGGCATTCCCACACCGTCATGGTCTGTCCGTTCCCGAGACAGACAAGATGCCGGAGGCGTCCTTCCACCGCCACAGCCATCCGAGCGACACGCGAATCAGCGTGAATCACCGCCCTGACCCGGCGCCCTCAGATCCGGATTCTCGCTGACGATGTCGAGAAGAACCTCGATGACGGCCTGCACCCGTGCCAGGCGAGCCAGTTCTCGCGGAACAACCAACCAATAGGTTCTCTCGGCCACGAACTTGTCCGGGAGTACGGGCACGAGATCGGGATCGGCATTACCGATGTAGGTCGGGAGCGGCGCGATACCCACCCCGTACCTGACAGCCTGATAGTGGCCGGTGATGTTGTTCGTCTGGACATGCGCGCGATCTTTGGGCAGGAGACGCTCGAGTCGACGTAACGGCTCGACGTCCAAGATGGCGTTCACGTACCACACCAACGTGTGGTCCTCGAGGTCGTCGAGGGCCTCGATGGCACTGTGCGAGTCGAGGTAGCGACGTGATGCATAAAGACGCAGGTCGTAGTTGGCCAGCTTGCTGACAGACACCGATCGTGGTGACGGCCGTTCGAGAGTGACTGCGAGGTCGAAGTCGCGACCGGTCACCAGATCGTGTGTGGTCGACGTACGCAACTCGGTGAACAGGTCAGGGTGTCTGTCGCGCACCATGCCCAGTCCCGGAACCAACACATAGGCGCCGAAACCGTCCGGGGTGAGAATCCGGACAGTGCCGTGAAGACTGCCGGATCCAGCGGACGATGTCGCGTCGAGTGCAGCCAACAGAGTCGATTCGACCGCTTCTGCGTACGGCACCAGACGCCGGCCGGCCTCGGTCAGTTGCCATCCCGACGATCCCCGGTCGAACAGTCGCGCTCCCATGTCTTTCTCGAGTCTGGTGATCCTGCGCGACACCGTGGTCTGATCGACGTCCAGACGTTTGGCCGCGTCCACGATCCGCCCGGTCCGTGACAACTCCAGCAGAAAACGCATGTTATCGGCGGTGAACATCCCACTCCCTCGCTGCTGCAAAATTGCAGTTCTCACTGCGAAGATACTCGTTGACCGCGGCACATATGCACCGACAGACTCGAGAAAACCACAGAGTCACAGGAGCACATAACCATGACCGTCATCCCACACTGGTTGGACAACAAGCCCTTCACCGGCACCAACGGCACATCGGCCCCGGTCACCAACCCCGCCACCGGCGCAGTGACTGCAGAAGTTGCACTTGCGAGCACAGACGACGCCCGCACGGTGATCGAGGCAGCCGCGGCGGCGTTCCCCGCATGGCGAGATACCTCGATCGCCAAGCGCACACAGATTCTGTTCGCATTCCGTGAACTGCTCAACGCCCGCAAGCAGGAATTGGCTGCGATCATCACCTCCGAGCACGGCAAGGTGCTCTCCGACGCGCTCGGTGAGGTCTCCCGCGGCCAGGAGGTCGTCGAATTTGCCTGCGGCATCGCCCACCTTCTCAAGGGTGGGATGACCGAGAACGCGTCGACCAAGGTCGACATGGCGTCGATCCGCCAGCCCATCGGGCCGGTCGGCATCATCTCCCCGTTCAACTTTCCCGCCATGGTTCCGATGTGGTTCTTCCCCATCGCGATTGCCGCCGGGAACACCGTGGTCCTCAAGCCGTCGGAAAAGGTTCCCACGGCAGCGCTGTGGATCGCCGAACTGTGGTCCGAGGCGGGTCTGCCTGCCGGCGTGTTCAACGTCCTGCAGGGTGACAAGACAGCCGTCGACGAACTACTCACCAATCCGGCGATCAAGGCCATCTCCTTCGTCGGGTCGACCCCCATCGCGAAGTACGTCTACGAAACCGCAACCGCCCACAGCAAGCGCGTCCAGGCACTCGGCGGCGCGAAGAACCACGCCGTTGTTCTGCCGGACGCCGACCTCGATCTGGCCGCCGACGCGATGGTGAACGCGGGCTTCGGCTCCGCCGGTGAGCGCTGCATGGCGATCTCCGCACTGGTCGCGGTCGGGGACATCGCCGATGAGCTGGTTGCAAAGATCAAGGATCGCACCCTGAGCCTGAAAACCGGCGACGGCACAAAGGACTCGGATATGGGTCCATTGGTGAGCAAAGCACATCGTGACAAAGTGTCTTCCTATATCGACGCCGGCGAAGCTGCCGGCGCCACCGTCGTAGTCGACGGCCGGGCCGTGCAGGCCGATGGCGGAAGCGACGGATTCTGGCTCGGACCGACCCTTCTGGATCACGTCACCACCGATATGAGCGTCTACACCGACGAGATCTTCGGCCCCGTCCTGTCCGTCGTACGGGTCGAGACCTATGACGAAGCCCTCGAATTGATCAACTCGAACCCCTACGGCAACGGCACCGCCATCTTCACCAACGACGGCGGCGCAGCCCGCCGCTTCCAGAACGAAGTCGAGGTCGGTATGGTCGGCGTCAACGTCCCCATCCCCGTCCCCACCGCGTACTACAGCTTCGGCGGCTGGAAGAACTCCCTCTTCGGTGACACACACGCCCACGGCACCGAAGGTGTGCACTTCTTCACCCGCGGCAAGGTCGTCACCACCCGCTGGCTCGACCCCAACCACGGCGGCATCAACCTCGGCTTCCCTCAGAACGACTAAGGACGGCACCATGAGTATCCAGATCGCCTTCCCACGGTTCCTGCGAATCGGCGGGGGCACCGTCGACGACATCGGGGACGTGATCCGTCAACTCGGATTGCAGCGCCCGGTAGTGGTGACCGACAAGTTCCTCACCTCGACAGGCACGTCCGAACGGATCTTGACTCTCCTGCGCGAAGCACGCATCACACCAGCCCTGTTCGACGACACCGTTCCCGACCCCACCACCGACTCCCTCGAAACAGGGCTCGCCCTGCTCGCCGATCACAACGCCGACTCGGTGATCGGCTTCGGTGGCGGCAGCCCGATGGATACTGCGAAGGCGCTGGCCGTCCTCGGGGTCCGCGGGGGCCGGATGCGGGACTACAAGGTCCCGCACGTCTACACCGGACCAGCGCTTCCCGTCGTCGCGATCCCGACCACCGCCGGCAGCGGCTCGGAGGCTACGCAGTTCACCATCATCAGCGACAGCGTCACGGACGAGAAGATGCTCTGTCCAGGCCTGTCCTTCCTGCCCATCGCAGCAATCGTGGACTTCGAACTGACAATGTCCATGCCCCCTCGCCTGACTGCCGATACCGGAGTCGATGCACTTACCCATGCGATCGAGGCGTATGTGAGCCGAAAAGCCAACCCTGTCTCCGACGGCCTCGCACTCGCAGCCATGCGCACCATCGGCCAGAATCTGCGCGCCGCGTATGAAGACGGCGAGAACAAGCAGGCACGAGAAGCCATGATGCTCGCCGCTACCCAGGCCGGCATGGCGTTCTCGAACGCGAGCGTGGCCCTCGTTCACGGAATGAGCCGACCCATCGGCGCGCACTTCCATGTCGCGCACGGGCTGTCCAACGCCATGCTGCTCCCGGCGATCACCGCATTCTCCGTCAAAGGCGCCGAGTCACGATACGCAGACTGCGCCAGGGTCCTCGGTGTGGCCACCGAAGCCACCGGTGACGGTATCGCCGCGCAGTCCCTCGTCGACTCCCTGGCCGAACTATGTCATGACCTGGCTGTTCCCACTCCCCGCGACCACGGTATCGACCGAGCTCGCTGGAACGATCTGATCCCACTGATGGCGCAACAGGCGCTCGATTCGGGTTCGCCGGGCAACAACCCGGTTGTGCCCACTGTCGACGAAATCGCCGAACTGTACGTCGAGGTCTACGACTAGCGTGGATGCGATCCGCGCCCCGCGCTGTCCGACGAGTCAGGGTGAGAGCTCGAGCGGCAGGACCCTTTCGGTCCTGCCGCTCAGCCGCCCCCATCGCCGGGGAGCTCGCTCCGCAACGATGTCACCGTCGTCATGAACTCATGCACTCAGTCAGGACGTGAACGTCCGGATACAGCATCGAGATAGGCAGAAGCTGTACCCGTGATCCGCGTACCCTCGACGATCATCGGCCAGGTCCCGTCCATACCGGCGTCGACGGCGGCACGGCTGAGCTGACGCTCCCAGAACGCAGCGGACCCGAATTCCGAACGCCACTGCAACGCAGGCAGGGTGAGCCGGTGGAGGGTGTGCTCATGGGTGGTGCCGATTGCGCCGTGCACTTGGTGAGTGTTGCGCACCGCCACGGCCAGCGCTGGTGAGACCACACTGCGGGCCACCGCGACACGAAAGGCCGAGAAGTCGCCGGCAAGGTCGTCGGTAACAGCGTCTGCGAGAGCGGTGTCGACGGCGGCACGGGCAAGGACGGACTCGGCTGCAGTGTCGACCACGAGATTCTGCACGGACTGGAACCGCGCCAGAGGGCGCCCGAACTGAGCGCGGTCGGTGGTGTGTGCAACCGCCGAAGCCAGCATGCCCTCCATAGCGCCGACGCACTGGATCGCACGGATGAGAGCGCCGCGCAGGACGTAATCCTCGACGGCACGGGTGTCCACCGGTGTCCAGGTGACGTCACCGTCGACCCGGACCGACCCGAGGGGCACCTCGGAGATCCCCTCGACCGCCTCGACGGTCAGCCGATCGGTGGGCACGTCCGCGATCTCGTAGCCCGCATCGACCCGACGCACGCAGACAACGGACCCGGTGGCGCCAGCCCACGGCACACGTTGCGCGAGGCCGTCCGCCCTCAGGACGGCGACGGTCGCTGTGTCCGACGACGAGTCGTCGAGGCCGGCCGCGCGCCTCAAGGGACCTGCCAACAGATCGGTCTCGGCGAAGGGCACGGCCACGCCGCCAGCGGCGGTCGTGCGTAACAGAGCAGCGGCCTCGACCCAACCCGCGCCGCTGCCCCCGGTCTCCTCGGGTGCGGTCAGCCTGGCCAGTCCGACCGCACCCAAGGTGGCCCACACAGCGGCCGGATCCGGCTCGATGTCCGGCCCCGAGTGCCCAGCGACAAGATCGTCCATGAGGTCCTGGAGATCCCCGTCTACGGCAAGATCGATTGTGCTCGCGGTCGTGGTCATCAGCGCATCCCCAGCCCCCGCGCGATCACGCCGCGCAGGATTTCGTTGGTACCGCCGCGAAGTGTGAACCCCGGACGCTGGTGTAGTCCGGCCCTGCACAGAGCCTCGATTTCCGCTTGCCCGTCCATGGTCTCGTCACCCAGCCGATCAGAGACGTACTCGACGAGGTCGCCTTCCATGCTGGTACCGAGGAGTTTGACCAGGGCGGCGGCGGTGTCGGCCTTCTCGCCCCGTTGAAGGGCTCCGGCGATGTTCTGGCTCAGTGCGTGCAGTCCGACCATCCGGGCCACAGAACGTCCCAGGTCGGTGCGCTCGGGCAGCAGTCCCTTTCGGACCGCGCCGATCTCGGCAGCCAGGAGCCGGAAGGTCGAAAGGAAACGCTCGGGTCCACTGCGTTCGAAGGAAAGCTCCGAGTTGACCTGTTCCCATCCGTTGCCCAACGTGCCGAAGACCCTGGCGTCGGGAACGAATACCTCGTCCAGAACGACCTCGTTGAAGTGGTGGTCGCCGGAGAGGGAAATGATCGGCCGGATCGTCACGCCTCGGGAACGGAGGTCGACGATGAACTGGCTCAGGCCCGCGTGGCGGTGTGCCGTGTCGAGTGGTTCCGTGCGGGCCAGCACGATGAACGCCTCAGCGTGGTGGGCGCCCGAGGTCCACACTTTGGTGCCGGTGACGGTCCAACCGCCCTCCACTCGGGTGCCGCGGGTCCGGACACTGGCCAGGTCCGATCCTGAGTCGGGCTCACTCATTCCTATGCCGAAGAAGCACTCACCCGCAGCAATTCGGGGAAGGTACTTGTGCTTCTGCTCTTCGGTGCCGTATCTCAGCAGCGATGGTGCAATCTGGCGGTCTGCCACCCACTGCGCTGCAACCGGAGCGCCTACCGCGAGCAGTTCCTCGGTGACAACGAAACGCTCGAGATGGGTCCGGCCGTGCCCGCCGTACTCGGTCGGGATGGTCATTCCTACCCAACCGTGCTCGGCGAGGCGGCGGGTGAAGTCCTCGTCCCACCGGGTGAGCCAGGTGTCGATGCCCGGTGTCAGTGTCCCTGCCGCGGTCTCCTTCTCGAGAAAGGTGCGTACCTCGGCGCGTAGAGCATCCATTTCATCAGTGGTCACCGTCGTCGGCGGCGCGACGGAGGGGTTCATAGTGCCTCCATAGGAAGTTCCGGCTGGGGCGAGGCCCGACATGCTCGCGTGAATTTCGCCGCCGAGTAAGCGGCGGCCGGTCGGATCGGGGGGGCGAACGCCGGCCCCATCTCGGATGGACACTATCCAGTCCTCGACATCTACGCAATAGCGCATTATCTTACGTAATTATGTATCGGTTGGAGGAGTTCTCCCTGTTGATAGGCTCACGAAATGGCTGACACTCCTGGGTCCCCCGGAGCCGTGCCGGTCGAGAAGGTTCCCGGCCGTCCCCGGCACCGCATGGTCGATCGGGTGGCGTCGATCCTCGAACTCGTAGCCCGGTCCGAAAACGGCCTCACCCTCACCGCTATCGCACGGGCACTCTCCGCGCCCGTCAGTTCGGTCCAGGGCTTGATCAACGGTCTCGTCGCCGTCGGCTACCTCGACGAGCGCGACCGGATCTACACCCTCGGCACCGCGCCCTATCTTCTCAACGTCATCGCAGGCCGACCTCCGGTCACCTCGATCAGCCATGATCAGCTCGAGCAGGTCCATGCCGAGACCGGGTTGACCATCACACTGTCCACATCTGTCGGCGACGACCTGTTCTACGTCGATCACGTCTCTTCCGACCCGCATTACGCATACCTGGCAGAAAACCGGGTGCGCCGATCTCTCCTGCGTACCTCTGCAGGATGGCTCTTGCTGGCCGATCGCGATCAACGTGACATCTGGGCGTACCTCAACTCTCGACCATCCTCCGATGCCGACTTCGTAGAGCGCTTCCTGCACTCACTCGATGAGCTCGAGAACACCGGCGTATGCGTGGCACCCGGTGTGGCCGTTGAACATGCAGACGGGGTATCGGTCGCCCTCCGAGAACGCGGCCGGACCATCGCCACCCTCGGCGTGGTCGGGATACGGGAGACCATCGTCGAACGGCAGGACGAACTCGTCGAGATCTGCCTGCGATACGCCACCAAGTGGGGCTTTCGCTAGCCTGCAACACGGACACTGGTTCCTCGATGAGTCGCTCGACCCGGCTCGACGACCGTGTCGACCGACGCCACACCCCGCCTGACACAGAAACGGACCAGGGTTGATGCGGTCACTCGCGGTAAGCGACCGCATCCGTGAGCAACACGCGACGGCCAGGCCGCCGCCTCTCGAGCGAGCGTGACCCTCACATCGCGATCGGACCCGCCTGCTCGATCTCTCGACCTTCACCTAACAGATGATCGATTCCCGGTGCACCGCTCGACCACCGGATATATCGGAGGGTGCGCCTCCACGCGGCGCGACTTCCGGATCGAACGCCGCAGACCGTAACGGTCGGCAGGGTCCGGCAGACGCCGTCGATCACAGCGGAGGAACGTGCGCCCGAACATGTCTCGCACCCTGTAGCCACCATTCACATCGTTGATCTGCTTCTGATCTCCGGCCGGCCGCAGGGGAGCGTCGCGCAAGCACTCCACAACAGCCAGTTCGCTTCGCCCACGTCGTCGCCGTAGCACCCGTCCGCGACATCGGGCGGAACCGAGGGTCCCGCACTCGTCGATGTGCCGTCGACACCAAGCGACTCGGCCTGCACGCGCCCGAGTGTCAAACTCCCCCGCCGACAACAAACACCCCTTGTCCTGACATGGTCCCCCCTCGCCTTCAGAAGACGCGCAAACCTTGCCGCAGAGCGCCTATCTACTTATTTACGTATTTTTATTTCTAGTTGCGGATTTTTTGGTGGGTCGCTATTGTCGATTCATTCCATCTCCGTGACCCATGCCACACCCCATACGCAACGAGGTCGCAACTCCGACAGGCCGTTTGACTTTCGGAAAGCAAAGCCAGACACAACGCCCCGGAACTCTGCCCGCACGTCAGCCTCGGAAAGGTCTAGGCCCATGACATCAACCCATCTCCCTGAGCACGCCACGACGGAAACGCAGGATTACGACGTCATCGTGGTCGGCGGCGGTTTCGGCGGGATCTATCAGCTGCGCCACCTTCGGGACAAAGGGTTCTCCGTAATCCTGCTCGAAGCCAGTGGAGGCTTCGGTGGGGCCTGGAGCCTCAACCGCTACCCAGGCGCACGCGTCGACAGCCACGCACCCGTCTACCAGTTCACCGATGAATACCTTTGGAAGGACTGGAACTTCTCACAGATGTTCCCGGACCACGAAGAGATGCGCAGTTACTTCAACTACGTCGACTCCAAACTGGACCTGAGCAAGGACTCGCGCTTCAATACCAAGGTCGTCAGCGCGACGTTCGACGAGGACGAGCGGATGTGGACCCTCGTCTCACAGAACGACGAGAGCTTCCGCGCACGCTTCGTCGTGTTCGCAACGGGATCGACTACCGAACCCTACATCCCGAACATCCCTGAAATGGACGCCTATCGAGGTGAACTCGTCCACACCGCGCGGTGGCGAGACGACATCGACATGACCGGCAAACGAGTTGCCATCATCGGCACCGGCGCCAGCGCAGTCCAAGTAGTTCAGGAAGCCGGCCCTGTCGTCGAGAAACTCACCGTCTTCCAGCGCACGCCGAACCTCTCGTTGCCCATGCATCAGGAATACCTCACCGAGGAGAGGCAGGCGGTCCTGAAGGAGACCATGCCGGATGTGGCGGTCAAGTGTCGCGAAACGTTCGCTGCGATCGACTACGAGTTCGATCCCCGAAATGGCGTCGACACGTCCGAGGAAGAGCGTCTCGCACTGTTCGAACGTCTGTGGAATCAGGGCGGATTCGCATTCTGGCTCGGGAACTTCTCCGATTACCTCTTCAGCGAAGAAACCAACTCGATGGTCTACGAGTTCTGGAAGAGCAAGATCAAGCCGCAGATCCTCGACCCTGTCAAGGCCGACCTGCTGGTGCCTGACGTAGCGCCTCATCCGTTCGGAGCCAAGCGGCCGGCCCTGCACCAGAACTACTACGAGGTGATGAACCAGGAGAACGTCGAACTCGTCTCCATCCAGGAGTCACCGATCACCGGGTTCACGGCAACCGGAATTCGCACATCCGATGGTATCGAGCACGGAGAGTTCGACATCATCGTACTTGCAACCGGATTCAACAATAATACCGGTGCGCTCACTTCGATGGAGGTCCGCAACTCCGCTGGCGTTACCCTCGGCGAGAAGTGGCGCCAGGGCGTCGACGCATACCTCGGCGCATTCACCGCCGGCTTTCCCAACGCCATGTTCGTGTACGGTCCGCAGAGCCCCGCCGCCTTTGCGAACGGGTCCACGAACGCGGAGCTTCAAGGTGAGGTCATGGTCGAGTTCCTCGAATTTCTTCGTTCGGAGGGCCTTACCCGGTTCGAATCGACTCCCGAAGCCGACCAGACCTGGACCGATCACATCAACGGTACCGATGACATGGCGCTGTTCAAGCATGCAAAGTCCTGGTACAACGGCAGCAACATCCCCGGCAAGAAGCCCCAGATGCTTCAGTATCTGAACGGTCTGCCCATGTACCTGGATTTCTGGCACAAGGAAAAGGCGGCAGGATACACCGACGGACTGCGGGTATCGTGAGGTTTCGCTCAATCGGATTCAACCTCGGAAGAAGTGAATAATGCCTGTCATCAACAGCATTGAACGTGAACGTTTCTTCATCGACGGCCAATGGCGCAAAGCGAGCACCTCCGATCTGGCACCGGTGTTCGAGGCAGCAACCGAGCGCCCTCTGGGTGTTGCTGCGATGGGCGGGCCCGAGGAGATCGATGCGGCTGTGCACGCCGCACGGGCCGCACTCCAGAAAGGACCCTGGGGGCGCAGCACCCCCCACGAGCGAGCTACAGTGATGCGGCGCTTCGCCGACAGCCTCGAGCGTCGAGGAAGATCGACTGCAGAGCTCGTCAGCCGGCAGACCGGAATGATCTCCTCCTTGTCGGTGAGCACAAGCGCAACGGCTCCGGTAGCGATCCTGCGGTCCATGGCAGATCTCATCGAGACACGAACATTCGAGACCCGCCGACCCAGCAGCATGGGCTCCACCATCGTGCGAGAAGAACCCGTAGGAGTCGTCGGCGCAATTACTGCCTGGAACTATCCACAGCTCTTGGCCATGGCCAAGATCGGGCCCGCACTGGCAGCAGGATGCACTGTAGTTCTCAAGCCGGCACCGGAGACGTCGCTCGATGCCTATGTACTCGCAGAGGCAGCCGAGGAAGCCGGTCTACCACCTGGCGTCCTCAACATCGTTGCCGGCGGCGTTCATGCAGGCAAAGCCCTTGTAGCCCATCCCGATGTCGACAAGATCGCCTTCACCGGTTCCACTGCAGCAGGACAAGCGATCGGCGAGGTCGCCGGCCGCAGTTTCAAGAGAGTCTCCCTGGAGCTCGGAGGAAAATCCGCAGCCATTGTGCTCCCCGATGCCGACCTCGGCGTCTTTGCCAGAAGCCTCAAAGACGCCGTGCTCAAGAACGGGGGACAGACATGCACCACGAACTCCCGCATCTTGGTTCCCCACGGTAGGTCCAGCGAGATCATCGACGTCCTTGCGTCCTACGTAGACGGCTTGGTCATGGGAGACCCACTCGACGAGTCGGTAACCATGGGCCCCATGGTAAGCGAGCAGCATCGGGAGCGGGTGAGGAGTTACATCCGCCTCGGGCAGTCCGAGGGATTCCGAACGATCCGCGGCGGAACCGACTTCCCTCAGCAATGTCCCCGCGGCTGGTTCGTGTCTCCCACCATCTTCGAGGGTGTCGATAATCGCAGTCCGCTGGCACAGGACGAAATTTTCGGACCTGTCATCTCCGTCATCCCTTATGAGACCGAAGAGGACGCCATCAGCATGGCGAACGACACACCATTCGGTTTGGGAGGAGTCGTCTTCACCGAAGACACCGAACACGGCCTGAACATCGCGTCACGCATTCGATCCGGAACCGTGGGAGTCAACTACTACTCCCTCGATACCGGCTCCCCGTTCGGCGGCGTGAAAAACAGCGGAGTCGGCCGCGAATTCGGACCCGAGTCCCTGGACTTCTACCTCGAGTACAAGTCGATATACATCTAGGATTCGCAACGCCCGCAGACCCTCCATATCGCACTCGATAGTGCGCCCAGCCGGAGACTTCATCCCGATGGAAGGACCGAGTAGCTACACGGAGCATGCCCGTCGTCTTCAGCGTCGCTGACTATGGGCAACTACCCGCGGTCGATGCAGGTCAGCGATGGCTGAGAATACTCCGTTCATGCTTTGTCCCTCCCTCCGGAGGCCAGCGACTTCCAACCGCACAGAATGAGCAATCATGCCTGAATCCTCATCTGCCATCCTCCCGGCCGAGACTCGAGAATCCGCATCCGAGACTCTGCGTCCACGGACCGGCGCACTCACCGACATCCGGGTCGTCGATCTTTCGCGGGTGCTGGCCGGCCCACTGTGCGCGCAAGTGCTCGCCGACCACGGTGCCGACGTGATCAAGGTGGAGCCACCTACTGGTGACGACACACGCAGCTGGGGCCCGCCTTTCGTCAAGGACGACCACAGCGCCTACTTCGATGGCTTGAACCGCAACAAGCGGAACATCAGTGTGGATTTGCGTACCGAGGCCGGCCAACAACTGCTGCGCACGATGCTTGCCGAAGCCGATGTCGTCATCGAAAACTTCAAGGCGGGCACCCTTGCGAAGTGGGGACTCGACGACGACGTGCTCGCCGCCGAATTCCCGCGACTCGTGCACTGTCGAATCACCGGGTACGGAGTCGACGGGCCGCTCGGTGGTGCTCCCGGCTACGACGCAATTCTCCAAGCCTTGTCGGGGCTGATGAGCATCAACGGTGAGCCCCACGGTGATGCCATGCGGATCGGGATCCCTCTGGTCGACATCATCACGGGTCTCAACGCTGTGAACGGCATCCTCATGGCACTTCACGTGCGGCAAAAGACCGGACGCGGGCAACTCGTGGATCTGGCACTACTCGACAACGCTGTGTCGATCCTGCACCCACACGCCGGCAAGTGGTTTGCCACCGGCGTCGCGCCGGAGCGGACGGGCGTGGCACACCCGACGATCTGTCCCTATGAAACGTTCACCTGCGCCGATGGCCCCTTCTTCATCGGTGCCGGCAACGACCGGCAATTCCGCGCTCTGGTCGTGGCGCTCGACGCTTCAGACCTGGCCGACGACCCGAGATTCGTCACCAACTCCGACCGGATGGCAAACGCAGCTCAACTGCGCGACATCCTCGGCGGCCTCGTCAAAACTTGGCAGCGCGAAGCTTTGGCGGCCCTGCTACGGCGAGCCGGCGTACCGTCGGGGTCGGTGAACAATGTCGGAGAGGCCCTTTCGCTACCGCAGGTCCGTCACCGCGAGATGGTGGTCGAGTGTGACGGCTACCGGGGTCTCGGCGTACCCGTCAAACTCGCTGGGTCCCCCGGTGCTGTGCGGTTCGGGCCGCGCGACCGTGGCGCCGATACCGATACTGTGCTAACAGAACTCGGACTTCTCGAAGACGATATCGAGCAGCTGCGCGCCGCCGGGGCACTGCCCGAGTAACAGCTCACCTGCACGGCGGATCTTGGCCATGCCTACCAGCAGAGCTGGTTCCACACACAGCTGCCGGCAAGGTCACCGACCGTATGCAAGCCACACCGTCGTCCGGCCGTTCAACGCCGATCGCGTTCTCTCCGTTCTATATTCGCCGTCGTTCACCAACAGGTGTTGCAAAATAGGACACTGGTGACCTCATCCCTGCTTCTAGCGTTCTAAAGTGCGCATTCTCCTGAATATCCGCACCGTTTCACATCCCGTATCCCACTCAAGGAGTGACCATGGCCCTGTTCGCTGTTATCTGGTCGTACACCACTGACGCATCCGTCAAAGAGGCTGCTCATGCCGACCACCTGGTCTTCGTCAAGGACGCGGCCGCCAAAGGCGTGCTGCAGGAAGCGGGCGCCTGGGCCGACGGAGCCGGCGCGCTGCTCGTGTTCAAGGCGGACAGCGAAGACGACCTGCAGGCCCTGCTCGCCGAGGACCCCTATGTCACGCAGGGTGTTGTCGTCGACCAGAGCATCTACCAGTGGAAGCCCGTCATCGGACCTCTCGTAGGGATCTGAGGACGACCCGGCTGCTCCACCTCGATGGAAAGAAGTTGCAGCATCTCTTCATTGAGTTGCAATCAGCACTCTTCCAGTAGCGTCGGCACGAACGACCCGTACAACTTGCATCTGTGCGTTCGCATAGTGAGCGACGGATGCGAAGAGTTCGATCAGCGACATCGCGGAACCATCACATCACCGCCTCGACGGCGCAAGCCTCGACGCCGAACCGATGTGGCGATCGATGAGTACCGACATTTCGACAATCCGAGGCAATCGTTGACCTTCCCTAGCGGCCTTTTCTGATCAGCCGACTGGGTGGGGTGACACCGTGCGTACGCGATACACGAGCTTCACGCCTTCCTGATCAGTCAATTTCCTTCTCGACCGGTGATGAAAGTGAGCAACACATGTCCGTGAGCAAAGAATCGCTGTTCCTCAACGACCTGTACTCGTCCTGGCTTCGACGGTCCGAAGGTATGGATCTCGCAGGTCAGCGAGACATGTTCGAAGAATGGCATCTTCCCACCATCGAACCCACCGATGTCACGTATGAAGAAGTGACAGCCAACGGTGTGCCGGCAACATGGGCCAAGCCGCTGGGCGCCGCCGAAGACCGGGTGATCGTCTTCACGCACGGCGGCGGATTCGTGACAGGTTCACGCTTTTCCCATCGCAAGCTTGCCGCACACCTCGCCAAGCTGGCAGGAGTTCACGCACTCGTGGTGGACTACCGGCTCGCGCCGGAGGCAAAGCATCCAGCACAGCTCGAAGACTGCATTGCCGTGCACAAGTGGCTCCGTACGCAGGGCTACAAGGCAGAACATACGGCGACGGTCGGCGACTCGGCAGGCGCACATCTCGCCATCTCGACCGTGTTCGAACTTGCGGGCATGGGACTTCCCATTCCGGCCGCCGTTGTCGCTCTTTCGCCGTGGCTCGATATGGAGATCAAGGGGTTGACGATCGAATCGAACGACGCAGTCGACGTCCTGGCCAAGAGGGCAGTCCTCGAGATGATGCGGGAGAATTTCCTGACCGATCTCTCGGAAGCGACGGACCCGCGGGCTAACCCCCTGCTCAGGGACTACACAGACTTCCCTCCCGTCTATGTATCGGTCGGCGGCTATGAGACTCTGCTCGACGACTCGCGCCGGGTCGTCGAGTTGATCGAAAAGGCAGGGAGCGAAGCCGTGCTCGACGTGGTCGACGAACAGCAGCATGTCTTCCACTTCAACGCGGGACGAGCACCCGAGGCGGATCAGGCACTGAACCGGATCGCCCAGTGGCTACGGCCGAAGTTGGGGCTCGCCTGAACACCGCATGTAGGGCGTGCAACTGAAAGCACAGCGCGCCGACGAAAGAGGAACGTGTCTCGGCGGCGGTCTGCTTCGACCAGACCGCCGCCGAGTCCGTTCGCATGCCAGTCAGCAGTGCACTATCCGAACCATCGATTGCAGTGAAGATCGGGAAGACACATACATGGAAAATCCAGTTCTCGTAGAACGCGACGGATTCATCGAAACGTGGACGATCAATCGGCCGGCTGAACGTAACCCAGTCTCAGGGATGGATGTCGTCGACGCATTGGTCGCATGCGTGGATGCCGTCAACGCCGATTACGGGGTACGCGCTGTCATTGTCACTGGCGCGGGATCGACCTTCTCCGCCGGCGGCAACGTCAAGGACATGGCGAATCGCCGGGGACTGTTCGGCGGGAAGCCTCACGAACAACGCGATGGCTATCGCGCCGGGATACAACGGATCCCACGAGCGATGTACAACTGCGACGTACCTTTGATTGCAGCGGTGAACGGTCCTGCAATCGGTGCCGGGTGCGATCTTGCCCTCATGTGCGACCTCCGAATTGCCAGCGAGAAAGCGTTCTTTGCTGAGAGCTTCGTCAAGCTGGGCATCATCCCGGGTGACGGGGGTGCGTGGTTGTTGCCGAAGGCGGTCGGTATGGCGCGGGCGGCCGAGATGATTCTCACGGGTGACCGTGTCGACGCAACACAGGCTCTCGAGTGGGGATTGGTCTCGAACGTCGTTCCTCCCGATCAGCTGCTCGACGAAGCTCGTGCTCTCGCCAACAGGGTGGCCGCCAATCCTCCGCACTCGGTACGGATGGCCAAGAAACTCCTGCGTGAAGGGCAGCACCAGAGCCTCGACAGTCTCCTCGAACTGTCCGCTGCTCTGCAGGCGCTGGTTCAGCAGACCACCGATCACACGAGAGCAGTCGACGCCCTCATGGAGAAGCGCCCTGCCGCATTCACCGGCGAGTGACGATGCCTCACGTAGAAAGCTCCTCGATCAGCGGTGCGGACACGTGGACGTTCGGCAAGGCAATCGCATCAACAGGAACGATGTCGTGAAGGTCGACGAGTCCTCTTCGATCGAGCACTGGTCTACTGACTGTTACCTCAGTGCCAGGGGCAGGACGAGGAACATGTTGTTCACCCGCCCGAGTTCGGACGTCTCGACCTCACTGAGTTGCCCGAAGAGGAACCGGACGACCGTGTGCGTGTCTCGTGCACATCCAGCGCTCGAGAATTGTGTGCCGGCGGGCCCGCCACTTCGAGGAGCCAGCGGCTGGACCAGGCATGTGCTCCGTGAGGACCTGAGTGCAACACGCCGGCGGGCACGCGCTGAGCGAGCAACGGGTGGCTGCACTCGCAGCACATGACTGCGGCACAGCCATCGGTTACTCGTACTCAGCGAGCGAACTGTTTGCCGAGGAATTCGACAACCGCGCTGTGCAATTCAGCGCTGCGCGGAACTGCACCGGTCATCCAGTACACGCCATGGACAAGACCGCTATACAGTTCGACCTGGACCGGGACACCCTGTTCGGTCAGCATCCGCCCGTAGTTCAGGCATTCGTCGCGGGTGACCTCGTACTCGTTGACCAACATCAGCGTGGGAGGAAGCCCCGCCAAACTCTTCGCCTTGGCCGGCGAGGCGTACGGGTTCTCGGCGTCTTCCAGTGTGGCCAGGTACTGCTCCCAGAACCAGCCGATTGCTGCCGCGGTGATCAGGTATCCCTCGGCATTCTCCTCCCATGACGGGAAGCGTGCCGTGCCGTCGATAACCGGATAGACCAACACCTGAGCACATAGGGCCGGTGAGCCGGTATCACGTGCCCGAAGTGCGGTGACGGCGGCGAGATTGCCACCGGCACTGTCGCCCATGATGGCGACACGCGTCGCATCACCACCGAAGTCGGCGACGTTGTCGACTACCCAGTTCAAAGCAGCGAACGCGTCTTCGGGTGCGGCAGGGAACTTGTGTTCGGGAGCGAGCCGGTAACTCACGGCGGCCACGATGACTCGGGCGTCCGCGGCCAGCGCGCGACAAGGCTGCTCGGTAACGTCGAGGCTGCCCGCAACCCACCCGCCGCCGTGGATGTACACCACAACCGGCAGGGGCGCATCGGACTCCGGAATGTACAGACGCACGGCCTGGTCGCCATCCGGTCCGGGGTAGACCGTGTCGACGACACGAGCAAGATCCGCTTTCGGCGCCTGCAGTCCGCTGAAGGATTCGATGACCTCACGGACTTCAGCGACACTCATCTGCTCGAACGACTTCAGTCCCTGCTCGTTCAACGTGTCTATCAACTGCTCGACTACAGGATCGAGTGCCATGGTGATCTCCTTGATGTGATAGGCGGACTGGTCAATCGCCGAGTCGGTGGAGTCACACTACGAGGAGGCCCGAGCGGACGAGTGTCCGAAAACAACACACCTGTCTGTCTGTCCCGGTTCTCGGAGATGTGTGTTGCACAATCGGACACACCGAAGGTCCATCACTGTTCTACCGTCACCCACGTGACCCACAGACGGCCAGAATCTCCCCATCACCGTTCGATGATGGGTCCGGCACCGCGAGGGACCCACCAGAGAACGGGTTCACCCTCGAGGTGCTCTCGAGAAGTGGGTTCCCCTGTACGCTCACGCACTGTGGGGAGAGCTGTTCGGTCGCCGCACGTCATGGTGAGGACACATCAACGGCTCTGAAAAACGCGCCGCCCACTTCGGGTGTCGAGCTCGAATTATGCTTCCAGAGAGGGATTATCATGTTGCATCACGTCGTAACATTCATATGGAAGAAGGACATCACCGACGAGCAGGTCGAATCGTTCCACAAGGCTCTTGACGCGATATCGGCGAGCATTCCCCAGGTCGTCGAGTTTCGTTACGGAAGGGACCTCGCCCTCAAGCCCGGGATCGGCGACTATGCAATATCTGCGATTTTCGAAGACGTCCCCGCCTTCCGCGCATATCTGGCCCATCCCGATCATGTGCGCCTCGTTGAGGAATTCATTTCGGTGATGTCCGAATCGTACTCGTCGATCCAGTTCGAGTTTGCCTGACGGCAGTGCCGGCCGCACGCTCACGAACGAAGTGCCGGTCGACATGGTCGCTCGTTACGGAAGGTTGTGATCAGTGGTGAACGCTGACGGTGTCGGGGGTGCCCTTCCTGGCGATGTCTTGAGTCGCCCTGTGGCGCTACGTGACGATGCGACCGCGCAGGCGAGGGCATGGCCGGATGCGCGGCTGCTTCGCGTGAACGGTGCCGGTCAGGTTCGCATCATCGATGGACAACTGCTCCTAGAGTCGGCTGCCGACTATTGTTCCCAACCTCCGACACACGCGGTCTTGTTGGGAGTTGTTGGTACAGTGCATCAGTGGGCTGTACGGGACGAGTTTCTCACGGAGGCCCCCATGGAGAGCGCGGGCATCGAGTTCGGTGACCTGCGGTCACACGGAGCACTTCTCGATGCTGTTGATGCCGAACGGTATCTCACCGCGCAGGCCCTGCTGATGTGGCAGGACGAGTCCCACTTCTGCGCCAAGGACGGGGCACCGATGACGATCACCTCGGGTGGTTGGACGCGCGTGTGCACTGCGTGCGGTCGGGAGGAGTACCCGCGGACCGATCCTGCGATCATTTGCCTGGTACATGACGGGGCGGACCGCGTGCTGTTGGCGCGACACGCGGCGTGGCCGGCGCGGAACTTCTCGACGCTGGCGGGATTCGTCGAGGCCGGTGAGTCGCTCGAAAGCTGTGTGGCGCGGGAGATTGCGGAAGAGGTCGGTCTCGTTGTCTCCGACGTGGCCTACGTCGGAAGTCAACCATGGCCGTTTCCGCGTTCCCTCATGCTCGGCTTCCATGCCGTCGCCGATCCTCGAGAACCGCTCATCTTCAGTGATGGTGAGATCTGCGAGGCTGTGTGGTGTTCCCGCGCGGAGGTGAAGGAGGCCCTCGCCGCCGGCGACTGGGCTAGTTCGGTCGATGCGCCCGTGTTGCTGCCGGGGAAGGTCTCGATCGCACGGCGCATGCTCGAGGCATGGGTGCGAACTGCTGGCTGAACGTCCGGATTGATCGCCGCCGACCTGTCATCGGCCAGCGCTGCTTCGGAGGGATCGGCCTTTGTTGGGGTTTCGGCCCCGGCTCGGTGGGATCCCATGGGGCTGCCATCGTGATGTAAGGGTCGCTTGTGGACGACGATCCGGAGTCGCATGGTGAGGGCACGCGCTGCGGCAGTCCTGATCTGCATCGTGCGCGCTTTTCCTCGGGTGTGTCGGTGCTGAGTCCTGTCAGCCGCCGCTGACAGGACTCCCATCGGCGACGATTGGCCGCTCACCCAAGGGGAGGTGATGCAGCTCAGCAGAGTATAAACGAATACTGGTGTTGTATAATGGAATTGAGTATAATTTTCGCGTCGACAGTATTGTGGTTGCCAGCTGGCGCGGTCCACTTGTCGGCGGTTCGTCCCACGAGCATCCACCACGGGCAACATGGTCGCCCCGCGGTGTGCATGCAGTGGCGGCGAGGCGGCGTGCCTCCATCTCCGGGCACGGGCAGATCCCGATATCCCCCCTGCGTTCGGGCTGCCGGGGTCCCGCTTCGGCGATCGACCGATAGTCGAAGCGGGGCCTTCCGTCCATTTGTCGATGCCGCCTTGTCGGTGACCTTCGCTCGATCCCCCGACACGTCAGCGCGGCTCGCGGCTCGGGGCTCGGAGGACCGGGTGCGGTGGTGTTCGTGGCGGATCGTCGGGCGCCGGGATCCCGTGAGCCAGGGCTACGGGTGTTTCGATCTTCCCGCGATATCGACGGGACATCCTCGCTGCGATTTGCCATAGAAGCCGATGATGCGGGCTCTGCTCTGTCCGCCGCCCTGACGGTGTTACCGACCCGGCGAGCAGCAGATCATGTATACGACTGCCCACTCGATGTCCCGGCGCCGGCCGGGCACCGCCGACGGGTGGGCCGGTTGTCTTCGGCCCTGGGAAATCGCAAGTCCCGGTGGCATCGGTCGTTGCCGCGACCATGTTTGATGGCCGACACGATCGACCGGATCGGCCGGAAATACCGCGACGACGGTGCCCGCTTCGCGGCGGAGGAAGTTGACGACCTCGCCGGAGTGCGTGCCGAACACCGCAAGGCTGCGCCCATCATCCGGTGCACCGGCACGAGAAGAGGGCAGCGGCTCCGTAGCGGGTGTGTGTGAGGACGCGTGCCCCACGATGCTCTGACAGCAGATGAAGGCTCATTTCTGCCTCCACATCAGGCCGGTCCCGTCGTTCCGTCACAGCGCCTTCTTGCACGTCAGGGTCGTGGCTACACCCTTCCAGGTCCGTCATCGGTTCGGTTCGAACCAGAACTCTGGACAGTCGCAGATCTCGCTTGGGCGATCCACGTCGTGTTCGTGTGCTGTCGTTTGATTCGTCTCGCGTACATCGCGACCGCATCACCGATGCTCGCGCCCGCCTCGCCTCTGGCGAAACCTGCTCGAAGACAATGCTCTCTCAGTTCCATCACTGCCCCATCGACGCAGTCGATGCCCATCGGGATCAGGGCAGCGAACCCCGTCGAGCGGATGCGCTTGGGCTACTGGGGGACCCAGTAGCCCAAGCGTGTCCGTCTCGTCAGTCGGTCTCGTAGGTGTCGTAACCGTTGGACTTGATTTCTTCCCAACGAGCAAAGTACTGAGGGACTCCCCCTGAGTAGTTGAGCATCTGTGCCGGCTTACCGGGCACGTTTGCACCCCAGTACCAGGAACGTGCCTTCGTGAACATCGAGTTCACGAAAAGCTCGTCGACGTGTGCGCGCCACTGCTTCTCGGACTCTTCGGTGTTCTCGAACCGTGTCGCACCCTTCTCGCGCAGGTGCTCGAGGAATTCGACGACGATTTCGCCTTGGTACTCGGCAGATGTCGGGCCGTTGCAGAACCCGGACGGGCTCTGAGGTCCGTACAGGAACATCATGTTCGGGAATCCGCGGGTTGACAGGCCCAGACACGTGTCGACACCGGACTTCCACTTGTCCTGAATCGTCAGGCCGTCGACGCCGGTGATATCGATGGCCATGATCCCACCACGGTTGTTGTCGAACCCTGTTGCCAGTACGAGGAGGTCGCATTCGATGACACCGTCGTCGGTTTCGACACCATGGGGCAGCACCCGTCGAATCGGCGTGACGTTGGAGTCGATGACATCGACGTTGTCCTGATTGATGACATCGAAGTAGTCCTGTTCGAGGGAGGGACGCTTGACGCCGTAGGGGTGCGGAGGCGTCTCCGGTGCGACGATTGCCGCTTTCTTGGGGTCGGTGACCCGCTCGAGGACCTTGCCACGCCAGAAGTCGTAGAACGTACGGTTGGCCTCCTCATCTACAAGGATGTCCTGGAAGTTTCCGAGCCACAGCTCGAAACCACCTTCTGCCCACATCTTCTCGTAGATCGCGTCGCGCTCTTCCTTACTCAGGTCGGTGGCGTTCTGCGGAATGAAATCGAAGTCGAAGCCGGCAAACGCCTTGTAGCGCGTAGCAAACCGCTCGGGCAGTCCCTTCCGGAAGTGCTCGTTGTCGTCAGGGGTGAGTTTGCGTTGCTGCATCGGAAGTGCCAGATTCGGGGTGCGTTGGAACACGATGACGTGTTCGGCGACATGACCTGCCTCCTGGACGACCTGTACACCACTGGCGCCGGTACCGATGACGACAACTTTGCGGCCACTCATATCCACGCCCTCTTGAGGCCAGCGCGCAGTGTGGTAGCACTCACCGGCGAAGGAATCGAGCCCTTCGAGATTCGGATACAGCGGCTTGGCGCCGAATCCTGTGGCAACAATGACCTGCCGTGCCTTCTGGATCTTGCCGTCGGCGGACCGTACGGTCCACTGGCGGCTTTCCTCGTCCCACGTGCATGCTTCGGCGAAAGTGTCGAACACGACGTCGCGGGTGAGGTCGAGCTGTGCGTCGACATAGTTGAAGTACTCACGAACCCCCTGGTGACCCGGATACAGTTCGGTGAAGTCGTACTTCTTCCACAGGTCCTTGTACGAGAACTGGTAGATCTGTCCGGTGCTGTCGGTACGGGCTCCGGGATAGCAGTTCCACCACCAGATTCCGCCCAATCCACCCGCGGCGTCCCAGACTTTGACGGTGAAACCGAGATCGCGCAGTCGGTCCAATGCGTACA
Source organism: Rhodococcus shunpengi (assembly GCF_048381395.1). NCBI lineage: Bacteria > Bacillati > Actinomycetota > Actinomycetes > Mycobacteriales > Nocardiaceae > Rhodococcus > Rhodococcus shunpengi. Next base: position 36,556 of record NZ_JBLWIU010000016.1, read on the forward strand.
GGCCGGAGAATCCTCCCCCGATGATCAGAACATCGAGTACGTCATTGTTCGAGTGCGAGCCGCTGCGGGTCGCTGTGGCGACCTGGGATTCGGTCATGTGGTCCTCCTGGAGATTTCCCGGGACGGGTGTTTCCGCCCGGACATCTACGACGGTAGAAGCGAACATGTGATGTGAAGTGTCCGAAATCGAGTCAAGACAATCCGATACGACACACGTATTAGTAAGCAGCACAAACTAATTCGCTTACCGTGCGACATTCGAACCCGCTGCACTCACGACAGAACGATCGGTACTCGACGCCGAGATCAGAAGCCCAGATCGCGACCGATCAGTTCTTTCATGATTTCGTTCGATCCCGCCCAGATCTTCGTGACCCGGGCATCCCGCCAGGCTCGTGCCACTCGGTACTCGTTCATGTAGCCGTATCCCCCGTGCAGTTGCACACAATGATCGAGGATCCGGTTCTGGATCTCCGCAGTCCACCACTTCGCCTTGGCCGCATCGATCGGTGTCAACATCCCCTCCGAGTGGGCTTCGATGCAGCGGTCGACGTAGGCCTGTGTCACGTCGAGCTGTGTCACCAGTTCGGCAAGCAAGAACTTGTTGTGTTGGAACGTTCCGATGGACTGCCCGAATGCCTTCCGTTCTCGGCAGTAGTCGATCGTCTCGAGCAGAATCTGCGCAGCGTGCGCGAGATTGGCAATGGCGCATCCGAGTCGTTCCTGGGGCAGGAAGGACATCATGTGGATGAATCCTCGATCGAGCTCGCCGATCACGTCGTCATCGGTGACGCGCACCCGGTCGAGGAAGAGTTCAGCGGTGTCTGCTTCGTCCTGTCCGACCTTGTCGAGTTTGCGGCCACGCTCGAATCCGGGCAAGGACGTGTCCACGCCGAAGAGGGTAATTCCCTTGGCCTTCTTCGATGGAGAGGTACGTGCAGGAATGATCACCAGGTCTGCAGAGTAACCGTTGGTGATGAATGTCTTGGCACCCGAGAGCAACCACCCGTTGCCGTCCCGCACTGCGGTGGTCTTCAGTGCGGCCAGATCCGATCCCCCACCGGGTTCGGTCATTCCGATGGCAGTGAGCACGCCCCCGGAACACAGTCCTGGGAGCCACCTGGCCTTCTGTTCGTCGGTGGTCAGGTGCACCAGATACGGCGCCACGACGTCACAGTGAATACTCACGCTCGACGCCAACGCGGCGTTCATCCTGGCCAATTCCTCGATGAGAACCGCATTGAAGCGATAATCCCCTGCCTCGACACCTGAATATCGTTCGGGTACTTCGAGTCCCAACAGGTCGTGCTTACCCGCGGCAAGCCAGAACTCTCGCGGCAATGCCCTGTTGGCACGAACGTCGGCGGCCAGGGGCTCGAACCATCGAGCGAGAAACTCGCGGACAGAGTGTCGGTAAGCCTCGTGATCATCGCCGTACACCGTTCGCTTCATGATGGGTCATCCTTCGGATCGGGTGGACGTCACCGTCCAGACGGACGATGTGAGGAGGCAAGGAGTGATTGCCTACCCCATATCATCGTCTCGTTCACCGTGCCGTTGGAGATGTCCCGTTATGCGACAGAGTGTTTCAGGGGTCAGGAACCGAACGTTTCGTTTTCCAGGCCCAGTGCGCGGATCTTGCGGTAGAGGGTCGAGCGGGCCACACCGAGTCGGTGGGCGGCGAGGGATTTGTTGCCGTCGGACTCGTCGAGGGCGCGGACGATCGCTTCGCGTTCGGTGCGTTCGAGCGAGGTCAACCGGCGGCCGGCACCGAGGGTGCGGTAGTCGGCGGGCAGATGTTCGAGTTTGATGTCGAATCCCATCGACCGTGCCGCCGCGGTACTGAGCACCGAGGCGAGTTCGCGCAGGTTGCCGGGCCAGTGATGGTCGATCAACGCCCGATGCGCGGCCGGTTGCAGTTGCGGGGTCGGACGGTCGGGGAATTCGGCGGCGAGCAACTCCCGCGCGAGATCGGTGAGATCTTCGATGCGCTGGCGCAGCGGTGGGATGCACACACTGCGCCGCACATGGGTCTGCACCTGATGGCGCAGATCGTCGGGGGTGCTCGAGGTGGCGGTGGCGATCACCGGTGCACCGAGCTCGACGGCGGCGTCGAGCAACCGCCGGGTAGGAGCGACAGCGTCGTCGGGGACCTCGTCGAGGTGCTCGAGGATGCACGCGAAACTGCCGGACAGACGCGCCCGCAACTCGGCCACCGCCGAGGGGGTCAACGTCGACGCGTCGACGCTCGGGACCGGGGCGTTCGGTCCCCAGCGGTGCTGGATCTGCCGGGCCAGATGGGTTTTGCCGACACCGGACTCGCCGATGATCAGCACCGGCGCGACGGTCGCGGCGATCTCGTCGACCCGGTCCTGGAGTCGGTGCGCGGCCAGGCTGCGGCCGGCGATACGCGTCGCCGGCGCCGCACCGGCGGGCGCGGCGGGGGCCAGGCGGGCGCGCGGACGCGGCGGAGCCGGGGAGGCCAGCGGGCGCAGTTCGATGATCGCGCTGAGCGGATCGGTGGACTCACCGACCCGGCGGGCATGGACCCGCACGTCGATCCCCTCGGCGAAACGCAGCGGTCCTTCCCATTCGTCCTTGGCGGCCAGATGGGTGCTGATCCAGTCCCAGATCATCATCTGATCGGTCGAGTCCATCAACCGTGACACCGTCGGGGTCGCGATCACCGTGTCCCGGCTCATCGCCACCACCGCGGCGTGGCCGCGGCGTTTGCTGCGCATGTATTCGCGCAGCAGGTTCTGCTCGCTGCGGGCGGACAGGGCGAACAGTCGTTCTTCGATGTCGCGTACCGCCGAGAGCACCAGCGGTGCCATCAGCTCGTTGACATCGTCGACCTGGCAGGTGATGTCGACGATGCCGGTCACCGCGCGTGAGACCTGGTCGACGATCGGGGAGCCGACACAGGCCAGCGGGTGCAGCGACTCGAGCAGGTGCTCTTCCCCGCGGACCCGGAACGCTTTGCGTTCTTCGAGGGCGGTGCCGATCCCGTTGGTTCCGGCGCATTCCTCGGCGAAGATGAACCCCGGGGCGACCTGGGCCCGGTCGAGACGACCGAGCAGCGACCGCTGCCCGGCCCGCCGGTCGACGATGGTCGCATCCTGCGAGGCGAGCAGGATCGTCACCGGTGCATCGGCGAGTTGATCGGCCAACCGATCCAGGACCGGCCGCGCCGCACGCACAAGCTTCG
>NZ_JBLWIU010000017.1:0-9091 GCF_048381395.1 Rhodococcus shunpengi
TGAGGTTTTCTCACCAGGCGGGGGCTTGTAGGTGAAGAAGCACGAGGGCGGCAGCGGTTATCGTGCCGATCCTCCACGGACACAGACTGATTCGTTGTAAGGCCTTCCAGCGGGTCTTCAGCAGGGCATTCGCACGTTCCGCCGGAGCGCGCATCGCGGACAGAAGTGTGTTGCGGCATCGAGTGCCGGCATCGAGGTCGCGGCCCTTGGTCGGCGTGTGGACACCGATCCCGGCACCGGTGTAACCCTTGTCGGCAAGGGTGGGCATCCCGCCGGTGGCGGCCTCATAGAGGGCGCCGAGGACTCCGCCGAGTCGAGCAGCGGTGATGTCGTGAACCGAGCCGGGTTCGACGTCGGAGACCCAGACCGGGTAGCCGGTCGGGTCGGTCAGGACCTGGATGTTGCCGCCGTGTCGGCGGTGTTTGCCCGAGTACCACAAGTCGTGTCCGGCTTCGGAGCGCTCCCGGCATCGGGTCGCGGCGATCAAGGTGCCGTCGAGTCCGACGTGTTCCCACCCGGATGCACTCCCATGGGCGAGGACCTCGTGCAGGTCAGGGGCGTGGGCGGCGATCACGTCGATGCCTTCGTGTAGGTATCGGTAGGCGGTTGCCGGCGAGATTCGGGCATCGCGCGCCAGGGCGGCGACGTCGGTGCCGTCGCGGAACCAGCGGAGCACCATTACCGCCTGGACGTAGACGGTTGCGGCCCGCTGCCATGGTCGGCGGTCGACTCGGGTGCGATGCGCGGCCAGGGCACTGGCGACGAAGGCCAGGGTGCGCTCGGGCACGTCGAGCGTGGCACGATAGGAAATCACGTGGGGTCCTGCTTCGGGATTGCTTCTTGGTCGAAACGATCTCTACCAGGTAGGACCCCACGTCCTCATCTCACGCCACACCGCCCGAATGTCCCCGGCCGCCGTCAGCGAACTCCTGGTGAGAAAACCTCAGTGATCTCGGCCGCAACTTCCCACGGTTATGTTGCGGTCGCGCTGTAGCTTCTTCGACCGAGTTGCGGTGACGAATGTTCGACTCCATCTCTGGAGTGGTTGAGTCCCGGCAGGAAGCTCGCCCCTCGAAGCTGCCCGCCCTGTGCCCCGGAGTCTCCGATTCCGGGGCACGGTGACTCGGGGAGCGAACGCTGTGCATCCCTATGAGCCGATCGACCGCCTGCTCACGTCGTCAAAGGGACATTGCGGAGATGAGCACCCTTGCCGGCGGCCCTCTCGAGGTAGGAATCGATCTCCGCTGGTCGATTAGAGAAGGTGTTGGCGGCGTCGACCCTGGTCCGGGGTGTCGTGGCCTCCCGCTGTAGGGGACCCGTCGTTGCTGGGACGCCTTGTGCAGGGTTCTTGTGGCTGCCGATGTGGTGCTACATCGACAGGATTTCTCAGGGTGTGCCTGGCCGGCGGAGTTCGCTGGCATGTATTTGCGAGCGTAAATAGTCGCAAATCAGGAGGTCGTGATGAGCGAAGCAACGACGGAGAGCCGCTATTTGCGAGGCGACCTCAATTTCGAAGATGCTCTGCGTGAAGTGACCGGAATCGACATTGGCCGTGATCAACTCGTGCAGATCCTGAAGAGCCTCCGTACGACGAACCCTGCCGGACCGGCACTATCCGAACACGACGCACGCGTGCTCACCGATGCCGGATTCACCGCGAGTCCCGCCGCTGCCACGGCTGCGCGAGTCGACCGCGACGTCCGCATGGCCAACCTCGCCGCGACCTCGCTGTCCATTGCAGACGCTGCGGTGCGTCTGGGCGTCACGCCGGCTCGCATCAGGCAACGAATTGCCGACGGCACCCTGTGGGCATTCGACTCCGGCCGCAACCGCTTGTTGCCCCCAGCGCAATTCACCGACAGCGGGGCCGTCCCTTACCTCGACAAAGTCATGCCCCACATCCCGAAGGACCTGCACCCGCTGATGGTGCAGACACTGCTCACGCAGCCGCAGCCGTCATTGGTCGTCGAGGGCCGGCCGGTCTCGATCGTCGCGTGGTTGACCGGAAGCGCCGGGATACCCGAAGAGATCGAGTGTGTGGTCGACGTGCTTGCTGCCATCGAGTGGGAATCGGCGTAGATGGGGCCAGTGCTTCCGCCGCCGCCCTCCATCGCGCAGCTTCGTGCAGCAGGTCTGCTGCCGAAGAAAGTACTCGAGTGGCAGCCGAGCGAGATCGTGTGGCGCGTACACCGTACGACCGGCTCGCATGTTCTCCCGTGGAATGCGTTGCGTGAGTTCGGGCCGATTCTGCGGTTCGATCAGCATCCGCTCCCGCGTGGGGACCATCCCGGCTACGGAGTTCGGTACGGCGCTTCGAGCCCTCAAGGTGCATTGGCGGAAGCGTTTCAATCGGCGCGGGTGATCGATCGCCATCGTGGTGACCCTTATCTGACCGGTGTGCGCTTCACCCGCGTTCTGCAGTTGCTCGACGTGTCCGGTATCGGTGGAGGTGCATGGGCCACTCGGGTGGGAGACAACCATGCTCTTGATTCCGCGCCGCACCGTCTCTCGCAGCACTGGGCCCGCACTATCCATCGCGCGCACACTGATCTCGACGGGATCATCTATCGCGGCCGGTTTGCCGGCAGCACGTCCGTTGCGGTCGTCGAACGTGCTTCTGATGCGTTTCCGCAGCGTCCTGTGCTGTCACTTCCCTTGTCGCATCCTGGTCTGGCTGATGCCGTTGATACTGCGGCGCACAAACCCGGGTATGTCGTTGTTTGATCCGGTTGTGGGGCATAGCCATCGCGCACACCCATGTTGAACGTGGGAGGCTACGAATGTCGGGGAGGCGTGGGCGGGGTGGCGGACAGTGACGAGCAGAGCCACTGGTCGTTTCGAGCAGGACGGTCCGCTCGGCAGTGCTGTGCCGGCAGGCTGAGTCGATCCGGAGTGCCTGCGGGCTCAGCGGTGTCGGGGCATTCGAAAGGGGGGAACGCGGGCAAGGGCAATGCGTCGCCCGTGTGCCGGGCGACGTCGGCAGATCTGATGTCGAGTTGCGTACCGGCGGCAGAGGGGAGGCGGGCTTGCCGCGGCGTCCGAAGTCAAGCGGTACGTCGCCGTCCTCCGCCATCCTGAAAGCCAATGGGGCGGGTCCTCGGGCGTCTCTGTAGAGCTCGAGACACAACGCTTTCGAACGCGCGATTTCTGCAAGAGGTCGGTGGCGACGGGCCGTCGACGGTTGGGGCCTTCATTGCGAGCCCCTATGGTCTGTCTGCTGGTAACGGGAGGGGTCGAGGTTGCGACCTACGGTTTGTGAACCTTCACCAGGCACCGGCCGCCGTTGCTTCTTCAGCCCTTGCGTGTGCAGTGGTTGCCTTTCTGTTCCGGGAGTCCAGCGTTGCCGCCGTGTTCGTCTGTGCGGCAACCGTCCTGATCGTTGTCAGCGCGATACTCGGGATTACCCGGTTTCCTGCCGACGACCGTGTGCTTCGGTGCGAGGTGTGTCGGCAACCTCTCGCCGGCGACGAGCATGGCGGGTTGTGCTCGGCCGCCTGTGCGGCGGAGTATCGCGACGTGCTGGACAGACAAGAGGAAGAAGACTACTGGTGGCACGCCCTCGCATAGCTGGTTAATGGTCGCTGGTGTGAGCGTGCGCCTCTTGCGTTCGCTGGACGAGTTCTGTCGGCCCCGACATTGTCGGGGCACCTGATCAGAGAGTTCGCAAGATCCGGCGCAGTCATCGGCATGAGAAGTAGTGGTTCGAGTGGTGGTTCCCCCGCTTGACGGTGGTTCGATGCTCGCTCACATCAGGTCGCTGCGGAGCATGATGATCGGTTCGTCGCCCGACCCATGAGGCAGCTCCGCGCCCGCTCGAGTGCAATCGCGCCTTCGGACGTGGCAGCCTGAGGTAAGACGATCGAGGCACCGATGCAGCTTCTCGGGTTCGAAAGAGCAACTGTCTGCGTTGTCGATGGCAGTTTTTGCAGTTCATGCACGCTGCGCACGGGCGTCGTGCACGTACCTGAAGGTCGGCCGATGGTGCCGCTCACGGGGCGAATCTGGGCTCAGGGACACGGTTCACCGTGTTGGGGAAATCAGGCGTGTGGGTGAACGTAGGCGCACACATGTCCTTTCGGCCATCAGAGGTATCCATGCCTGTCCGACATTCGAGGTCCCGCCGCACCGCTGCGTTGATCGTCACCACGGTCGTCGGCGGAAGCTGCACGCTGTTGACCGTTCCCGCGGTCGCTCAGGCAGGGACGACTGATTGTGCGTCGACGTTCAACCTGCTCATCCCCGGGACGTGGGAGACCGACGAGCATGCGGACCCTGCTGTGCCGGTGGGCATGCTCGCTCCTGTTGCGCACGCGCTGAACGACGCCCACGGTGACGCGGTCGAGGTATACACGCTGCCCTACATGGCGCGTGCGTTCGACAACGGCCACACCTACGCGGACAGTAAGGCGGACGCGGTGTCGCGGGCCACGCGGGTGCTCGAGGATGTTGCACAGGTTTGTCCGCGTACGAAGTTCACGCTGACGGGTTACTCGCAGGGCGCCGATGCGGCGGGTGATCTCGCCTCGGATATCGGCAATGGTAGGGGACCGATCGATGCGAGTCGTGTGCTTGCTGTCGGCCTGCTGGCCGATCCGGGAGCCGGGACACCAGGGGCCGCGACGGTGGGGCCGCGGACGTCCGGACACGGCATCGCTGATCCACGGTCTCGAGGAATGGGGGCTCTGTCGGGTCGGGTGGCATCGATTTGTGATCCCGGTGATCTGTACTGCTCGATCGACAAGGGGACGAACCCGCTGATCGGTTCGCTCGGCTCGATCCTGAGCAAGACCCCCAGCGCCGGTGACTTCACCGCGTCCGGCGGCAGCGCCCACCTTGCCGGCGCACTGACCGCGGACTTCTCCGAGGCGGATCTGCCGACATTAGGCACCGACGTCACTAGCCTCGGCCAGCAGCTCACCGCACCAAGCGTCGATCTCGCGCAGGTCGCCGCGACTGCGCAGTCGATCGCATCGACTCTTGCTCCACTGGCCGACCTTCTTACCTCTGGGGCGACGAACTCGGCAGCGATCGGTCAACTCGGTGCTGCACCGGTCGGTACCGCCGAACATCATGCCTACGACGTGCTCACCAGGGCTGGTGAATCGGACCTTGCAGGTGCTGTCGACGCTGTGGTCGAGATCGCCGACACGGCACGCATTCTCGCCGGGAACGAGTCACCACCCCTGCCGATGTCAGATGCCGAGATGCGTGCTCTCACGGAGAATGCCGACGCGCTGACCGGGCAGATCGACCCGTTGGCATCCGCCCCTGCCGATGTGCTTGCGTCGGCGAGCAGCGTGTTGTCGGTGCTCAAACCGACGGTGGTGATCGATCAGGTTCTGAATGTCGTGACCGGTGTGAGCTCGCTCGATATGCCCGGCATCTTGCGCAACTTGACCGTGCTGCCGCAGAAGGTTGCCGCGCTCGACGCTCGCGGGGCTCACCAGGTGGCTGGGGAGTTGAACAATCAGTTTTCGCCCCTGGTGGAGATGGTGGCAGCGGTGGACTTGCGGTGGGTGGCGCAGGTGCTGGCCGTGATTCCGGATCCGTCCGGCGCGACGCAGATCGCGGCGTTGGTTGCGTCGATCCTGTCGAATGTCGACGTCATCAGGCTGGCCACGATCGTCGGTCAGATCCAGGAGGTCGCGTGGTCGGCTGTGGAAAAGGTGCTTCCTCCTTCCGGTGTCGCGCCGGATCCGGCCGGGGCCGCTGCGGCGATGGCCGGTTTGCTGCCCGTCGGCTTGGACTTGGCATCGGTAGCGACGGACATGCTCTCCGGCAAATCGACCAAGACCTCTCCCGATCTGCTGAGCAGGACCGCACACGCTGTGTCGACGACTATTACGAACCAGGATGCGAATGTGGACTTGTGGCAGCTGTCGGATTCACTTGTCGAGCTCTCGCAGTCCCGAGGCGCCGATGATCTGGCTTTGCTGGTCAGCGAAGGGCTCAGTGCGGCACGCTTCTTCACCTCCAATGCCCATACCGACTACAACACTCTCGTGGTCGACAACGCGGGCCGCAGTGCCATCCGATGGCTGTCGGATTGGCTCAATCTCCAGATCGGACGTGCCGTATGAATCCCCGCGTCCATAATCCATCGACAACGTGCCCCGCGAGATCGTCATCGGCAGCGACCTGAACACGCCGCGGCCGACCTGGTCCGGTCCGGTCTACTGGTACACCACCGTCGAAGGCGGCATCCCCGCCCATGCGATCACCGGGGACAGCATCTTCGTCTACGAGCAGACCGTTACCGCGATCGCGGCGGACTACTTCACCCGCGCCGACGGCGCCCTCGGATCGACACCCATCGGCGCCAAGCCGTGGACCGTGGTCGGCACCGGGCCACGGCGCAGGTCGTGAGCGGGCAGCTCGCCTTTACAGCGCTCACCTCCGGAACGGCGTATGCGATCATCGATGCGGGCGTGGCCGACGCCGACTTCACGATGACCGTCGTCATTCAGACCTCCGGGCAGATCGGAATTGCGGTTCGTTACGTCGCTGCGAACAACAGTCTGTTGCTCACCCGCGTGTCCAATGAGGACCGCTCGTGGCGTCTGGTGAAGCGCAGCGCAGGTGGCAGCACGGAGGTCGCTCAACTCGGCGTGACGATGGCGAATGGTGACGTGGTGCGGGTGCGTGCTCCGGCGAGACGGTCACTGTGTGGATCAACGGCACTCAGCGGTATACCGGAACCGTCACCGAGCACGCCACCGGCACGGGGTTCGGGGCGTTCCTCGGCGCATCCGGTTCGTCTCAGGTGAACGGCCGTTGGGATGATCTCGTGATCGAGGCGGCCTGATGCCGAACACCAGCACCGGCACCGAGTACACGACCTACACCGCAACGACGGCGCAAGCCGGCCAGATCCTGTGGGCGAAGCCGAACACAGCTAGCGCCGACATCCCGATGATCCTGTACCTGCACGGCGCGAACGGCGGATACAACCAGTTCACCAGCCTCTCCGCATGGATCGGCCTGCGCGAGTGGCTGATCGACAACGGCTGGGGATGGATTGAAGGCGGCGGCGCACAACCGTGGGGCAACGCCGCCTCCCGTACCGCGTATCGGGCCGCATTCGATCACGTCGACGGCATCCTCGACATCGGCCCCGTGGTCATCCTCACCCGCCCGATGGGTGGACTCGTCGGGCACTGGCTGTTCACGCAAGACCCGGTCCTCAAGGATCGGTCGGTCGGGTTCATCGGCAACAGCGAGGTCGCCAACCTCGCCGCCGCATACGCCACGAGCCGCTGGACGGCGGACATGCACGCCGCGTACGGAACGGACGCAGCCGGGTTCGCCGCGGCTTCGGTCGGTCACGACCCGATGCTGTTCTCCCCGTCGCTGTGGGCGGGCAAGAAGGTGCTAGAGCTGGTCGGCACGAACGACACGACCGTGCGGGCCGCCGACCACGGACTCGCGATCCGCGCCCACTGGGAAGAGCAGCCCGCCGTCAACCTGCTCGACACCCGTGAAAGCGGCGACCACCCCGGTACGAACGGCAGCTACCTCCAGGTCGAGGCGATGTCTCAGTTCCTGTCGCTATTCCACGGGCAGGCCGACGATCCCGACCCCGGTCGCGCCCAGCGACGTGTGACCTCGCGCCGGATCATCGCCCCGAGTGGCATCCACGCGCTCACCGGCGCTCCCCGCGTCCGCTCACGGCGTGTGGAAGGGGTGGCTGCACATGCACGGCATCGCGCCCCATCCGCTCTCGTCGTGCACGGGCTCAGGGCATTCGGCGGGCTTCTGTTTGATGCCGAGGATGTGGCGGACCAACGACGATCCGGGGGTGCCGACGGCTCGGTGAGCGCAGTCGGGACAAGCGAGGGCCATGCCCGATACGTAGGGCTGGACTACTCGGCGTTAACGCATCTTCCGGTAATCACCCGCAGATTCACCCGTTCGGATGGCGCCGTAACGCTTTGATCTTGTGACCGATACATAAGAGCATGTCTCTTATGGACTAGATCGTTTGTGCGGCATAATGCACTGCCGTGGTCGATGCGTTGTCTTCCCGGCTGGTACCGGATGCGTTGTGGGAGATCGTCGAACCGTTGCTGCCCGGATTCCGGGCGCGGCCCCAAGGCGGCGGCCGGGCGGCGATCGATGATCGGGCGGTGTTCACCGCGATCGTCTACGTGCTCACCAGCGGCTGTGCCTGGCGGCACCTGCCACCGTCGTTCGGGGTCAGCGTTCCGACCGCACACCGCCGCTTCACCACCTGGGTTCGGGCCGGGGTGTTCGACGAGCTGCACCGCCGGGTCCTCGATCGGCTCGGTGCCGGTGGGGACCTGGACTGGTCCGCCGCGATCCTGGACGCAGCGCACGTGCGGGCGAAAAGGGGGGCTCTCTGACCGGTCCCAGCCCGGTCGATCGAGGCAAGAACGGCTCGAAGATCCACATCCTCTCCGATGCCGACGGCATTCCCCTCGTCACGGCGGTGACCTCGGCGAACACCCACGACAGTGTCATGCTGCAACCCATGGTCGCTGCGATTCCGGCGGTGCGCTCACCTCGCGGTCCGCGGCGCCGCCGACCCGGCCGGTTGCGGGCGGACAAGGGTTACGACTATCCCGTGCACCGCCGATGGCTGCGGGCCCGGGGCATCGTTCCGCGGATCGCCCGCCGCGGCGTCGACAGCAGCGAACGCCTCGGCCGTTACCGGTGGAAGATCGAACGCACCCTGGCTTGGCTGAGCGGCTATCGCCGGCTGACGATGCGCTACGAACGTCACGGTGAGAACTTTGCTTCCTTTCTCCAACTCGCCGCTGCGCTGACCTGCTTCAAGAAACTCACCAAATGAGACGTGCTCTAAGTCGTGGCCCGATGGCCCCCGCCTTGATCGGGCCACGCCTGGGCGCCCCCGCTCCTCACTCCCAGAGGGACGGGGGCGTTCGGCTGTGTGCGGGAACGAGGTGGCCCCGCCGAGGTTCGTGTGAGGAGCCGATCGGCGGGGCCGTTGTCGCCGGGCAGGGGGGCGCGGCGACGTCTGTGACGGTACCGCGTAGATGATCTTGTCGCAGGCGTACCGTTTGGTAATCCGATGGTGCGAGAGCGGCGCCGCCGGCTACTCGTCAGAACC
>NZ_JBLWIU010000017.1:9124-62422 GCF_048381395.1 Rhodococcus shunpengi
GGCCGCCACGACTTGTCGGGGCCATACCCGATCCTTGGGCGTGTATTCCAATTTTCCGGATCCCGGAGTGGCGTCCTGTCGTTCGGTTGGGCAGTGGAGCGCGTGGAGGCCGGGTCACCTGCATTTCCCCCTGCGGGACGCAGCCAACCCGGCCGTATCCAGAATCTCACTACCAGCCGGTATGGAAAAGAGGTCGAACGGTCTGAAAACGAGGAACTCCGCCACCAGTGCGTGCCTGTGGCGGGGTCTCGATCACCATGCAGGGGGCAGGGTGGTGGTGGAGGCTACCCTGCTGCCGTGATCTCAAACGGCCGCCCGTAACGCATCCTAATGTGCGGTCCGAGGACATCGAGAATCCCGAGACCGCAGCCTCCGATGCCGTCTCCCAGCTGATCGCTGAACAGCTCGCCGGATTCACTGTCCACCCGTTGGATCTGGTGCGGCCGTTGTCGACACCGGGGATATTTGACCCGCGGAGACGCGAAGACGGTCCGCAAACGTCACCGAGGAGAGAAGGGCATGGCGGTGTTCGCCTGCCCCCCACGTCGACGGGTTGTTCCACCTCGGGCACCGCCCAGATGCCCTGAGCTCCGGGGAGATCGACCGGGATCGCCTTCGCTCACAAGCTGTGCGAGCAATGGGAAGCTGACGGCGGGAGCGCATCCATGTCGGTTGCGTGCAGGGGATGGCAGGTCACCGTCACTACGCCGAGATGAGAAATGGTACCGGGTGCTGTGCGTCGATCAGTCGGCGGCGACGACTCGCACACGAGCCATGGTCGACAACCCCGGAGACGATCCGATTTCCGCTCGTTTCCGTCCTCGCCTACTGGGGCGGTGCGGTCTCCGGATAGCCGAGGTGCGGCATCGCCACTTGGTCAACAGTCCTGCCGCTGGGAGGCGGGGGCGCCGGGCATGCGGCGGCCTCTCTGTAGCCTCACCCTCCGGGAGGCCGGAGAGTCGGCTCGGTCCGTTAGCGTCGAGGTATGTCGTCTCCCGTCTCGTCCGAGTACGCCGACACGCTCGAGAGCATCAAACGGCTCGTGCATCAAGCACGCTACGTGGCCCAGCGCCGGGTGAACACCGAACTGCTCCGGCTCTACTGGCAGATCGGAGCGACGATCATCGAGCGACAGAAGACAGCTCCCTGGGGTAGCAAGGTCCTCTCTCGGCCTGGCTAACCCACGTGCGCAGGGCCTCGGGGTGGATGCCCAATTGATCAGCGATTTGCTTGATCGCTGCTGTTTTGGATCCCAGATCGCGGCGTGCCTCGACCGCCAGTCGCGTCGCTCGTTCCTTCGGCTTCTGAAGGCTACTTTCGCGGTGCTCCCATGGATCTCATCCTTCCGTGTGATGGGACCCTCGACCAGATCCGGTACGCGACACTTGTTGACCCCCGAGGATGGCTTCGCTGTCTCCGAACGGGGTGTCGAACCGCACGAGGTGGGTCTCGCGCCGCGGGAGCTATCTGTGATCGTGCTCGGTGTCGTCGCCCAGACGACAGGTTGCTGTATCTGCGCTTGGTGGCGGCCTGACCCCACTCGGACCAATTCCTTTGGCAACCGCAATGGGAACTTCGATGACGATGCGCTGTGCGGTGATGAGGCGGGAATCTGGTACGCCTGCCGTCCGGCCATCACGGGCTGAACCGGGTCGGCCATGGAGTCGACTGCGAAGCGGACATCTGGCACGGATGGTCCGCGACGGCCTCAACCACACCGACCACATGGTCACCGCTGAACCGCCCACGAATAGTTCGCATGCATCGCCGACGCCCTACTGCTTGTCACTTCGACTCGGGCCACGCGATGCGGTGCGCATCGCCGCGCGGCCGAACCACGAGCTGATCATTACCTATCGTGCCGGTGACGCGACGGCTTCAGTCGCACGTCGGATCGGGACCACACGGTGCATGCGCTGAAGGGTTTCGTCCCGGTGCGAGGCGATCAGAACGGTGCCTGGGTAGTCGGAGAGAACACCGGAGATTACGGCTTCGGTCTCGGGATCGAGGCTGGCAGTGACTTCGTCGACGAGAAGGATCTGTGGCCGACGAACAAGCGCTCGGGCAAGGGCAAGGCGCGCCTGCTGCCCGCCGGAGAGGGTGATCCCTCCCTGTCCGATCTCACTGTCGAGCGCGGCCCACTCGGCTGCTCCGACGTGTTCGAGTACGCGGTGGAGTTCGTCATCCGAAACTGGGCCTGTCCCGCGGAGCAGGTTGTCTCGCACGGTGCCGTGGAACAGTGTGGTCTCCTGATCCACCAGCGCGACGCTCTGCCGGAGCGCAGGATCGTCAACGTCCTGGAGCGGCACGCGGTCGCCGTGATCGTTGAACAGCTCGATCGTTCCTGACATGGGTTCCCAGAGCCGTGCGGCCAGCGCGATGATCGTGCTTTTGCCCGCTCCCGAAGCCCCGGCGATGCCGACGTGTTCTCCCGGTTGCACTTCGGCAGACCAGCCACATACCGCCATGGCGCGGTCATCGTAGGTGAACGACAGGTTCTGGATTCGCAGTCCGAGCGGCCCGTCGGGAGTCGCTCGCGGGCAGGGCGGCTCGGAGACAACCGGCTCGCGCCGAAGGACGTCGTGGACGCGTCCGGCGCTGGCCGTGAGGGGATGGAGCTGCGTGAGCGTGGTCGCAGCGTCGGAGACCGCCGAGACACCGGCGAGGGTGAGAGCGACCATCGAGGGGAGCAGCGCAAGCTGGAAGTTTCCGGTCGTGGCGCCGCCGAGTGCTCCGGTCGCATGAGCACCGACAAAGACGACACCGATGATGGTCGTGGTGACGAGCGCTTCGCGGAGTCCGGTAACGAATTGTGTCAGCGTTCCCTGGCGCCGGGTGACGGCCGTCGCCTGCTCCGTCGTGTGAAGGGTGTCAGCGACAACCTTGCTTTCCAGTTCGTAGGAGAGGACTTCTCGGAGCGATCCGAGTGCATCGACGATCTGCGTCGAAAGGTCCGCTCGCAGTCGCTGCTCCGCATCACCCAGCTGCTGGATCCGGTGTCGCGCGAGCATTACGGTGACCGCGATGAGAGCAGCTCCGGCCAGCATGATCCATGCGGCGGACGGCAGGAAGATGAACGCCGTGGCGAATGAAGCGATGAACACCGTGAGTGATGTGGCGATTTGGGCGAGTGTGTGTGCGTAGAAGAACTCGAGCTTTTCGATGTCGTCCATCGCGACCGCGGCCGCACGGCCCGAGTGCTCACGACGGCGTCCGGGCACGCTGCGTGCGTACGAGTCGAACAGCGCCATGCGCAGCCGAGCCAGCACCCGGTAGGCAACGGCATGCGAGACGTTCATCTCCTGCCAGGTCAGAACAGCGCGGACCAGCACCAGAGCGGTCACAGCAACCCACCACGTCGCGCCGGGGACGGTGCGTTCGACGACCGTATGTCCGATACCCCAGGCGGTGAGAACGCCCAGCGCAGCAAGGACGAGGGCGCTGGCTGTGCCGGTGAGATAGCTGGCGAGCATGCCGCGGTATTCGGGGCGCAGTGCGGGAAGTAGCGCGCGGAACGCATGGAGGGAGCTGCGGATGCTCAAACGAGTTTCCTTTCCAGCCGGCCGTGCTCGAGCCGGAACTGCTCGTTGATACCGGACAGGCTCTCAGGCCGGTGCGTGATCATCACGACGATCCGATCTGCCGCAGCATGTCGGAGCGTTTCCATTACCTCAGCGGCACGTGCGGGATCGAGCGCACTGGTGGGTTCGTCGACAAGGAGCACCGGACGCCGTGTCAGCAGGGCGCGTGCGAGCGCGAGACGCTGCCGCTGACCGCCGGACAGGCTCAGGCCGGCTTCGGCGACGCGGCTGTCGAAGCCGTACGGTAAGGCCAGGATCTCGTCGAGGATGCCCGCTGCCCGGCACGCGTCCACAAGGTCGGCGTCCGTCGCTTCGCCTGTGACAGTGAGATTGTCGCGGATCGTTCCGGTGAACAGGACGGGGCGTTGGGACACGACGGCGATGTCTCCGGCGCGCAGGGACTTGCCGTCGAGCTCGACTGTGCCCGACTCGGGTGTCAGGAAGCCGAGGAGCACGTCGAACAACGTCGATTTGCCGGCCCCGGACGGACCGATGATCGCCGTGAGCGCGCCCCGATGTGCCGTCATATCCAAACTCTCCAACACCGTGGTGTCGGAGCCTGGGTAGCGGTATCGCAGGCCTCGAGCTTGCAGGCACTGTATGTTCCTGCCGGACCTTCCGTGTTCGACGACAGAAGTACCCGAACCGGTGTCGGGCGAATCGAACGCGCCCAAGCGGTGCAGGCCGGGCACCGCGGTCAGCCCCAGGAACCCGGCGTGCCAGTATCGGGACAGGTCACGGATCGGGCGGAATGCCTCCGAGGACAGCAGGAGAATCAGGTAGACCTCGAACGCCGGTGGTTGCCCGGTCGCGGCGTGGACGATCGCTGTCATGACCGCGGCGACGGTACCTGCCTGGATCGCGAAATCCGTTACGCCGGTCTCTGCCAGGGACACTCGCATCACCCGTTCGGTTGCCGTGCGCAGCGCCTCCGATCGCTCGTGCATCCGCTGCCGGGTGCTGGGGACGTCGCCGAGTGCACGCAATGTCGCCATGCCTCGAAGGGACTCGAGCAGGTCTGCGCTCAGTGCTTCATAGGAGTCCCAATGCTCGAGACCCCGGCGCGACATCATCGTCTTCCACGCGAGCGGCCCTGCCAGAGCCATGACCACGGCGACCGCGACCCATAAACCCGCCCAGGGGCTCAGTGCCGCGAGAGCAACGACGATGCACGGGCAGGCGAGGAGGATTTGAGTGACGGCGGGGATGTATTTCGAGACGTATGTGTCCGTCCCGTCGATGCCGTCGCCGAGTGTGACCCGTACGGAGCCGTCGCGGGTTCCCGCATCGTGCAACCGTTCTGCGGTCAGCACCGTCCGGGTCGCTCGTCGTCGCAATTCTCGGCGAACCGAGCCACCGAGACGCGTCGAGACCGAATCCTGGGCTGCCGTGAGCAGTACTCGCGCAACCGCGAGCCCTGCGACAGATACCAGCGCGGTGATCACCGCAGAGCTGGTGCCCTGGAGCGTCGCGGTCAGTGCCCACGCGATCGCGACCGCTTGGCCGACATAGCCGGCGAACACCAGTAGAGCAAGCAGCGCACTTCCGGCGAGCAATCCGGGAAACCGCCCCGCTTCGCGCCACAGCTCACGGACGATCATCATCGGGTTCTTCCTCCGTGTCCTCTATGCCGTCGAGCATTGCTACTGCGTGCATCGTCCAGCTCTCTGCCGCAGCGGGGATTCCGGAGACAGGCCGGCATCTCACTTTTTGAGACAGTGCAGCGTTGTAGCACAACCGGGCGGCGGCACTGTGGGCATGCCAGAGGGAGTCGTAGATGGTCTCGGCTGGGGCGCGGGGGGCGACTTCCCAGGTCTCGATGCGGTCGGCATGTGCGATCCAGGCTTGGCCTGTGAGTTCGGCGAGGCGTGCGGCGTTGGTGTTGTGGACCGGATTTCGTACGAAGTCGACAAGTTTCGGTGAGCGTCGCCGCGCAAGCGCGTGTCTCCGCTGCGGGGCGACGGCCCAGCTGCTGGAAAGTCCGATGGAGACGAGCGGAATCTCGGGCACCATGCCCCGACGGAGCCACGCGTCTGTCTCGGCAGCGGGCGGCATGCCGAGTTGTGCGCGAATCTCCGGTCCTGGGCCGAAGACGCCGGGGAGGTCCGTGTCGAGAAGAAAACGTACCGCTTCCAGCGCATATGCGGCGTCAGCGATCCACAGCGGCCACGCGCGATGCCGGTATCGGCCGAAGCTACGGCCTGGCTGCACACTGAACACCACGCGTGAATCGATGAAGGGACGGTGCGGTAGCTCCCAGCCCGCCGCGGTCTCCCTGGCGCTGTCTCTGCGAAGAAGCTGTCCTCTGTCGTGGTCGTACACATAGTGGCCTGGCTCGAGGCCGTCGGTTCCGTCCGTGCCGACGATCAGATGGGTGTGCACCGCGTATGTTGCGCCGGCTGACGGGATGGGCCGGCGCGCGATGTCCGTGACGCTGCCGTCGTCGCGGAGGTGCCGGTCGCCCATGTGCCACAAGGCGCAGAGCAGATCTTCGATCCGCCCTTCTGCGGAAACGGGTGTAGCACCGGACCGGCGCCACGGGTTCATCCGCGGTCCCGGGGGGACGGGCGCTCCGGGCGTGTACGTCGTCAATGACATTGCCAGCGTCGGCGGGAGGCCGATGCTGCTGCCGGGTTCGTTCGGTGCGGTTGGGCACGTCGGCCGATTCGAAGTGTTCATCACGGGCCTACATGTGAGGAGGGGGAAGGAGCGTGAAGTCGTTGAGGTTGCCTTCCCAGGTCGAGCGCCAGCCGCGATCATGCCCGGCTGCTCGGAATCTGGGCATCCCGAGGTAGGCGAATGCGGCCGGAGCGTTCGGGACGAGACCGGTGATGAAGGTACGAACGACGCGTAGAGGCGTTCGTCGGATGTCAGCGGTGGTCACGTCTCTCGTGAAGATCTGATGCCCGTGCGAGGCGAGCCGGTCGTAGACATCCGCCATCGTGGTCGTCGGCATCTCGTCGATGGCCCGAAGACCGAAGGCGGGGTCTGTGAAGCGCCGCGCGTGGTGGTGGACCCTCGGATCGAGCCAGACCTGCACGTGAGCGCCGAGGTCGACGACATGCTCGAACTGCTCCCCGGCATCGTCGAGGTAGCGCGCGTCGCTCTGGAAGTCCAGGTAGAGCCCGCGAGCCATCAGCCCTTGTTCGACTGCACGGAACACCCAGCCGTCGGCTGTGGTGCAACCCTGGGTGTAGACCCAGGTGTGCACGGCTTCGAGGACGGCCTTGCGCGCGGCCCGGGCCGGATCGAGAGCAGCGGAGAACCCGGCGGCGTAGATCCCTCGTGTTCGGTCGTGGAGGAGAGCAGCGACAGCGGGGGCGAACTCGGAAGGCATGGCCACGAGGGACACCTCGAAGTTGCCCCCGGCGAGATCGTCACGCAGCCCCGGAACACTGTCCGGGTCGATGCCGTACGTCGGACCGTCGAGGTGCCACCAGACTTCCAGCGCGTCCCGCTCGATCACTTCGAGAACACCGCGGTCCCGGGCATCGTCGGCACCTTGACCGGTTGCAATCCCTGCATAGTTCAGGTGATGCGTTCGCGGCAGGTGCCGAAATCTCGACTGTCGCCAGTTCAGGTAGATCAATGACGCCGGGATCCAAGCGTGTTCATCGTCCGTGCGTTGACACCGGGTCCATAGCGTGGGAGTGGTTTCCGTCAACGGTGCGTAGGGAAATCCCGGTCGGCGGTACTGCCACGACGCAAATGCGGGGAGGTCGCCGAGTGGAAGCGGTGCGTTGTCGTCGGACAGCAGATCTGCGTATGTGGCGATCCTGAACTGCTCGCTGGGGAGTTCGGCGGGAAGCCAGTTGCCGCAGTATCGTTCGACCCCTTCAGCGATCGCGGCGATCCGCGCAGCGTCCGGGTCGTCGAACGAGGTACCGAGCGAGACGCGGTCTGCGGGCCATTCCCCGAGTTGGCGAGCATCCGACACCGACGCGGTCAGCCCCATGTAGGCGGTCGGGGCTCCGAGGGGGTGCGGAACGGCGCGCACCGAGCGGATGACACCGCATTCGGCGTCCACCAGCGACTCGACCGGCAGTGTAGAGAACTCGTGGACGGTGAGGTCGCTGCTGGGTGAATTCTTGCCGTTGGCTCGGGGGTTCATGGTGCGGTCCTTTCTGCTCACGCTGCCGTTCGGCTCTGCTGCCAGCTGCCGCTGTCCGGATCGAAAGCAGAAACGTAACGAGTAGGCTCGAGCCGGCCGATCCGCGCAGCGAAGGGTGTGTAGGCGCGGAGCCAGCCGTCGATGATGCCCCCGATGCCTCCGCTGTTGTCGAATTGTTCGCGCGCGTGGGGATCGGTGAGGTCTGCGGCGAGACGATGCCCCCACGGGCCGGTCACGAGATGGCTGTCGCTCGGCCAGGAAGCGGCCAGGCGGCGGGCATCGGCGTCGAAGAAGTCGTGTGCTCCGGTAACGACGAGCAATGGTGCGGTCAGCTCTGCGTAGCGGGAGCGCACATTCGTGTGCCGCGCCTTCCAGAGACGTTCCCAGCGTTCGAACACAGCTGTCGGCCAGTGCCATTCGCGGGCAGCTGAGATCACACCGACTTGTTCGGCTCGGCGAACTCGAGTGGCGAGCGCGGCAGGAGACAACGGCTCCTGTGATTGCCGGCCGATGCCGTGTTCGTGCCACCACGCGATGCGATGCTCGATCTGAGGGGTACCGTCAGGGTTCCACGCCGTCTCCGCGAGCCCCAGCGCCGGCACCAGCACGATGATCCCGTCGGGGGCTGACTGCTCGTGCTGCATCGCGCCGTACGCGCCTTCGAGTGCTGCATGTGCAGCGTACGAGGCCCCGAATGCGATGAGCGGTAGACCCGGGAAGTGCGTGCGGAGCTGCGCGATGACCTCGGCGCCGTCGATGGTCTCATGCTGATACGGATCCCATTCGCCGGACGAAAGATGCCGTCCGCGTACGTCCTGGATCAGGCAGTGGTATCCGCGGCCTGCCCAGGATCGGCCGGTCTCGGTGTGACGCCGGGCGTCGTACGGGGTGCGGAGCAGGACGATCCCGGCGGCGTCGTCGACGTCCCACAACAGGCCGCCGAGTCGGATGCCGTCCGGCATCGTCATGGTGTGTACCCGGGGGAGTGGGGTCGGGGTCATGCAGCGGCCTGCGGTCGGTCGGGGGCGTGCGGCAGTTCGTATCCGAGGATCGGATGTTCGCTCGTCCTGGCTGTGGCGGGGACGAGTTTCCAGAGCGTGTGGCGGTGGTGCGTCAGCGTCGTCGCCTGCTGCGCCCATGCAAGCGCGACCGTGAGGACTTTGCTCACCGTCATGGCGCGGGCATAGGTGTCGGGCACAGTGGTGGCACTGGGGGCGTCGTGGAGCCACTCGGTCATCGCAATAGGTGTGAGACTGGCGGCGATACGTCGCCGTACCACGTGGTCGGCCGTTGCGTCGCCCGCAGCGAGTGTCAGTGGGTCCACGAAACACACCTCGCCTTCCCGGTACGCGCGTAGCCAGGCGACGGACGGGCGACGTCGTGCTTCCAGCAGGCCCCAATGCTTGCGTTCGTTCGGCGAGTCTGCGTAGGAGATCACCAGTTTCGGATTGTCGACGCAGGTTTCGTCGCGGAGAACCGGATCCCTCAGGAGTTCTTGTGTGGTGGCGAAACGTGTCGGTGTGGCTCCCCACGTGCGGAGCGCGTCGGCCGTGTCGTCGGCGATCGGTCCCGTTCCGGTAAGGATGACTGCGCGTCGCGCTTCGGGCCAGCGTGCCTGCATGTCGGCGGTGTTGCGTTCGGCGACTTCCTCGTTCAGGCGCTGCACGTAGGTGCAGGCAGTCTTGGTTGCTGACGTCGGATCGTGCAGCGCGGAAAGAAGATCGGTCGGCGGGTTCTGGACCTGCAGGAGCGTGCCCGCGGTGGTGCGGAGCGTGACTGTGTGGTCGCCGGAGGCGATCAGATGGCCTGCAGCGCCAGCGAGCGCAACAACGGAACAGTGGGAGGACATCGGCAGCCTTTCGGACGAGCCCGGTCGAGCAGCCCCGTTGGCTGCTCGACCGGGCGTGTGCAGTGTGTGCTGCGAAGGTCAGTCGAACGGGTTCTCGACGAGTGCGTTCGAGTGCGTGGCCGACAGGTGGGCCAGCTGCTCGGTCTCTTCGATCTCGGCGAGGATCTGCTTGTCCATGGGACTTCTCCTTCGTGTGTTTTGTCGGCCGCACCGGATGGGGTGGCCGTGTCCGCGAGGCGAACGACCGGAGCTTAATTGAAAACGATTGTCAGAAGCAATAGTATGCGGACGCATGAGACCTTCGCAGCTCGTGCTCGTCGATTACCGCGCCGATCGCGTGTACGGCATCAGCGATACGACAGCGACGCTCCACGGTCACGGACACGCAGCGGAGCACGCAGGGGTTCTTTCCCTGGGAGGACCATTGGGAGGGCATGCCTTCGCGGATGATCTGCGCGGCGAGCTCATTGTGGTGCGACAGGGCGTCGCAGCGACGGTTCCGGTCGCCACGCCTGTGGAGCACATTGCAAGTGACCCGAGCGGACGATACGTAGTGGCAACTACAGGCCTCGGTGCCAACTCGGAGCCGTGGAGTGACGTCGTGACAGTCGTCGACCTCGATACGAATACATCCAGGCGGTTCCGCTCACGCATCGGCGAACCCGGCACAGGCCTCGTCCGCGATCGAGCGACCGGTGATCCGTTCATCGTCCTCCGGCATCGCTCGCCGGGGGCGATCGAGGCGCTCCCGCTCGCGGCAGCGCTCAGGGTCGGTCCCCACGTTCCCGTGCTGCGCGGAGCAATCACCGAGGTCGCGGACGACGGGCATGGCGATGTCGCAGATGCGCGGACCGGAATCTTCGCCACCGCGACGAGCCGAGGTCTCGAGCGCTTCGCGGTGGAAGCGGGCGTTCCTGTGCCACTGGGGACCGTACCGTGGCCGGTACCCGGTCGCGCGTTCTACCTGCGCCTGGACTCCGAGGCAGGAAAAGCCCTCGGTGTTGTGCGCGGTGGCCCGACGAACCCGACTGCATGGACGGAGTGGACGAATCACCTCGTCGAAATCGATCTCACCACCGGCCGAACCGTTCACGCCTCTCTACCCCCGGGACTTGCGTTCCGCTTCGCTCTGACACGCAACCGCGCTGCAGTCGCAACCATCCACCCGGACGGCGACCAACTCACGATCTTCGAACGGCAGAGACCGCAGCAGCGCATTCACCGGCAGCTGTCACTCCCCGACATGAGCGCCCCACCGACACCGGGACGTCTGCCCTGGGATCCGGTCGGGGATGCACCGGCGCAACGAAGGGCCGTCGCCATCGCCCCCTCCGGTGACACTGTTGCCGTCACACGCGGCGGGGACGGCGAACTCCATCTGATCACCGACCAATCGTTCGAGACCGTCACTGTTCCCACGCCGGTGAACGAAGGAGGCCTGCTGTTCTGGCCGGGAGGCCCTCATGACCGGGTGGGCCGCTGAGCCGTGAACTCCTCCTCTTTCCCGATCAACGATGCTCTCGATACCGCGCTCACACACTGGGAGCAGTACGGCCGCCCCGGCACACCCGATACAGGATTCGTACTCAGCCGCTTGCCCGGCAGACGCACGCGAGGAATCTATGTCGCCGAATCGGAGCAGCCGATCTTCGAACCGGACGCGCACATCCTGACGATGGCACCGGCGCCCGACGGCCGATACATCGCCCTTCAGCTCGCGGAGCGGGCAGACGAAGACGGCGTTCTCGCCGTGCTCGATACCACCTCCGGAAATCTCCGCCGCTACAACGGCATCCGTTGCCGCTACGAACCGATGCAATGGACCCCGGACGCCCGGTCGCTGGTAGTGGTCGCTCGTTCCCCTCAACGGCTCGTGCAGCTCGATGTCGTCCACGACGAAGTCACCGTCGAGCAGGTCGCCGGTGATGCACGATGCAGGCTCTTCTCTGCCGGCATCCATATGCTTCTCGCCGAGAGCCGAGCAGGCCAGCCAACCCGATTGATCCGCCTCGACAACGGCACGTATCTCGGCTCCTTCCGCTCGATCACGGGCGTATTCGGAATTCATGACAGCGATGTCCTCGTGCATGGGGGCAACGCGCTGCACGTGCTCGACGCGCATTCGGGGGTGCAACGCTGGCGATGGGCGGACCCTGCGGTGCGGCTGACCGCCGTCACCGTCACAGGGGACACGGTTCATGCGAGCGCGGTTCGCGCCGGCACAAGCGTGATACTGCGACTCGCACACGGAACCGTGATCGACGAATGGTCTGTGAGCATCAATGGCTCGGTCGCATCGATCACGGATCTGGGCGCCGACGGCGGCAGAACGTATGCCGTACTCGAAGCACCGGCAGTGCCTCCGCACGTGGTAGCCGTCGACGAGCACATCAGCGGCGGCGGCGCGGCGGCAGTCGCCGGGGACTTCGAGACGATGCGGCACGAGTTCGCGGCAGACGATGGGGCGACGTTGACGGTCGTCGTCACCTCTCCGAAGGGACTCACCGGCCCGGCCCCAACCATCTTGACGTGTTACGGCGGCTTCGGAGTTCCTGATCTTCCCGTCTTCGAGCCGACGATTCCGGCGTGGGTGGAGTCCGGGGGTAGATACGCGACAGCACACATTCGTGGCGGTGGGGAGCACGGCGAGCAGTGGCGTCGAGCCGGCTACGGCGCCAGGAAGCGGCGAGGGATCGATGACCTCGCCGACGCTGCACGTGGTCTGGCCGGCGCCGACTTGACGAACCCGGAGTTGCTCGTGCTCGCCGGGGCTTCTCACGGCGGAACCGTGGTGGCGAGCTGCGCTCTCGGCTGTCGAGGAATATGCGCAGGCTTCGCCACCACGGCAGCACCTTTGGATCTGCTCTCCCTCGACAAGCATCCCCTCGGCCGAATCTGGCTCGACGAGTTCGGTGATACGAGCAGTCCGGAAGGTATGCAGGAACTTCGCGCGATATCACCGCTGCACCGCGCGCAGATGATCGGCCCGGCTCACGGACTGCCGCGATTCCTCGGGATCGTGCTCGGCGAGGACTCGCGCGTGAATCCCGACGACAGCTATGCGTTGGCCTCAGCACTCCGAGAGGCGGGAGCAGAAGCGCTCGTGTGGGAAGCACCGCACGCCGGTCACGGACACAACCATCTCAACAGTCTGCATTCGATGGGCTCGATGCTTCTCAGTTTTGCTGCACACACCACCGGACGCACCCGATCTTTCGAAGGACGAGACGCATGACGCCGGATACTTCGACGGCCACGGCAACACCGCAGCCGCCCGCTGCCTTTCCAGCCGGAGGCGGCTACGACACCGACCCTGTTGCGCAGGCTCCCAGACAAAAGGGTGCGCTGGCGGTACGGATCCTGGTGCCGTCGTTGTCGGTGCTGCTGGTGGTGATGCTCGTGCTGTCCGTGAGTGTGGGGACCATCACGGTACCCGCGACGGACGCGGTGAAAATCCTTGTCGGACATCTGGTGCCGGGTATGCCATGGATGACGGACGGCTCGCTGACGACAATGCAGGACAACGCAGTGTGGCAGTTCCGGCTTCCGCGTAGCGTTCTCGCGGCGTTGACCGGTGCGTCGCTCGCGCTGGCGGGAGCGCTCATCCAGGCCGTGGTGCACAACGCACTCGCCGAACCCTACATCCTCGGAGTCTCAGCGGGCGCCGGCGTCGGGGCCGTGTCGTACATCGTGCTCGGCATCGGGATCGGTTCGCTCGGCATCGGGGCATCAGCGTTCATCGGGGCGGGGATCGCGACGGGTGCGGTGTACCTCCTGGCGCGCAAGGGCGGCCGGATCGCTCCACAACGGCTGATCTTGGCGGGGGTCGCTCTCGGCTCGTTGTTCAGCGCAATCACCAGCTACCTGACGATCTCAACCGATGCGCAGAACGTGTACAGCATCATGTTCTTTCTACTCGGCTCCGTTTCGGCGGCGACGATGCCACAGTTGCTCCTCCCAACGATCGCCCTGATCGCGGTTGCGATCTTCGCAGCGACCCGTGCGCGTGCGCTCAACGCATTGCTCGTCGGTGACGACGCGGCCACCTCGCTCGGCATCAACGTCAACGGATTGCGCGCCACGGTCCTCATCGCCGCCGCGCTTCTGACCGGGGCAGTAGTGGCAGTCTCCGGCGGCATCGGATTCGTGGGCCTGGTCGTGCCACGCGTGGCCCGCATCATCGTCGGCTCAGATCACCGCAAGATGCTGCCGGTCGCAGTCCTGGGCGGAGCGGTGTTCCTCACAACCTGCGACCTGCTGGCACGCACGCTGGCCGCGCCCGCGGAGATCCCACTCGGAGTGCTTACCGCCCTGGTCGGCGCCCCGTTCTTCCTGTGGCTGTTGCGCCGCGAGCGCGCCGACCGACTGGGCACAGGCCGATGAGGGTCACCGTCGACCGACTGAGCGCACGCCGAGGAGGCCGAGACATCCTCCGCGACATCAGCTTCGAGGTCCCCTCCAGCACGGTTCTGGGTCTGCTCGGGCCGAACGGCAGCGGGAAATCGACGCTGCTGCGCGCGCTCTCCGGAATCGACATCCCATCAGCAGGAACGGTGCACTACGACGATGCCTCGCTGGACAGGCTCACCCGCCGCCAGCTCGCGCAGAGGGTGGCAGTGATGACGCAGGAGCACAGCGAAGAATTCGACGTCCCCGTCCTCGACCTCGTACTCCTCGGACGCATCCCGCACGGGAAGGGCTTCGGCCGTGACTCGGACTCGGACATCGCGCTCGCGCTGGGCGCGCTGGCCCAGGTCGGGGCCGTTCACCTCGCATCCCGAGCGTTCTCGGAGCTGTCGGGCGGTGAGCGGCAGCGCGTGCTGTTCGCCCGAGCGCTCACACAGGACACGCCGGTGCTCATTCTCGACGAGCCGACGAACCACCTCGACATTGCCCATCAACTCGAGCTGCTCGACCTCGTACGCACGACCGAGCGCACAGTACTTCTCGCCCTCCACGACCTCAACCTCGCGGCTCGCAACTGCGACGCAATCGGTGTGCTCGCAGACGGAGGGCTCGTCGCCTATGGAGCCCCCGACGAGGTGCTCGACGTCGACCTCATCCGCTCGGTCTTCCATGTCGAGTCCACCTCGGTCGCCCATCCGCATACCGGACGACGGCACTTCGTCTTCGACGAGCGCGCACGGACCGCCGACGAAGCCGGCATCACCCTGAGAAAGGAAATCCCCACCCGATGAACTCTCTTTCCAGCAACCCGAGACCCGCGAGGAAAGGCCTGACCGCTGGTGTCAGTCTGCTCGTCCTCGCACCGTTTCTGCTCACTGCCTGCGGCACGAGCGTGACATCCACCGGCAGTGGCGTTTCCGAAGGCACGAGCGAAACGGCGACGTTCACCAACTGTGGGCGCGAGCTCACCTTCGAACAACTCCCCACTCGGGTCGTCGGCATGATGCCCTCCCAGACCGAGTTGCTGCTGCGCCTCGGAGCCCAGGACTCGCTCGTCGGCCAGGCCCAGGTCAGCACCTCAGAACTCCCCGACGACGTCGCCGGTCGTGCTGCCGACATCCCCGTGCTCAGCACGGACACGCCACCGGCGCGCGAGGACCTCCTGGCGGTCTCACCGGATCTGGTGGTCTCGCCCACCGAGTACGAGTTCACCGCCGAGCAGGGCTACGCCAGCATCGAACAACTCGCAGAGAACGGCGCCCAGGCCTACATCGCCACCGGCGGATGCGCGGACCGCCGCTCCAACGCGCAGGTCGCCGACCTGTTCACCGACATCGCCACCCTCGGGCAGATCCTTGGGGTTGCCGACGAGGCCGATGCGCTCGCCGAGGACGCACAGAACCGCCTCCACGCTGTCGAAGAAGCGATCAGCGGCGAGGAACCTGTGAGTGTGGCCCAGGTCTGGGTCGAGGGGAACCTTCTCGGTGCGATCGGCGCCGGCATCGAGTACGACATCATCCGCACCGCCGGCGGAGAGAACGTCTTCGACCCGGACGCTCCGGAGTTCGCCGACTTCTTCTCGGCCGAGATTAATCCTGAAGAGATCATCAGCCGCAACCCCGACGCCATTGTGTTCGGCACAACCAGCGACAAGCAGGAACAGCAGGTGCTCGAGTACTTGCGCGCCACATTCCCGAACGTCACTGCGGTTCGGGACGATCTGCTCATCGGAGTCCCGCAGAGCGACTTCTATCCCGGCACCATCGGCAATGTCGAAGCGGTCGAAACCATCGCGGAGCGGCTATACCCGGACGCCTTCCAAAGCGAGGGATAGGGACCTTGCTGTTCAGCCTGCTCGGGAACCGAACACCGGGTGTCGAGTTCGTCGGTGGTGAAACCCCGACCGATCAGATCCGGCACCGCCCGCCTGCGGATCGGGGAGCGTGGTGCGGCGGCCACGCCGCAGGTGCCGACCGACGATGCGGCGGCCACATCAACCGCGTGGCCTCTTTGCGCTGCTTCAACGCAACGTCCTCGACCGGCAGCGTTGGGTCACTCGCGAGCAGGTACGCATCGCGATCGTCACTGGGGGCACCACCCGCTTGCGGGGGAGGATCGAACGCACCTACCACCGCCGGCGCCGTCAGCTCCGACTCGGCAGATTGACGGCGGTCGAGTTCGAGACAATCATGACCACACCAGCCGCACAGGCTGCGTGACGCTATCTGTCACCTGACCATGAAGCAATCCCGTCCTGCCACACTACGAGTAGTGTCGTTGCACCCCAGCGGATTTCCGTACATTCACGAGGAACCGGTTTCACACACGATCGACACCCCATCGAGGTCGTCGAGTTGCTCGACCGCATAGGCGCACACATCATTGCGCACCCCGTCGATGTTCCATGCGGTCGTGTTCATCGACTTCCGCATCCCATCCGGCGTCAAATCACCGGTCATTTCGGCAAGCGCCCAGCCATTCTTGGCCGCCCACGGCGCCGACAATCCCGCACATATATCCGCGCCTGCAACCGCGGCGGAGTTGCCGCAGGTCGTTATAACGCTGATGGCCACCCGGGCTCGGGTGGCCATCAGGTGGTTCAGGTCAGGCCGGGGAACATGAAGCCTTCGGGGACGCAAACAACCGGCGCGGGGTGTTCCGGGTCGAGCGCGTTTCGGACGAAGCCCCATGCTCGCTCGCTGTAGTTCATACCGAGGTGGTCGGTTTGGTTCTCCTCGCAGCCGTCCTGCATGAGGATGTTGGTGACGTTGGGGCCATTGAGAAATTGGTTGGTGTACGGGGTGTTCACCTCATCGTACTTGGTAACGATGGCAGTGTAAGTGACACCAGGTCGGGTGTCACCGTTGGCGTAGGTCTGCTTGACCAGCTCGTGACCGACGGTCTGCTGGATGGAGGCCGGCAACAGTATCTCCAGAGCGTTGACGGCGGAAGGACCCAGGGGCGGAAACGATTTGCGCAAGAAGACGACGCCCGAGAGGGTCGTGCCGTGGTTGGCGGGGCCGAGGCCGATGAGCTTGTCGACGTAGCGGTCACCGCCGAGGAAATTGATGTAGTAGTGGGGAAGAAGACCGCCACCGAGCGAGGCGCCGACGAGGTCGACCTTCTCGGCGCCGGTCTGTGCCCGGACCTTGTCCACTTGAGCGGCGAGTTGCCGTGCGCTGTCGCGCACATCAGCTACCGATTGAACGGGGATCTCGAAGATCCAGGTGGGGTTTCCGTAGTTGAAGGTGAACACGCAGTAGCCGTTGTTGCGCAGGAACGGTGCGCCTGCCTGCCAGTTGGCCGCCTGGTTGACGAATGTCCCGTTGACCAGAATTACCGGCCGTGGGTGCTCGGGAGTCAGTCGACAGTTCGGGTCGTTGGCGCCGGCCGGGACGTCCTCGGGAAAGAAGAACGGGAGTACGGCCGCGCCCATATCGAAAGGGACTGGCAGCGGGGCGGAGGTGACCGGCTCCGCGAAGGCCGTGGTGGTCCCGATGGTGGTCGTGCAGGCGACCATCACAGCGAGCGCTCCGGCAACGCGATGGCCGAATCTGTTTCCAAATCGGAGGTTTCGGCGCCGAACAGCTGGCTTTGCTTGATTCGTCATGCGTACTTCCTCCTCAAATTCTGGCCCGTGCCCAACCTTCCGGGGCCGTGCTCTTGATGGCATCTCTCGGCGGATCCCAACTTGATGCCGGCGGTTGGGCCGAGCGCGCTGATGGGCGGTCAACTTCGGCCGTTGTCCAGGATCGGGCGCGCAAGTTTCTTCCAGTGCGTTGCTATGCCATCGCTGTTGGGCTGTCAGATATTGCGTATCTTCTGCTCAGTCGCCGGCCGTGTGGTCGGGACCGGCGCACCATTCCGGACGACAACGAAGCCGAACGCGGTGGCGAGCACATACATCAGGATCGAGTACACAGCACTGGGGATCGCCACCTCTGAGCTTCCGAGAACGCTGAGCGCGATGGTCAAAGCGACCGTAGTGTTGTGGATGCCGACCTCCATCGATGTGGCGATCGCTTGCGGCTGTCCGAGTTTCAGCAGGCGAGCCCCTGCGTAGCCGAGGGCGAGGCTGCACAGGAAGAAGATGCCGGTGACCAGACCGACCTGACGTGCGTACTCGGCCAAGTTCTGCCGCTCGGACAACAACGAGCCGATCGAGACCCGCCGGACGTGCACGCATTCAGCTAGTGCCGGTCCGGTCTGAAACAGGATTCACATGTTCGCCGCATCGGGCCCGTTGTAGGTCCTTGTCGATGACGATTTCCTCGACAAGGACCGGTCGAGGATTTCGCGATGAGGAAGGCCCAGAAATGAGTGGAGCGGACACTGGTGCTGCGTCCTAGTTTGGCGACCTGTCGGTCGATCTACGAGAGCAGAAGGCCAAGCGAGGCATCGGACTCTTGAAACACCGATCTGCCTGGGGACGGTCTGCGGACGATTCATGTACGCAACGGCTCCCTCAGCTTCGTGGCTATATCAACGATGAAGGAACACGTGACGAAGACCGCGGCGGCGAACACAGTAGTGCCGATGACGACGGGGAAATCCCCTTCGAGAGCTGCGTTCACCGCCAGGCGTCCCACCCCGTCGAGGCCGAAGATCGTCTCCGTTACGATCGCCCCGCCCATGATCACGGCGAGTTCGAGACCGCCCAGGGTGATGACCGGGTTCAGCGCTGCCTTCAGCGCGTGCCGATAGTGCACGACCTGCTCCGACAGGCCCTTCGCTCGGGCGGTGCGGATGAAGTCGGTGCCGAGCACCTCGAGCATCGACCCACGCACTACCCGCTGGAAGATGCCGATCTCGGCGATCGCCAGGGTCAGCCACGGCAGCAGAAGGTGCCGGGCCCACTCGAAGGGATTCTCCGTCAGCGGCACGTATCCGCTGCTCGGGAAGAGGTAGATCCCGTGGGTGGAGAGCGTGAAGAACAGGAAGTAGGACAACAGCATGCCGGTGAGGAAGGTCGGCAGCGACAACGCGACATACGCCAGAGCCGACAGCCCGTGGTCGATCGCAGTACCCTCCCGACGCGCAGCCTCCACACCGAACACCAACGAGAGCGTCATCCAGATCACGAGGGCGCCCAACGCGAGTGACGCGGTGACTGGGACCTTGGACAGGATCAGTTCCGTGACCGGTGTGTTTTGTCGGAACGAATACCCCAGCGCCGGAGGCCAGTTGACCAGACCCATGGGAGCTCCCTGGATGTCGGGGCCCCGGAACAGGTAGTGCTTCAGCTGGAGGTACCAGGGATCGTCGAGGCGCAGCGCGCGGGCGACCGCATCGATGCCCTCTTGACCGGCGTTGCGCGGCGCGAGCATCGTGGCCGGATCGCGGTAGGCGATACGGATCAGAACAAAGGCCGCCAGCAGGACGAGTACGAGGGTCGTCACCGATCGGGTGAGGAGTTGTGTGACGTGCCGGAGCATCGAGGTCACCGTCCCTTCGGATCGAGGACGTTGCGAAGCCCGCTGCTGAACGCATTGAAACCGAGCACGATGACGAACAGGGCAATCGCCGGGCCGAGTAGGTACCAGGGCTGCACCTGGTACAGCGAGGTGCGCTGGGCGTCAGCGATCATGTTGCCGAGACTCGGTGTAGGCGCCTGGATGCCGACCCCGAGGAACGACAGGGTCGCCTCCGCGACGATGCTCGCGGGAAGCTGCACAGCCCAGTACACGACAACCACCGGCAGCACGTTCGGCAGGACCTCCCGGAACAGGATCCATCGACGTTTCGCGCCGAGGGTCACCGCGGCGTCGACGAACGGGCGCGACCGCAGAGTCACCGTCAGTCCCCGGCTCAGCCGCGCGAAGTAGGTCCAGGTGAACGCGGCGATGATCACGATCACCACCACGAGGGGGCTGACCACGGGCTGGCCGTCTGGTCCGCGGTTGAGCGCGAGCAGGCTCAGCGCAGTGACGATGAAGGGGAACGACAGCACCATGTCGATCATCTGGCCGGTCACGCGGTCGAAGATCCCACCGGTGAGTCCCGAGGCCACTCCGACGATCGTGCCGATGACCATCGCCAGGGTCGTCGCGGGGATCCCGACCAGCAGGGAGATCCGGGTGCCGTAGAGGGTGCGGACCAGGACGTCCCGGCCCTCTCCGTCGGCGCCGAGCCAGAAGGTCGAGGACGGGCCGACCGGGATACCCGAGGCGTCGAGCGCGGTCTCGCGGAACTGCTGGGTGGCGCCGTGCCCGACAAGGACCGCGACGAGTGGGGCGGTGAGCGCGGCGAGGATCACCAGCACCACGGTCCACAGGCCGAGGCGCGCCGAACGGTCCTCCATCAGGGCGGTGAACAGCCGCCGTCCGTTCCGCGGTGGCGTGTCGGTGAGGGTGTCGACGCCGACGGGCTCGGTCCACAGATCAGACATCGACGGTCTCCTTCCGGGTGCTGCCCGGCACCGCGCTCAGCAGGGTGCGGGTGTAGTGATGAGCCGGGTTGGCGAACACCTCGTCGGTGAAACCCTGCTCGACGATCACTCCGTCGTGCAGGACCGCGACCCGGTCGCACAGGGCGGACACCACACCGAGATCGTGCGAGACGAACAGCAACGACGTGCCCCGCTCGTCGCGTAGGTTGCGCAGCAGGTCGACGATCTGCCGGGCGGTGGTCTTGTCCAGTGCCGACACCGGTTCGTCGGCGACGATGAGAGCGGGGTCGAGTGCGAGTGCCCGGGCGATGGCGACGCGCTGGCGTTGCCCGCCCGACAGCTGCAGCGGATAGCGGTCGGCGAAGTCACCGGGGAGTCCCACCGTCTCGAGCAGTTTCCCGACCCGCCGCTGGATCTGCGGTCCCTGCAGGTCTGTGCTCAGTTCGAAGGGTGCCGCGAGGATCTGCCGGATCTTGCGGCGCGGGTTCAGGCTTCCGTAGGGGTCCTGGAAGACCATCTGGATCGAGCGCCGCACTTGTGGATCCATCACGGGCCGGTTGCGGCTCGACGCGGTGTAGGCGGTGCCGCGGAAACTCACCGTGCCGGTGTCGGTGATGTCGAGCCCGGTCACGATGCGGCTCAGTGTCGACTTTCCCGAACCGGATTCGCCGACCAGACCGACGATCTCGCCTTCGCCGATCCGCAGGTCGATGTCCCGAAGGACCGGGCGGTGCGCCTTGCGGGTGACACGGAATCCCTTCGAGACGTTCTCGATCCGCAGCAGTTCCGGCTGGTCCGGTCGTGGACCGGCCGGAGCGGCGACGGGTTGTGCGAGCGGCTCGAGCAGTTCCGCCGTGTACGGGTGGGCGGGGGTGTTGTACACCCGATCGACCGGCCCGGTCTCGACGACACGACCGTTGCGCATGACCACCACGTCGTCGGCGAGTTCCGCGACCACCGCCAGATCGTGGCTGACGAGGACGAGAGCCATGCCGTGGTCCTGCTGGAGGCGCCGCAGCAACGAGAGGATCGACGCCTGCACTGTGGCGTCCAGCGCTGTGGTCGGCTCGTCCGCGACAACCAGCTGCGGATTGTTCGCGAGCGCGATCGCGATCATCACACGCTGACGCATACCCCCGGAGAAGTGCACGGGATGATCGTCCAGTCGCTCGTGTGCTCGGGGAATCCCGACCTCATCGAGCAGCTCGAGCACCCGTCGCCGCACTGTCGTCCGGTCCAGCCAGTGGTGCGCCGTCAGCGCCTCACTGATCTGCCGGCCGATCGGCATGAGGGGGTGCAGGTTGCTCGACGGGTCCTGGAATACGAAGCCGATGTCGCTGCCACGGATCGATCGGAGGTGCCGCGGCGACGCGGTCACCAGGTCGGTGCCGTCGAACAGGGCACGCCCGTGCACGGCGGCACCGGAGTCGAGCAGTCCCGTTGCGGCGAGCAGCGACACGCTCTTGCCGGATCCGGACTCACCGACGATGCCGAGGGTGCGGCCCTTGTCGACGGAGAACGAGACGTCGTGCACCACGGGTGTCGATCGGAAGGAGACGCTGAGATTGTCGACCTGCAGGAGCGGCATCTCAGGACCCCGGGCGCAGCGCGATGTTGGTGTAGTCGGCCTGTGCGGGCAGCGACGCCCACGTCCAGTTGATCACCCGGTCGGACGAGATGAGGTTCTTGCGCTTTTCGAACAGAGGGATCCACGGCAGGTCGGTGGACACGATGCGGTCGGCCTCGGCCCAGATCGGTGCCGGATCGTCCGACGGGAACGCCTCGCGTGCAAGTTCGTTGAGCTGGTCGTTGCTATAGCAGATGGCGTAGACGTTGCCCTTGCCGCACGGCGCGGCTTCCGAGTTGAGCCATCCGCCAAGCAGCATGCGGGTCGAGCGGCCCTGCCAGTCGGGGGTGAACGAACCACTCAGCGCGACATCGTACCGGGAGTTCGGATCCTGGAGGTAGGAGGTGTACTCGGTGCCGGGAAGAGCGATGAGGTTCAAGGTGATTCCCGCAGCCGCGAGATCCTCCTTCAACGTCACGGCAATGGATTCGAATTGGGCGGTGGACCTGTATACCGCGTCGAGGGTCAGCCCGTCGGGGTGGCCGGCCTCGGCGAGCAGTTGCCGAGCCTTCTCGGGATCACCTTTACTGTCGGGTGTGGCATAGGGATCGAAGGGTTCGTGGCCGAGGAGCGTGGACGTGACGATCTGTCCGTTCGGCTTCGCGGCGATCGGGCCACCCTGACCCTGAACGAGATTCGCCTTGTTCACGGCGTAGGCGAAGGCCTGGCGCACGCGCGGGTCACGCAATGCGGTTGCGCCGGGGAAGGTCGCCTCCGGCTTGGCGTTGATGACGACGAAGTTCGCTGCACCGCTGTCGGACGTGTGCAGGCCGGGATCGTTCGTCGAAGCGTACTGGTTCAGCACGGCGCGAGGTGGAACATCCATGTAGAGGGTCAGATCGGCTTCGCCGGAACGAACCTTCTGAACGACGCTGTCTTCGCTGTTGGTGGTGAAGTCGATGACGATCTCGTCGACGTACGCTGCTCGGGCGGGATCCGCGTCGTGGTTGTAGCCTTCGACCTTCTTCAGCACCAGCTGTTGTCCCGGCTGGTAGGTGTCGATCCGGTAGGGGCCGGACGACGGGAAGTTCTGTCGGAATTCGAGCGAGTCACCGAAGTACTGCGAGGCGACTTCCGGAGGAAGTGGTGTCACGAAGTTCATCGTGAGGATGTCGAGGAAGTCGTACGACTTCGACGGTGCGGTGATGATGAGGGTCTTGTCGTCGAGGGCCTGCACACCGGAGATCTCGTGCGTGTCGATGAACTGCTTGGACGCTGCGAGATCTCCGGTGGGAACGGTCGCGAACTCGTCACAGAACTCGGTGAAGCCCTCGAAGGAAAGATGGAAGTAGTTGATCGCCGCGACCTGTTTGTTCGGATCGCAGAATCGCTTCACTGCGTACACGAAGTCGCCGGCGACGATCTCACGGTCCGACGAGCCCGAGTACGTGATGCCGTCCCGCAGGTGGAACGTGTAGGTGCGGCCGTCCTCGCTGACGTCCCATGACTCGGCGAGGTCGGGCACGATCTCGGTATCGTCCTCCAGTTCCCCGGTGGATCCGGGGAAGGTGACGAGCTGCCGGGTGATCGCCCGTTGCACCGCCCATGCGTTGGTGTCGTAGCCGGTGAGCGGATCGAGCGAGTCCATGTCCGACGCGAGAGAAGCGACCCGCAATGTGCCGCCGGGGACGATGTCGCCGTCGTCGGTGGCACGGGTGGCCGGGGCGCTCCCTGCGCAGGCGGAGACGAGCAGAGCCGCCAGGGTGGTGGCGGCCAGACCGATGTTCCGCGCAGTACAGGAGGCGGGTCGTCGATATCTGTTCACAGTTGATCCTTCGAGAGGGGTGGCGGAACGGGATCAGAAGTTGGTGCCGGCGAACGCGGCCGAGCCGGTGGCGAAGAGCCGGTCGGCGTGGGTGAGCGCGTCGGCGGCGCCGATGCGCACCGTGCCGGGGTAGGCAAGTCGGTGCCAGCGCTCGCTGCCGAGCAGCGCGCTGCCCAGCGTCGAGACGTCGGTCTCCAGATCGGCATCGGCGGCGAGGCCGGGTGTCACCGACTCGAGGTGTCCGTCGGCGATGCGGTAGGTGCCGGTGTTCTCGGGCAGTAGCGGGTCGTGGACGGCGAGGACGAGGGACCCGCCGTCGCCG
This sequence comes from Rhodococcus shunpengi, assembly GCF_048381395.1. Lineage (NCBI taxonomy): Bacteria > Bacillati > Actinomycetota > Actinomycetes > Mycobacteriales > Nocardiaceae > Rhodococcus > Rhodococcus shunpengi. The sequence continues at coordinate 33,175 of NZ_JBLWIU010000017.1, forward strand.
TAGGTGCGGGCGCGCAGGGCTGCTTCGACGTCGAGGATTCGCAGCCACGTCTCGTCTCGGATGTGGGTCGTGGCGACGGCACGTTGATCGGTCAGCAGCCAAGGTAGCGATGTGTCGACCGGCAGACCGGGGAAGACGATCCGGTTGACGAGGTCGAGTTCCCACAGGAACCGGATCAGTCCGATGAACGCTTCGCGGGAGGGCGCGAACAGGTCGTCGACGACGATGCTGCGTTCGTTGCTGCCGAACCACGTCTCGGTACCGACAGGGTGGTAGCGGACGAAGCCCGTCTCGGCGCCCTCCGGTCCGGTCACCGCGGTGTAGGCAGGTCCCCGGTCCTGGCCGTAGCGCAGCTCCTGCGCCGCCCACCACTGTGACGATCGGGTGATGAAGCCGGGTCGGGTGTTCGGAATCCGTGCGTGGATGGTCGGCAGGACGTCCCACATCTGGTCCGCGGGAAGGAGCCGGACAGGATCTCCCGCCGGCACCTCGGGCCGGAACCCGCCACGGCGCGTGTCGACCGTGACCGAGGCGACCCGGCTCGCGATGCCGTAGCCGAAGCGCCCGTAGATGGTCGCTTCCGAGGCGCGCAGCGTCGCGACGACCTCCCCGGTAGCGCGGGCGTCGGTGAGCTGGCGGCGCACGAGATGGGAGACAATTCCGCGGCGGGTATGGGTGGGAAGCACTCCGATGTGGGTCACCGCGGCGTGGGCGACCGTTCGTCCGCCGGGCAGGGTGAGGGAACCGCGTGTCGAGTCGACAGTCCCCACGAGCTCACCGTCGGCGAATGCGCCTAGAGTCCTGCCGGATTCGAAGAACTTTCCCGCAACGTCAGGAGATAGGGGAACGGACCACGGAAGGCCGACCATCGCTGTTCGGAACACCTCAAGGGCCGCGATCAGATCGCGTTCGTCCGTGAGCACCCGGATATCGAATTCGAATGCGGAACGATCGGCTGGTTGTGCGGACATGTCGTGTTCCTGTCGTACGAAAGACAGGCGCATCGGTGCCGATGCGCCTGCCGAAGCAATTCTTGGATGGGTGTACTGCGGGAGCGCTACCGACGCGTGGACACGGTTCTCCCGAGACGGGTCAAAGCTAGCCTGATCCCCGTCTTCGAGGCAATAATTTCGCGCTGCGGTGATTTCAAGTCCGAAACAGCTGCGCGGGATCGGATTCCTCTACACCTTGTGAAGCGTTGCGATCATGGTGATTCCATACGATGACCTGCTCGACGGACACGATTACATTCAGCCGCCGGATACTTGTGCGTTTTCGAAAGAAAGTGTGGATCAGTGCGGAAAAGAAACCGTCTCGTGGTCGCGTCGGCAGGATTGGCTGCGGTCTTGCTCCTCGGGGGATGCGGGTCCGGGGGAGGGACGGCCGACGCGGGAACCGGTCCTGTCGACGGCGGAGATTTCGTCACCGGTCTGTACCTCGAGCCGCGTGGCCTCGACCCGCATCGGCAGGTGTTCTGGGAGACCTACCGCGTCTCCCGCAACATCTTCGAGCCGCTCGTCGGGGAGGATCTGACCACTACCGCCGGCACCCCCGAACTTGTCCCCGTGCTGGCCACCGGCTGGGAGCACAGCGAGGACGGACGGACCTGGACCTTTCAGCTACGTGAGGGTGTCACCTTCCACGACGGCAGCCCTTTCGATGCAGCGGCGCTGCACAAGAACGTGCGCCGCGTGTGGGACCGGTCCTACGAGTACTTCGACGAGGAGAGCGCCGGCCGCGTGAAGGTGTGGTTCGCGAACCTCACCGACGCGGCGCCCACGGGCGATTACACCTACACCTTCGAATTCGACCGCCCCTTCCTCGGATTCCCTCGGATCCTCGCCCAGTCGATGTACACCCTGCCCGTTGGCAACCCGGCGGTGTGGGAGACCTACGGCAACGACGGCTTCGCCGAGCACCCCGAGGGCACCGGTCCGTACCGCTTCGTCTCGCGGGCGATCGGCGACCGCATCGAACTCGAACGCAACGAAAGCTACTGGGGTGAGCCGCCGCATCTCGACACGCTCACCTTCCGCATCATTGCGAACAACCAGACCCGCGTCGCCTCCTTGATCAACGGCGAGGTCGACTTGATCAGCTACGTTCAGCCCGACGACGTCGAGACGCTCGAGAACGCCGGGATCGACGTGCCCGAAGGCACCGGCGCGGAATTGATCTACTTCTCCTTCAACCGGCGCAATCCCGTCTTCGACGACGACCGTGTCCGTGAGGCCCTCATCCACGGCCTCGACCGGCAGGCACTTGCCGACGAGGTCTACAACGGCTACGCCACCCCGCAGTACTCCTTCCTGCCCCCGGGCAACGAGGCGTATCGCGACGACGTGACCGACTTCGAGTACGACCCGGAGCGGGCACGGCAGTTGCTCGCCGATGCCGGCTACGGGCCCGGCGAACTGCGTTTCAACCTCGTGGTCGATGTGGCCAACGAGAACGTCGGTCAGTGGCTGCAGGCGCACCTGAAGCAGATCGGGGTGGAGACCGAAGTGGTGAGCCTGGACCGCGTGAATTACTCCGCGCGCGTCTATAATCCGCAGCCCGGTGACGGTCTGAGCATCGATGAGTTCGGTGAGACCAATGCGGAGTGGCTCCACAACGGTTACAACGGCCTGAAGAACCGCGGCTTGAACCCTGAGCAGTACCCCGAGGTCACCCAGGCGATCGAAACCGCGCTCTACACAGACGACGCCGAGCAGCGCATCGCGCTGTGGCAGGCTGCCGAGGAACAGTTGCGCAGCAAGGCTCTCGTTATCCCGGCGGTGAACCTGAACCGCTACTACGCCACTGGCCCGAACGTCGAAGGGTTCGTCTTCGCGTCCACCAACTGGTACGACCTGAGCAACGTCTGGCTCGCGGGGGAGTGATGAATTACCTCCGGCGGATCGGTATCCGTGCAGTCAACATCGTCCCGATCCTGGTGATCGTCTCGGTGCTTGCGTTCCTGTTGGGTGCACTCACACCGGGAGATCCTGTGGAGGCGCAGTTCGCCTCGAGATTCACTCCCGAACAGCTCGACGAGATTCGCGCCACCTACGGACTCGACCGGCCGTTGTGGGAGCAGTACTTCGTGTGGGTGAAGAACCTGTTCGCCGACGGCGGGGGACTGTCCCTCACCCTGGGCACTCCGGTGTTCGACATCCTCGTGCCCAATTTCGTCAATACGCTGATCCTCACGGTGGCCGGTGTGGTCGTCTGCCTGGTGTTCGGTACCGCGATCGGGTTCGTGGCCGGTATCTTTCACAACACGTGGATCGACCGGCTGGTGATGCTGGTCGTGCAGATCGGCAGCAATCTGTCCGTCTACTGGTTCGGTCTCGTCCTGATCAGTGTGTTCGCGCTGCAGTTGAAGTGGCTTCCGGTGGGCGGCATGGAATCCCGTGGTGGCGGTGGTTTCGGAGACTTGCTCCAACATCTCGTGCTGCCGGCGGTGTCTGCGGCCCTGATCTCGATGCTCGTGCTGGCGCGGTTCGTGCGGGTCGGGGTCATCCGGGAACGTTCGTCGGACTGGTTCCGTACGTTCCGCTCTCAGGGTATTGCCCCGCAGACCCTGTACGGCCGGAACGTTTTCCGGAACATCCTGCCGAGCGTCGTCAATATCACGGGCCTCGAGATCGGCACGCTGATCACCGGAGTGTTCTTCGTCGAGATCGTCTTCAACTGGCCGGGAATCGGGACCCAGCTGGTGAATGCGGTCAACGGCAAGGATTATCCGGTGATCCAGGGCGGCATCGTGCTGGTGGCTCTGTGCTATCTCGTCGTCAACCTCGTCACCGACGTCGTGGTTGACGGTCTCAATCCACGTATGAGAGGTGCGTGATGGCAACACTGCTCGACGAAGTGATCGCTCGGAGACGATTCTCGTCCGGACACGGTCGCCACCGCGCCCAGCTGCTCGCCGGCCTCGTCGTCATCACGGTGGTCGCGGTGTGCTCGCTGCTCGCGCCGCTGCTGGCTCCCTACGATCCGATCTTGACCGACCCCACGGCCAAGTTCCTTCCGCCCGCAAGCCCCGGACATCTGCTCGGCACCGACGAACTCGGTCGGGATCTGCTCAGCAGGCTCCTGTGGGGAGGCCGCACCTCACTGCTGCTCGCCGTGGCGGCCGTCGCGGCGGCGACCGTCCTCGGATCGTCCGCAGCGCTGGCCGCCGGCTTCGCCGGTCCGCGCCTGTCCGGCCTGATCATGCGAGTGGTAGACGTGCTGTTCGCCTTCCCAGTGATCCTTGTGGCGATCGCGCTCGCCGCGCTGCTCAGTCCCGGTGCTGGTGTCGTGGTCTTCGCGATCGGCTTCGCCGTCATCCCTTACATCACACGCGTGGTGTTCGCCGAGGTCAAGCAGCAACGTGGACGTGAGTACGTCGAGGCCGCGGTCTCGCTCGGAGCGGGACGCTGGTCGCTGACGGTGCGGGAGGTCCTGCCCAACGTCGTGGGTCCGATCGTTGTCTACGCGACGAGCCTCGTGGGGGCGATGGTCGTATTCTCCGCCAGCCTCAGTGCCGTGGGGATCGGCGTCCAGCCGCCCGCGTCGGACTGGGGCCAGATGATCGCGTCCGGCGCCAAAGTGGTCATCTCCGGCCACCTCTACGTCGCGCTGATCCCGGGCCTGACGGTCCTGCTCGTCGCGCTGGCCTTCAACTGGATCGGCGACGGACTCAACGATGTCTTCGATCCCCGGTCCCGGCGAGGAGCCCGGCGATGAGCACACTCCACGACCCTGGCCTGCCGGTTGCGCCCGGCCCGGATACGTCCGAGCGGATCCTCTCGGTCACCGATCTGCGCATCGCCTTTCCCGGCGACCCGCACGACGAGCCGACGGTCCGCGACGTGTCCTTCGACATCACGCCGGGGCAGGTTCTCGCCCTGGTCGGGGAGTCCGGCTCGGGCAAGAGCCTGACGGCCTCTGCGCTGCTCGGCCTGCTGCCGCCGGGGGCGAACCTTACCGGCGGATCGATCCTGTTCCGGAGCGAGTCCGGTGAGGTCGTCGACCTCGCGGGACTGAGCGAGAAGCGGCTCGACACCTTCCGGGGTTCCGGCATCGGGATGGTCTTCCAGAATCCGCTGAGTTCGCTCGATCCGTCCTTCCGTGTCGGCAGTCAGCTCGACGAGGTGCTCGTGCGGCACCGTCCGCGCACGCGTCGCGCCGCGCGGCGCGAACTCGCCGCCAACTGGCTGCGCCGGGTCGGCTTCGACGATCCGGATCGGGTGCTGAACTCCTATCCGCACGAACTCAGTGGCGGGATGCGGCAGCGCGTCGTGCTCGCGCTGGCCGGCCTGGCCGAGCCCGCGCTGCTCGTCGCCGACGAGCCGACCACCGCGCTCGATACGATCGTGCAGCGGCAGGTGCTCGACCTGCTCCGCGACGTGGCCTCCTCCACCGGCGCGTCGCTGCTGCTCATCACCCACGACTTCGACGTGGTGGAGCACCTCGCGGATTCGGTGGTGGTGCTGCGCAACGGCGCCGTCGTGGAGTCCGGAACACGCGACGAGGTCCTGTCCTCGCCCCGCGATCCCTACACGAAGCAGCTGCTCGCCGCCGTTCCCCGCCTGGGGAAGCGACACACCCTGCCGCACTGGCGCGGTGCCCGCTCGCTGTCGGGCGGTGCGGTCACCCAGGCGGTGACGGAACCCGTTGCGGTGATATCCGATCCGGTTCCCCCGATGCTGAAACTCGAGAACGTCACGCGCAGTTTCACCGTCGGCGGCTGGGGCACCGGAACACGCCGTTCGGAGTTCGTCGCCGTCGACGATGTGTCGCTCGAGGTGCGGTCCGGCGAGATCTACGGGTTGATCGGTGCATCCGGATCGGGCAAGTCCACGCTGGCCCGGCTCATGGGAGGTCTGCTGGATGTGACTTCCGGGACCGTGCACTTCCGAGGGAATCCGCTCTCGGGCAACGACCGTGACACGCTCCGCGCCGTCCGCCCGCGCCTGCAGTATGTCTTCCAGGATCCCGTCGGTTCGCTCAATCCCGCCGTGCGGGTGGGTGAGCAGATTGCCCGTCCGCTACGGCGTTTCAGGACCGTGGCTGATAAGAGCGGTATGCCGGACGTGGTGGCAGAGGTCCTCGAACTCGTCGGTCTGCCGGCCGCATTCGCCGACCGCTATCCGCATTCGCTGTCCGGAGGCCAGGCTCAGAGGGTCTGCCTGGCACGGGCACTGGCCCTGTCGCCGGATCTGCTGATCCTTGACGAACCGACTTCCGCCCTCGACGTGTCAACTCAGGCAGGGGTCGTCGACCTCGTTCTCGATCTGCGGGAGCGACTCGATCTCACGTGCGTGTTCATCGGGCACGGACTGGGTCTCGTCGAGTGGATGTGCGACCGCATCGGGGTGATGTCGCGAGGCCGCCTCGTCGACACGTTCCCCACGGAAGATCTCTACGACACCGACAGGGCGCCGGAGGTTCACGACCTGCTGCGCGCCGATCTCGGTTCAGGAAAGGTACTCGACAAGTCATGACGTCACATCCGGCCCGTCGGCCGATCGTCGCAGTCGGTCTCACCGGAGAGGAGGCGCTGCGCATCCTCGACGACGCGGCGGTCTGCGAGCGCTGGGCCGCCACCGGCGCCACCTTCGGGGTGATCGGCATCGACCGCATCGCCCGCAACCCGCAGTCCGAGGTGGGACGGACGGGCCCGCGCCCCACCGACATCGATCCGTCCCTCGCGGCGACCGCCCTGGCCCGCGCGGGGGGACCGCCGCTCGTCGTCACCGGCGCAGCGCACCACGACCTGCCCTACAATCTGGCCCGCCGTGTGCTCTCGCTCGACCACCTCACCCACGGGCGCACCGGACTGCTGTTCGGCGCGCGCGATCCGCGTGGTCACGGCGAGACTGCCTGGCACGGTGGCGCCGAGCTGGGTGCCGTCACTGCCGCCGACGCAGCGCTGGCGATTGCGCGGTTGTGGCAGAGTTGGCCGCTCGACTCGATCGTCGCCGACAAGGAAGCCGGCATCCTCGTGCAGTCCGACCGGATCAGGCGGGTCGACCACCACGGTGTCGTCGACATCGCCGGACCGCTGAGTGCCCCCGCGTCGGTGCAGGGCGCACCGGTCCTCGCGTGGTACGCCGACGACGACGATCTGCTCGCCGAGATCCCGGCCGTCGCCGATCTCGTCGTGCTCGGTGGCGTTGTCGATCCCGCGGGTGCCGTGAGCCGAATCCGAACGAAGCTCGGCTTACCGAATAGTGTTGTGCTGATCGAGATTCCGGTCGAAGCCGATGCCGAGGGCGCCGATACCGCCGTCACTGCGGCGCTCGACGCGGGCGCGGATGGTGTGCTGCTGCGCTCGGCGCAGTCCGCACTCGACGATCCGGCTCGCCTGCTCGACCGAGCCCGAGCGGTGTCCGGTGCATCCGTGGAAGCGGCCCCGGCCGACACGAACAGCACCCTCCGCGTCCTCCTCGGACTCGGCGCACCGGCTCCTCTGCTCGAATCCGCAGACCCGGCGTTCACGGCACCTACGACGAGCGTCTACCGCTGACCTTCGACGCCCGCGTGTCGTACACGCCGTCATATTCGACCTACCGAGAAAGTGAACACAATGGTCGCCCCCACTTCCCCCGACATCCGCACGCTCCTCGCGGGCCCCTTCGCGGAGTTCGACACCCTCGCCGCGACGTACCGGCCCGTCTTCGCCCGCATCGCCGAAGGGAATCTGCAACGCGAACGAACGCGCGAGTTCCCCTACGAGCAGGTCCGCTGGCTGATCGACGCCGGATTCTCGCGGCTACGTATCCCACGCGAACTCGGCGGCGACGGCGCCACCCTCCAGCAGGTTTTCCTGCTGCTCGCCGAACTCGGCGAGGCGGACCCGAACGTGGCCCACATCTTCCGCAACCACCTCGCGTTCGTGGAGGACCGGCTCAACTCGTCCGACCATCCGTCGACGGAGATCTGGCTGGAACGTTTCCGCCAAGGGCAGTTCGTCGGCGGGGGATGGACCGAGGCGAGCAACACCAAGTTCGGTGAGATCGGCACCCGCATCACCACGTCCGAGGGTGTCACCCGCATCACCGGCAACAAGTACTACGCCACGGGAAGCCTCTACGCCGACTGGCTCGACGTCATCGGCCGCAACGAGAACGACGAGCTCGTCACGGCTCTCGTGGCGCGGGAGCAGCCCGGCGTCACCCTTATAGACGACTGGGAGGGCTTCGGGCAGCAAACCACTGCCAGCGGATCGGCCCGCTACCAGGACGCGGTCGTCGACGAGCACGGAACCTTCCCGGCCGAGCAGCGATTCGCATATCAGGGACTCTTCTACCAGACGGCGCTGCTGTCGGTGCTCGTCGGCATCGGCCGCGCAGCCTTCCGCGACGGCTCCGACGGCCTGCGACGCCGCACCCGCAACTACCCGCTCGGCGTGAACGAGGTACCGCCGCAGGATCCGCTCCTGCAGCAGCAGATCGGGCGCATCGCCACGCGACTGTTCCAGGCGGAGGCCGCCCTCGAGAAGCAGAGCGCGACCCTCGACGTCGTCGCTCACGCACACGCTCGCGGCGACGTCGAGCGGGAGAAGTCGGCGCTGGTGGACGCCACCGTCCGCACCCACGAGGCCCAGTCCGTCATCATCGACTCCGTTCTCGAGATCACGGCGACGATCTTCGATGCCCTGGGCGCTTCGGCGACCGCAGTCTCATCGGCACTCGACCGGCACTGGCGCAACGCCCGGACGCTGTCCTCCCACAACCCGCGGGTGTTCAAGGAACGTGTCCTCGGCGACTACTACGTCAACGGGACCGTGCCGGTCGGTGGTTCGAATCCGTATGCGCGTCCGCAGGGACAAGGGGTCTAGGCGATGGGCAACCGACGTGAAGGTCATGTGCTTCTGGGCGTGAACGTCCTCGTCTACGGGTACATCCCCTCCGCGTGGCGTTCCCCGCTGCTGGACGCCCGCGACTTCGTCGAACCCGCGTACTGGGAGCGGATCGGCCGACTCGCCGAACGCGCGACGCTCGACGCCGTCTTCCTCGCCGACGCGCTGGGTCTGGGGGATCCGGCCTATGATGCGAACCCGATCCGGCTCGACCCGACGGTGTTGTGGGCGCACGTCGCACGGGCCACCGAACGGGTGGGTCTGCTCGCCACCGCGTCGACGACCTTCAACGATCCGGTGGAACTCGCGAGCCGCCTCCTCACCCTCGACCACATCTGCGGGGGTCGTGCCGGGTGGAACCTGGTAACCACTCGCGACAATCGCTCGGCCGCGAACTTCGGTCTGCCGAACATCGTGGCGCGCACCGAACGGTACGAGCGGGCCGCCGAATTCGCGGACCTCACCCGGCAACTGTGGACCGCGGCGCAGACCGGAGAGACGGTGCGCTTCCACGGTTCACACTTCGACTACGAGGGCGACTTCGTCGCTCCCGCCTCGCCGCAGGGACACCCGGTGCTCTTCCAGGCGGGTGGGTCGCCCGCCGGCCGCGACATCGCCGCGCGGTATGCGGACGGGGTGTTCGCCGCGGAGATCACCCAGGAGACTGCGCGCGAGCACTATCGGCTGGTGAAGTCGGCCGCGGCCGGTCACGGACGCCGGCCGGGCGAGGTGAAGATCCTGCCCGGTCTGCTGCTCACCCTCGGGTCCACCGAGGAGGAGGCCCGTCGCCGGGTCGACGAGTTGTACGACACGAGCCCCTCCTGGTACTCGGCCGCGTGGCTCACGCACGCGATCGGGGTGGACGTCACCACCCTCGAACTGGACGAGCCGTTCCCCGACGAGGTGATCAACGGTCCGATCTCCGAAACCTTCCAGGGCAGCATCGGTTTCCGCGAGTCAATCCTCGAACAGATCCGGCAGACGCGTCCCACGGTGCGCGAGTATCTGCGTCAGACCCGCTACTCCGGTTCCGGGCACGGCGGATTCGTCGGCACACCCGAGCAGCTCGTCGACCGGATCGAGCAGTGGTATCTCGCCGGTGCTTGCGACGGGTTCAACCTGCAGCCCGACATCCTCGTCGACAGCCTCGAGGTCATCGCCGACGAGGTCATCCCGAGGCTTCGGGCGCGGGGCCTGTACCGGCACGAGTACCAGACGACTACTTTGCGTGGACACCTTCAGGCAGCGGAACCACAGTTTGCTCCTGCTCTACAGACGCTGTGATGAACAAGTCCACAGCGTTGGTGTGATGGCCGGGTACCGACAGTGATCGATGCCGCTCTGTGGCGTTGGTTGAGTGAGCGCTATGGGCCGTGCGGGGCTCGGACGATGCACCGTCCGAGCCCCGCGCGGGATATGGGGTCAGCGCTGCATCAGCGCGAAGACGCCCCAGCCGAGATACTTCTGCACGTAACGCGTGTAGCGGGCGGCCTTGGCGGTGAGCTCGGCCCGAACCTCCGACGCCAATTCGTCGTTCGGGTTCTCGTCGAGCCAGCGGGGCATAGTGAGCCATTGCGCTGCGGTGTAGCGGTCTCAGTCCTGCTGGTCGGCGAGCATCATCTGCACGACGTCGTACCCGAGTTCGCCGAACTGCTCGATCAACCCCGGCAGCGGCCGGAAGTCGCCACGCGGGTGGCATGGCAGGCCACCGCTGTCTCCTTGTCGGGGGGAATCACGCGCCAGTAGGGCTCGCCGATCACGATCATCCCGCCGGGGCGGAGGCTGCGGGCGAGCAATTCGGTGGTGCCGGCGACGCCGTTACCGATTAATGTGGCGTCGACGTATGCGGCGCGATCGGCCGGTTCGTCCGTGACGTGGCCGGAGGCGTCGCCGTGGACGAACCTCACGCGGTCGGTGACGTCGAGTTCGACAGCGCGGGCGCGGGCCTGCTCGGTAAAGAGCGTGCTGATGTCCACGCCCGTGCCCGTGCCCGTGCATCTCAGGTCGCGTGCCCACGTGCAAAGCATCTCGCCGCAGTCGCAGTCGCAGCCGCAGCCGCTGGCCAGGTCGAGCACTCGTGTTCCGGGGGGCGAGGTGGAGTGCCTGGCGGAGGGTGGCGACGGTAGTGGGTGGCGTCCGCCGCCGACACGGGTGCGGTCACGACGTCGAAGATTGCATCGGGAACCGCTCGTCGGCAGCGTTTTCGGGGCGTCCACCTCGACCTTCGGTGTTTTCGAAAGGTGGGAGTAAGGGCTCGAGCGGTGCCCATTGTGTGTCGGTCACCGATGATGACGGCTGCACCGCGCACCGGAGTCGACCGATCTGGTGGCGGGTAGGGCATGACGGGCACAGCGCGATAGGTGAAGGCGGCAAGTGAGCTCCTGGTAGGGCAGGGATGTGAGCACTCACTGACCTACCTGGAGTTCGCCGCATCTCAGCTGTCACACGCCGACGCTCCCTGAGGCACATTCGGGTGCAAACTGCCTCTGTTGGTTGCCGGTTTCAGTTCGGCGATTGCTTCAGCCGGTCGGGTCCCGGTACATGACCATGCCCGCGTGGTACAGGACGTCGTCGCGGAACTCCCCGTCGGCGGAGAAGCCGGTGTCGTCGCGGTAGTAGATCATGGTGCCGTCGATCCGGTAGTCGCCCGTGTAGGCGGCCTCCCGGCTGCCGCGTGCCTCGACGTACCGTCCCTCCGGGAGGAGACGCTGGCGGATGTTCCCGTCGGCGGTTACCCACAGCCCGACGAATGGGTGCTGATCTTGTTTCATGTCCTTCGCTTCCTTCATGGTCTTCACAGTGCTGCCGCCACCCGTCGGGTGATGGTGTCGCGGGAGCGGATCACGTCCTCGCGGAGGGCGTCGATGTCTTCGCCGATCAGCGAACCTTTCCACTTGCGCGGGTTGCCGGCGACGAGGACGGTGTCGATGTTGCGTGTGTCGGAGCCGAGCACGAGGGTGCCGACGGCGTCGTTGAGAGGCATGTTGTTGACGTCGTCGGCACGGACGATGAGCAGGTCGGCGTCCTTGCCGGGGGTCAGCGAACCGGTGACGTGCCCGAGCGCGTTGGCGTGCGCGCCTTGCAGGGTGGCGAAGTCGAGGACGTCGTGCGTGGTGATCCGGTGGCGGGTCTCCTCCGTTCCGTAGGCGGCGTTGGTGGCACGCATGCGTTGGATGGCGTGCAGGGTCCGCATCTGGGTGAACATGTCGCTGGCGAGCGCGACCTCCACGTCGATGCTCAGGCCCGGCCGGATCCCGGCGGCGAGGGCCTCGTCGACGGCGGGTACGGCCGTGTCGAGACCGATCTGTGCGTCGGAGGTCGGGGCGAGTGAGACCGTGACACCGGCGTCTGCCATCGCCGTCCATGCTTCGGGGGTCAGTCCCGTCGAGTGGATCAGTGTGAGGTTCGGATCGAGGATCCCCATCCGGGCCCAGCGCAGGATCGCCTCCGAGGAGGGCATTCCGAAGACCGCGTCGATGCTGGTCCACACGCCGAGATCGCGAGCGAGAGCAGCGAGTTCGGGGCCGTAGGCGATGGTGGGTCCGGCGATCTCGTCGGTGGACAGGGCAGCCAGTCGTACGGTGACGAGACCTCCTGCGGCGCCGTGGAAGTCGTTCACCAACCGGATCATATCTTTGGGCCACTGGTGGTCCCACTGGCCGAAGTGCGGCCCCATCGAGGCATGCACGCCGCGGATTCCGGTGTCGATGAGCGCATTGAGCGCAGCATCGGAGTGCGCGGAGCTGCGTGAGTTGTGCGAGAAGTCGAGCATGGTGGTGATACCCGAATCCAGCGCGGTCAGCGCGGCGAGTCGGGTCCCGATGTACATGTCCTCCGGCTCGTAGTTCGGGGCGATGCCGGCCAGGGTTGAGGTGACGTATTCACCGAGGTCGGCGACGTCGGGGATGCTGCGGCGCAGTTGCGCTTCCCAGGCGTGACGGTGGGTGTCGACGAAACCGGGGCTGACGATCAACCCGCGGGTATCGAGGGCGAGGGCCGCTGTGGCGGTGGCACCGTGTTCGGGGTCGGAGCGCAGGTCGGGTCCGATCGCGGCGATTCGGGAACCGGTGAGCAGGACGTCGCCGGTGTCGAGGTCCGGGATGGTGGGATCCATGGTGACGACGGCGCCGCCGGTCAGCAGGATCGGGCGGCCGCTGTCACGGGCAGCGGTGAACTCGGTGAGGGAAATCTTCGGCATGGTGTGCTTTCGGGTGTCGGCGGCAGGTCAGGAGCGGTGGAAGGTGTAGCCGGCGTGATGCAGTACGTCGTCGGCGAATTCGCCGAAGGCCCAGAATCCGAGATCGTCGCGGTAGTCGATGCGGTCGCCGGTGATCCAGTACGAGCCCTGGTAGGCGTGCGGGCGTCCACCGCGGGTTTCGTCGTAGCGGCCGTCGGCGGTCAGGTGCTGGTGCACGAAATCGTTCTCGTCGATCCAGGTGCCGAGATACCGGTCCGAGGAGGCGGTGTGGGCAACTTCGATATCTGTTGCAAGGCTGGTGACGTCGACCGGGTGTCCATCCCACACGGCGATGTCACCGTCGACGACGACCGTGAGCGCGATCTTGGGGGCGGCGAGGAATCGGCCCACCACGGATTCCGATTCTCCGGACACGGCGGGCAGGATTGCGAAACCGGCCGGATTGCCCGGCGCGATCGCGGTCGGTGACCGGAACGATTTCGGGCGCAGGCCGCGCAGCTGAGTAGTGTCTACGACCGTCGGCACGATGACATACCCGGCGCAGTCGATGACGATGGCGCCGTCGTCATCTGCTGCGGTCAGCAGGCCCGGTCCGATGCCGACCACGCGTGAGCCGCCGAGAAGAACATCGCCGCGGTCGAAGTCGCCGATCAGGGAGTCGCCGGTGATGATCCGGGCGTTGGCGAACAGCAGCGGACGATGCCCGCCGGTGCGGTTGGCGGTGATGAGTTCGAGTAGTTCGGGGGTGAAGGCGGTGATCATGTGTACTCCAGAATGGGATTCGAGGACGCCGGGTCACTCCGGCGAGATCCACTATTCGGCTGGAGGGAGCACGGGAACAGGCCGCTGTGTGCCTGGGTGCGCTACGGCCTGGTTCGGCCTGGCCGAGGTACGAGAGTCGGATCCTGTCGCTCCGAGGAATCTCGTGAGAGGAGCCGCATGGCAGCGCGGCCGTGATCGGGGTCGTGGGCACCACCTTGGTCGTCGCCGGTGGTATCATCGTCTTTGTCGCAGCCATCGTGCTGACCACTTCTGCCCTTGTCGCAGGCATCGTCGAGATGTCTGCGCCTGCCCGAGACGGCCGGCGCGACTGCCTGGTACGGCGCGTTCATGTTCCTCGGCGGCAGCGTCGGCCCGGTGATCGCTGCACCGGCCCACGGCGGCAGTGTGACCACCGCGATGTTCCTCGTGGTGGCGATCGCCCTGTTCGGTGCCGCCCTGGTGCTCACGGGCACGCAAACCCAGCCTGGGTGCGATACGGCCTGCCAGGCGCGTCGCGGTGAGGCTAGCGTCGTCTTATGAGCTCCACCGAATTGGGAACATTCCTCAAAGCGCGACGCGGTCACGTGCAGCCCACGGATGTCGGCATCACAGCGCAGTCGGGGCGGCGGGTTTCTGGTCTTCGGCGTGAAGAAGTCGCCATGCTCGCCGGTGTCAGTGTCGACTACTACACCCGACTCGAGCAGGGACGCGAGCGAAATCCCTCCCCAGCGGTCCTCAACGCCCTCGCCGGCGCACTCGACCTCGACACCGATGTGCGCGAGCACCTGTTCCGTCTCGCCGGTATGGCCCCGACACCGCGCACTCCGGTACGGACGACCGTCGACGATTCACTTCGGCAACTGCTCGCATCCTGGTCTGATACCCCCGCGTTCATCATCAACCGTCAGTTGGATGTTCTTGCATACAACGATCTGGCTGGAGCGCTGTACAGCGGGTTCGAACGCATCGACAACATTGCGCGGATGGTCTTCCTCGACCCCTTCGGACGCAGGTTCTTCACCGATCGGGATCGCGCAACCACCTCGTGTGTCGCGAACCTTCGGCTCGCTCTCGGTCACACGGGTTCGGCAGATGACGTCCGTGCTCTTGTTCTCCAGGCACACGCTGCAAGCGCCGAGTTCCGCGAACTGTGGAGCCGGCACGACGTCCGAGGAAAAACTCACGAGGCAAAAGAATTTCGCCATCCTGCCGTCGGTGATCTTCTCCTCGAATACAACGCCTTCGACGTCCGCAGCGCACCCGGCCATCAACTGATCGTCTACCAAGCTCCCGTCGGCTCGCCCAGCTCAGACAAGCTCCAACTGTTGGGATCCCTCGCAGCAACCGCCAGCTCCGATCTGCCGTAGATCTGTCGTTCAGGTAGGCAGGAACTGTCCGCACATCGCGGTCTTTGCACTGTGAACCCTCGCCGAACAGAGCGGCAGCGTTCGAGGGTGCTCCTGCCGCTGTCCTGCACTGAACGGAAGTTCGCCCCACTCGATGTCGGATAGTGTTGTCCATGTCGAGCCCGCCCCTGTCTCGTGACGGGACCTGCCTGTGGGCGGACGGCGGATGACACGAGATCGGTGGGATACTCACCGCGAAAGCGAAGGTTCAGTCCATGCGAAAGGTTCTGGTCACCGGCGCATCGAGCGGCATCGGCCGCGCCACTGCCCGCGCATTCGCCGAACTCGGTGACACCGTGGCAGTGCACTATGCGACCGACCGGCGCGGCGCCGAGCACACGAGGTCAGAGCTTCCCGGTGAAGGCCACACCATCGTCAGCGGTGACATCGGAGATCCGACGCAAGCACGAAACCTGGTAGAGCGCGCGGTCGGGGCGCTCGGTTCGTTGGATGTGCTTGTCAACAACGCCGCGGTAGCACCGTCCGCGGGCAATCGCCACCCGATTACGGATGTCAGCTACGACGATTGGTGCACCGTGTGGACCAGGATGGTGGAGGTGAACCTTCTCGGGTCTGCCTGCGTGACCTGGGCAGCGGCACAACACATGACCGCCGGGGGTCGCATCATCAACGTCGGCTCTCGTGGGGCGTTTCGAGGTGAACCCGAGCATCCGGCCTACGGTGCAACCAAGGCTGCTTTGCACGCACTCGGACAATCGCTGGCGATCGGGCTGGCACCACGAGGAATCGCCGTGAGCTGCGTCGCACCCGGGTTCGTCTCCAGCGAACGTCAGCAACCGAAGCTCAACAGCGAAGAAGGCACCGCACTACGGCAACAGAGTCCGCTCGGGCGCGTCGGGACACCGGCCGAAGTGGCCGCAGCCATCGTCTATCTCGCCTCACCCGAAGCCGAATGGGCCACCGGGACAATCCTGGACCTCAACGGCGCGTCTCACCTTCGGACATGACCGACTTCCTCTACGTCGGATAAGCCCACTCCCCGTCTATCAGCGGATGTCTCGGTGCCGCGGATGCATCCGGCCGGTCCCCGGTTTCGGTGTTGTCGACTCTGGTATCGCCGTCGGCGAACCAGGTCTGGCCGGCTGTTGTCTTCGACGCCCTCGGGTAGCGCCGGGCGCGGCTGCCGCAGTGGAGACCCCGGCGGCAGTGTCGGTGGTGCGTGTCATGGCTGCTCCCTTCACCTGGAAAGGCGGCAGGCACCAGGATCGGCGCCTGCCGCCTCACCACGGCTGGTCGGATCAGAACGGCGGTTCGTCGCTGCCACCGGCATTGGACTGCCCGCCGCCGAAACCACCCCCGGTTCCGCCGCTGGGGCCAGCCTTGAGGACCTTCGCGGAGGCGTAGCGCAGGGAGGGGGCCGATCTCGTCGACCTCGGCAAGGCGACTACCGGACCACTCTCTACATCAACTACGTCGCGAAGCGCATCGTCCGGGCCGTCCCCGATCGCAGGGTCAGCTTCGAATGGGTGAAAGGACACGACGGGGATCTGCACAACGAAGCCGCCAACCGCGCTGCCCGCAGCGTCCGCCGATACAACACCTACCGGATCCCGGCCAGCGCGTTGCCGTATGTACTCGACAACATCGGGCAGGACATCGCCGCCTGCATGCTCAGAGACAGCGCGAAGCGCGAATTGCCGTGTCCATCGCCCTTCAACGTGCGGCGTCGAAGTGTGAGCTGTGAAGGACCCCGTTCTCCTGAGAAGGGCAGCCCTACCTCAGATACCGTTGTCGGCTGGCCGTGGTGCAGTGGCTGCGTCGCCGGGGTTACTGGTGGTCCGCGGTGAGGTTCCCGGGTCCTGCAAGGACGACGCTCCTCCGCATTGCCTCGAAGCTCGTCGATGATGGCGCTGCCGGGCCGCAACGAGGGACATGTCGGCTATGCAGATAGAGAGCACCCCTCGGCGTTTCGGGTCGGCGAAACCAGGCGGGGCAGAGGGTCCGGGGCGATCCTTTCGGTGATCCGTGGCCGCAGGTTGCGGTGTGCGAGTCGTCGCCGGCTGGGGGAGGTGTCATTACGCGAGATCCTGACGGTTTCTGATGCTTTCGTGTCCGAGGTTCGCCAGCGGCCTGGCGTGGGCAGGCGGCAGTGACCTCCGCGGAAACGGCGCGGGTTGGGGACCTTCTGCTGCGGGCCTGCTCGCTAGGCTCACAAGCCATGAGTACGAGTGAGGCCGGCCCGCACCCGGCACTGACGGACAGGTGGTCTCGTCGCCGGGTGTTGTTGGTGGTCCTGTGCGCCGGGATGCTGGCCGTCGGGGCGTGCATGGCGTACGCGATCGACTGGGCGAAGGACCGGCCCAAGACGCTCTCGTTCGCGGTGGCGTACGAGCCGTTCGGTTCACGCTCGATGCTCGAACCCGGCAATGCCCGCGCCGGACTCGACCGTCTCGGCGAGCGGGTCACGGACCAGCACCGAATCCACCAGATCGTCCTCGACGGGCACGCATTCAGAATCAACGTCGTCGACCGTGCCGGCCGCGCCACCGAGATCACGACGGACATCACCGGGCACATCGAAAGCCGCCACTTTTCCACGGCAAAACCGGAGCGTTTCGACGACGGGATCTCCGCCACCGAGTTCACCGGAATCGACATCGACTCGGTACTGACCAGCCTGCACACCCTGTGGCGCGCCGGCGATCATCAAATCGATCCTCGCACCGGCCGGCCCGAACCGCCATGGCTGACTCTCGGCAGCGGCAGCGGCTACGGCCCTTCGGACGAGTGGACCTTCCACTTCGAGCCTGCGGACTCCTCGGCCGACGACTCCGTGACCGTAGATCTGCACGGAAAGGCAACGCGATGAGCGCGAAAAACCTGTTCGCATCGGTGCAACTCGTTGTGGGCAGCGCCCTGCTGCTCGCTGCTGCCCCACTGCTGGCCTGGGCGTCGTTCGTCTACGTCCGCGGTGAAGTTCCCGGCTCCTGCGGAGGAGACTACCCGCCGTGCCCACCGGCAGCCGAGTCAGCGGTGGGTGCCTTCATAATCGGCTTGTTCGTGTGCCTGCCCGTCGGCGCTCTTCTGGCTGCGCGGCGGCGCCCGGAGATGTGGTGTGCAGCGATCGCTCTGGCCTTCGGAGGACTTGCTGCCGGTGTGTTCAGCTCACGTTTTCTGGCGGACCCGACCACAACCCATCTGGCGGCGCCGCTGTGGTTCTGCGTGATCACCGCAACGATTGCGCTGGTCGCCGTAGTGATCGCAGTGATCCTGGCCGGACCGTCTCAGCCCCACGCAGCGGTCGACAGGGAACACCCGGGGCATAACGGAACAGAGTTGTAAGCGCCCACCTCTCAACTCAACGGGTGTGAGCACCAACGTCGCCGGGCATACTGAACCCATGCGAAAGCTGGATCGCACCGCTCCCTATGCGCGTCGAACACCCCGACCCGCCACCGTGTTGTCGCCGGCGGTGCGTCGCTACCGAGAACATGCGAACACCCCGGACCCGGATTCGCGTGTCGTGGCCGAGGACGGTTTTCATCTCGGACGCTGGGCGGACCGGCACCGCATCGCCCGCGTCCTCGGCATCCTTCCCGCAGCTCGCGAGGCCGAACTCGACGCGATCGGATTCGACTGGAAAATCCCCCGTCCCGCAGGTTTCGACAGCAAGCATCGCCGGATGCTGCTCGAGATCGCTGCCTACCGCGAAAAGCACGGTACCGGCGAGGTTCCGAGCACCTACCTCTCCGACGACGGTGAACCCGTAGGGGAGTGGCTCTACCGCAAGGTCCGCAAGTGGCGAGACGGTCACCTCCCGGCTGACGAGCAAGCTGTCCTCGAACTTCTCGGTATCTCGCCCACCCCGCGGTCGCGCGGACCACGCACCGCCAGACAAGGGCGTTCGACGCGGCAGCCTGCGGCCTTGGCGCACTGACTACCCACAGTCGACTGCTGGCTTAAGTCGGCTCCTCCCACGAAGTTGGGGAGGACCACCGAGCCCGGGTTGTGGATGCAGTTCGACCGGGGCGACGGACCGAAAGTGACTGACCCTGGCGGGATTCTACGCTCAACGTTGTTGTTCTGCGCCTGGTTGGCGTGGCCGCGCTACCGGGTGGTGATCCCGGTTTGGGATCAAACGTTGCCGACGTTGATCGGGTGCCTGGATGCCACGGTGCGTCGCTTCGGCGGAGTCCCGACCTACGCGTTGACCGACAATCCGCGCACCGTGAGGATCGATCACGTCGCCGGCATCGCGGTGCGGCATCTGCAGATCGACCCGGCGCATTACCGAAGATCATCCGCAGGATCCGGGCGGGGCTCCGAATCTGCCGGTCCCCAGGGCCCGCTCCGCGGCCGACGCCTGGTTTCTTGATCTCGGACTCGGTGCACACATCTGGTTGATCGCTGCGTTGGCGGCCGGGACGGTCCGGATCCGGGCGAAGATGACCGCCGCGGTCGACCGGTTGCACCATGCGCATGTGGTGATCACCGAGGGCACCTCGTTGCGGGTGCAGGACGCCACCGTTGGGCGGGGTGATGCCCTGAGCTGACCTGGTGCGAGAGATCAGCTGACCGCCGACAGGCAGATCAGCTGGCCGCGCACAGGGACACCCTCTGTCCGCCTGCAGGGACGTCCTCATGTCCCTTGACATCAGTAAGGGCCGATGAACCTGCGGTGGACACGCAGGTGAGTTTTCAGGCGGTATAGGCTCTCTCGCATGCCGGTAGCGATGAGTAAGGGCGCCAACGTTGCGTTGGGCACGACGATGTTGCGTATCGAATTGGTGTGGTCGGCTAGCGCTGGCGTGCCGGATGTGGACGTATCTGCTTTGCTGCTTTCGGGGTCCGGCAAGGTGCGCTCGGACGACGATTTTGTGTTCTTCAACCAGCCGTCGCACGTATCGGGCGCGGTGGTGCATACCGGCAAGCCACGTCCGGGGAGCGACACTCTCACAGTCGACACTTCCCGCCTCCCCGCAGACATCGACCGCGTCGTGATAGCTGCGTCCGCAGACGGGGGTACGTTCGGCCAGCTGCAGGGTTTGGCGTTGGTCGTACGAGACGGTGCTGACCACCCGCTTCTTCGATTCGATATCACCGATGCTTCGGTCGAGTCTGCGTTTTTGTTCGGTGAGGTGTACCGCCGGGGCGAGCAGTGGAAATTCCGGGCAGTAGGGCAGGGATACGCATCGGGACTGTACGGAATCGCAACCGATTTCGGGATCACGGTTGACGATCCGCCGCCGCCATCTCACGTAGATAGCCGAACCCAATCCCCTCGTGGTTCAACCACTACAACGCCGCCGACATCCGGGGGAGTTGCTGCGGAGCTCGAGCGGCTTCCTGTGGACATGCGTAAGCGGTTGGAACTGCGCAAGAAGCAGGTCGCAGTATCGTTGACGAAACGCGGTGCCACCGGACTGAGGGCCCGGGTGATTCTCGTGCTGGATGCTTCGGGATCGATGTCCCGGTTGTATGACAAGGGTGTGGTTGCCGGCGTCGTGGAACGAATGGCGGCCGTAGCTGCGCAACTCGACGACGACGGTCGCATGCAGGCGTTCACCTTTGCCAGTAACAGTGCTCGCTTACCGGATCTCGTTCTCGGCGACATGCCTGAGTGGATCCGATTGCATGTTCGCGTGGGTGAGATGAAGGGTTTCGGGCGGCGTCGCAACCTCGCCGCCGGGCAGATCGATATGCGTACGGTGGGTATCCAGAACGAGGAGCAGAAGGTCATCGCCGATGTGCGTGCCCTGGTTCGGGCGGATCCTCAGCCTGTTCCCACGTTGGTCTTGTTCTTTTCCGATGGTGGTGTGTACCGAAATCAGGAGATCGAAGCCGAGTTGCGTGCCGCGGTGTCGGAGCCGATCTTCTGGCAGTTCGTCGGTCTCGGCCGAGCTGGGTTCGGGGTGCTCGAACGTTTCGATACGTTGCCGGATCGGCATGTCGACAACGTCGGATTCTTTGCGGTCGACAAGATCGAAAAGGTGTCCGACGACAAACTATACGATCTGCTGCTGTCTGAATTCCCGTCGTGGGTGAAGGAAGCACGCAAGCACGGGATCCTTGCCTGATGACCCGTCCTGATTTGAAAGGATGGTCCGGCGTCGGTAGGGCAGGCAAGACCACCGTCGTAGGTCATGCATCGGCGGTGCTCTGTCGGTAACGGGTGGAACGAGTCGTTTGCCTCCGGTATCAAAAAATAGGGCAAGGTGGATGATCCCGGCATGAGGGTTCGTGTCATTGTCGCCAGCCCTGTCTTCTTGCTCCTCGTCGCGGGTTGCTCGACCGACAGCGGTTCGCCGGTTGTGGTCACCGAAACGGTGACCGTGTCAGTCGAGGCTTCCACGACGCCGAAAATGTCGACGCCCACGACCGTCGCAACGATCGTCAGCACGCCGACGGTGGCCCGCCCCCGCCCAGCACAACAAAGAGTTCGATATCCAGCACGTACCGGGCGCCGGCATCAACCACCTCCGTTGTGGTCGCTCCGGCAGTCGCGCCCACCCCGGTTCAGTCGCAAGTCAACTCCGGTCAACGGAATGCTGTCTGGCTGCCCAGCATCATGGATGTCCGACAATGTGCGCGTTCAACGTTCCGAGTCCCGGAGAGGACACTTCGACGGTGTCTCCGTCATGCAGAAATTTATCGAAGGGGAGTCTTCCGTCATTGTCAACGACTGTGCTGTCGACTGCGGTTCCCGCCCCGGTTCCCCCGCTGAGTACATCTCCTGACAAGAGGGTGAAATCTTCGGACATCTGTTCCCGCAGCTCTCCGAAGGAATGCATCATTTCCGAACCGTTGAACTGTTGTCGGACCTCTCCGTTGACACGGGTCGTGACGTCACACGAAGCCGGATTCACTTCGTCCACTGAAACCCAAGGGCCCATCAACTTAGAATGATCGAAGTTCTTGTGAGCGTAGAATGGTACGCGAAAGGCAAACTCTTCGTGACTGCGGATACTCCAATCGATGACGAGGGTTGTTCCCCAGATCCGTTGCTCCCATTGATCGGCTCGCAGACGCTTCCCACCATCGGCTAAAACGACAGCAACTTCGCCCTCATAGTCGAATAGTCCATGTAGGGACAGACCCCCGTTCCTACCGCGGCCGTGAGGAGAGGGTTCGACGGATTCCTCGGCCGACGGACAGTAGCCCCGATGTAAGTACGTGTTTGGGGTAGGAGACGTCGAACACTCGCACCCGGGCGCCTTCCGCGCGAAGTGCGGTGGGCCACCTTCCCCGTGGTCGGGAAGGTGGCTCCAACCGGGTGCGGGGCTTCTCCAGTCCTGATCCGTTGAGAGTTCGATGTCCTGCGTGGATCGATCATCACGAACCGAGCTGGTGAAGTGGAAGGTTCGGTATTCAGAGGCACTGATGGAGCATCGCTGCCAACTCGCGTGTTGCGGCCGCTTCGGTCTCCGCGCCCCACGCGCTCAGAGCATCGGCTGAGACCATCAGAGATGCGGACGAATCAGCGGGGATGCCGTCGCCGAGCGGTAGTCCGATTTCCTGGCGGAGTTCATGCATAAGGACAGTGCGCTTCATGAGACTTTCTTTGTTCGGTCGGTTGGAGCGGGGACGCAGTAGGTGTTCACGGCGTCGTTGTCTCGATCCACTCTTCGTAGAACGACGGCATGGCTGAGGCCTTGTCATGGAACTCGGGTGGGCGCTTGTCGCGGAATGCCTGCACTCCCTCGGCGCCGTCGCCGATGCTGGTGTAGAACATGGCCAGCGAATCGACGCGGTGGGCATCTGCGGGGTGAGCAGCGGCCGCGTTTCGCAGCAGCATCTGGCGCATCAGGGCCACCGAGACCGGTGAGCGGTCGCGGGTCCAGGCATTTGCCAACGCGCGCGCTTCGCTGAGCAACATCTCGGGCTCATAGACCGCCTGCGCCAACCCGTCGATGTATGCGACCTCGGCGTTGAGGATCTCTGCCCTATAGACCAGATCCAGCGCAGTGGGCATGCCGACCAGCCGGGGAAGGAACCATGTCGAGCACGCTTCGGGCACTATTCCGAGTTTGCCGAACACCAGGCCGAACCGCGCTCGGGTCGACATCAGCCGCGCGTCCATCGCCAGCGTCATGGTTGCACCGATTCCGACGGCCGCACCGTTGATTGCGGCGATCACCGGTTTACGACAGGCATGGATTGCGAGGGTGACACGACCGCCCGTGTCGCGGATCCGGCGCAATTCGGGGTCGTCGAGATTCTTCATGTCGGCAAGAGTGGGGCGTTTCGACTCGTCGAGTCCGAACACATTCCCTTCACTCGACAGGTCCATGCCGGCGCAGAAAGCGCGCCCTGCTCCGGTGACGATCACGGCCCGGACCGTGTCGTCGTCGTTCACCGACACGAAGGTGTGCTCGAGTTCGTCGGCCATCTCGACGGTGAACGCATTGAGACGGTCGGGACGGTTGAGGACCACGGTGAGGATGCCGTCCTCGACTTCGTGGCGAAGGGTGGTGTATTCCATGACTTCTCCCGTCTGCCTGTCAGGCGAGGTCGGCGGCAATCCTGCGGATGGCGGCTTCGGCATCGCTCACGATGTCCGAAATGATCGTCTTGCAGGGAAGCACGGCATCGATGAGACCTTGGGACTGGCCGGCCCACCACATGCCGCCTTCCATGTTCCCCTTCTCCAGCACTTCCGTTCGGCCGCGTACCCCGGAGGCGAGGTGTGCGACGTCGGAGAACGTGGCGTCAGGGCGGGCGGAAAGGGCTGCGATCGTCTCGGAGACGGAGTTGCGGGCCACACGTGCGGTATTACGGAACTCTCGGAACACGAGGATGGTCTGGCGTTCGTCGTTGGCAACGATCTGGGCCTTGACGTTCGGATGCACAGGAGCTTCGTCGCTGGCCACGAACCTGGTGCCCATGTTGATTGCGCATGCGCCGAGGGCCAGTGCTGCGGCCAATCCGTCGCCGGTGGCGAATCCGCCACTGGCGATGATCGGGATGTCGAGCACGCGCGCTGCGGCGGGGATGAGGATCAGGCCGGGGATGTCCTCGTTGCCGGGATGGCCGGCGCACTCGAACCCGTCGATACTGACGGCGTCGACACCCATGGACTGTGCTTTGATCGCATGCCGGACCGCTACCGCTTTGTGGATGACCTTGATCCCGGCGGCTTTGAACGCCGCTACATGTTCCTGGGGGTTGCTGCCGGCGGTTTCCACGATGGTGATGCCGCTGTCGATGATCGCGGCCCGGTAGTCGTCGTACGGCACGGGAGTGACGGTGGGCAGCAGGGTGAGATTGACACCGAACGGCTTATCGGTCATCTCCCGGCACCGGGCGATCTCAGCGACGAGAGCTTCGGGGGTGGGTTGCGTCAGCGCGGTGAGAAACCCCAAACCCCCGGCATTGGCCACCGCGGAGATCAGCTCCGCGGTGCCGACCCCGGTCATGCCACCGCACACCACCGGGTGCTCGATCCCGAAAGTGTCGGTGAAACGTGTGCGCAGCACGATCACGGCCTCCCTGCGTGCGGAACGTCGACTCTCGTCGAGAGGACCTTGGCTTCACGCGCAGCGCTGCGCTTGGCTTCGTCGAAATCCGGTGCGACCGAGAGGAATAGTGTGCGACCGTCATCGCCACCGAGCGCAACCGCGAACACTCCCAGCGGAGCCGTACTCACCTCGTCCAGGATGGTTCCGCCTTCGGCCAGGCGGACGGCACGTTGGTTGACGCAGTCGGCGATCCAGATGGCACCTTCAGCGTCGAGGGCCTGACCATCAGGTGCAATCGTGCACGCCGCAAGCCTCTTCTCCACGCTCGGCTCGTCGCCGAGATCGCCGAACGAGGCGAAGTCCTGACGGGGGCCGAGTGTGCCGTCCGGTTCGATATCGAATCGGGAGACGCGGTTGCCGAACAGTTCGTTGACGTACAGCGTTCTTCCGTCCGGGGAGATGCACATACCGTTCGGGAAGGACAGTCCTTCGGCAGCTACTCGGGAAGTGCCGTCGGTGTCGACGAGGACCACAACGCCGTGCTCGTGATCGGCACCTCCCATGAGGTCGAATCCGAACTCGCCGACGTATGCCTGACCGTTCGCGGCGACGACCATGTCGTTGGCGTGACCGTGGCAGTGTTCGGAGATGTCGGCGTGCTCGACGAGCGAGCCGTCGGGTTCGCGGCGCAGGACTTTGCGATCCTTCATCGAGACGACGAGCATGCGCCCGTCGGGAAGCCATCCGAGTCCGGACGGCTGGTGTTCGACGGTGCAGACCTGTTCGATGGATCCGTCGGCGTTCACGGCATTGACCGAGTGGGTGTAGAAATCCACGAACCACAGTCGGCCCTCATGCCACCGAGGTCCCTCGGTGTAGGTGAATCCTGTTGCGACTTCCGTCATTGGACGACTTGTCATGGGAGTACCTTTCTTCCGGCGCTCGTTGCCCGCTGGGCTCGGCCGGTGTCGGCCGGGCGCCTATGCGGGTGAGGTGGCTCCAGTCTCGGGATCCTCACGGCGGTCGAGGTGTCCCACAACGCAACAGTGCGGACGAGTTCATCGGGCGCTGTCGCAAATTCGGACGGTTCGGTGCCAGGGTTGGTGTGCAGGCTGGTCGTACCCTCGCTCACCTGATCCGGAGGAATGCGCCATGCTCACCACGATGATGGATCGTCCACTGCTGATCAGCTCGCTGCTGTGGCGTGCTGAGAACGTCTTCGCCGACCGGGTCGGAGTCTCGTGCGACGCAACCCGCGGAGACCGAGAGTTCACCTACCGCGATCTCGGCGCGACCGCACGCCGGTTTGCTGGTTCCTTCGAGAACTTGGGCATCGGGTTCGGAACCAGGGTTGCGACGTTGGCCTGGAACACCTTCGAGCATCTTGTCGCCTACTACGCAGTTCCTGCGTGCGGGGCAGTGCTGCACACGGTCAACCATCGGATGTCACCCGAGCACATCGCCTACACAATGGACAAGGCCGAGGACGAGGTTGTGCTGATCGACGCTGATCTGTTGCCCGTACTCCTCGAGATTCTCCCGCGCCTCCCGCGGATCCGGCATGTGGTGGTCATCGGTGATCTCGAGCAGGCCGAGTATTCGATATCTGCAGAGGTGACCTGGTGGTCGTTCGACGGATTGCTGCTCGATGCCGTGCCGATCGGGGAATTCCCGGAGTTCGACGAGACGACCGCATCGTCGATTTGTTTCACCTCGGGTACCACCGGGCTGCCCAAGGGGGTCGTGTACAGCCATCGAAGTACGGTGCTGCACGCGATGGCGATCAGTGCTTCCGGGGGCGTCGCGATCGACGGTCGGCACTCGTACCTGCTTGCCACGCAGATGTCCCACGTACACAGTTGGGGTGTTCCGTACGCGGGGGTGCTGCAGGGCGCACGTCTCGTCCTCCCCGGGCCGCACCCCTCGCCCGCGGAGCTGCTGCGCATCATCACGGATCAGACACCCGATGTCTTCGTCGGCGCCCCGGCCGTGGCGGCGCTCATGCGTGCACAGTTCGATGCCGATCCCGAGCGTTACGACCTCGGAAGTTTGCAGACCATGTGGTTGGGCGGGCAGGTGCTGCCACCAGTGCTGGTGAGGTGGTGGGCGGAGCGGGGAGTGGCGACCGTCAACGGGTGGGGGATGACCGAAACCTCCCCTATGGGAACTTTCAGCAACTCGGCCGATTGCCAAGGCAGACCCTTGCCGTTGTTCCAGGTGCGTGTCGTCGACGAAGAGGGTCGGAAGCTGCCGTGGAATGGCTTCACCACCGGCGAGCTGGAGGTTCGTTCGCCGTGGGTGACCGGGACGTACCTCGACGACGACCGCGCCGCCGAGGCGTTCGACGCCGGCTGGCTGCGCAGCGGCGACGTCGCGGTGATCCACCCGGACGGCCGGCTGGAGATCCGCGACCGGGTCAAAGACCTCATCAAGAGCGGAGGAGAATGGATCTCTTCCGTCGAGGTCGAGAACCAGCTGCTCCTGCATCCGGCGGTGGTGGAAGCCGCTGTCATCGCGGTACCGCACGAAACCTGGCAGGAGCGCCCCTTGGCGTGGGTTCGGACAACGGAGGAGGTCTCCGATGATCAGCTTCGGGCCCACTTGGCGGTCACCCTGCCGAAGTTCTGGCTCCCCGACACGTTCGTGCGGGTAGACGAGGTCCCCAAGACGTCAGTGGGCAAATTGGACAAGGTGCGCATGCGCCGGATGTGGGCCCAGAAGTCCGTGGTGTAGCGTTCTGGGACACTCATGGTCCATGTGACCTCTATTACATAATGTTCGTACTGACCGTGAGGTGTTCGAGGTGGTGATGACGTGACCGAGCGGCTTGGCATGCACGTAGACGATCGCAATTCCGATAGGTATGACTCCGACAGGTATGACAATGCTTCGCCACGAGTGCGGCCGGAGATCGAGCAGTCCTGGCGCCGCTGCCGTGCCATCGGGGCGGCTTCGGACGGTTCTCGTCTGCGCTACATCGATACCCCCACAGACTCGAAGCTTGTGCGTGCGGCGCGGCCGGTCCTGGATCGGTTGGCCGATCAACTCGCCGATGCACCGGTGACGATCCTGCTCGCCTCGCAGGATGCGACCATCGTCGACCGGCGGGCCGGGCAGCGGTCGCTGCTCGGTCGTCTCGACCGGGCCCAGGTCGCCCCGGGGTTCATCTTCGCCGAGGAATGCGCCGGAACCAACGGGATCGGCACCGCCCTCGAAGAACGCAAAGCGTTCCGGGTCCGCGGGGAAGAGCACCTGCTCGAGTCGCTGCACCCGCTGGCCTGTGTCGGCTCCCCGATCGTCGACCAGGTCTCACGCGCGGTGACCGGCATCGTCGACATCACCTGCCAGGTCGACGATGTCAACGAGCTGATGGCACCGCTGGTGCTCTCGGCGGTACGCGACATCGAAGAACGACTGTTCGCCCTGTCCGCCCGCAGCGAGCAGAACCTGCTGCGCGAATACATGCGCAGCAAACGCCGCGGCCACGCCGCGGTGGTGGCGATGAGCCGGGACACGGTGATCGCGACCCCGACGGTGTCACGGTTGATGGACTCGACCGATCAGATGATGATCTGGGACTGGATCAGCACCCATCTGGCCGCCAAGGACGAATGGGAAGGACCGCTGCGTTTCGCCGAGGGGATCGACGTGCGGGTCCATGCCCGCCGGGTCGGTGAGTCCACCGATCCGCTCAGCGCGATCATCGAACTGCGCCCGCTGGCCTCCCCGGCTCCGCCGCGTCCGCGCGCCCGCCTGGCCCCCGCCGCGCCCGCCGGTGCGGCGCCGGCGACGCGTATCGCCGGCCGCAGCCTGGCCGCGCACCGACTCCAGGACCGGGTCGACGAGATCGCCGCGACCGTCGCGCCGGTGCTGATCATCGGCGAGTCCGGTGTCGGCAAAACCCATCTGGCCCGGCAGATCCAGCACCGCTGGGGACCGAACGCCCCGGTCCCGAGCGTCGACGCGTCGACGTTGACCCCCTCGGCGGTGGCCGAGTTGCGGGCGCGTCTGTCCGGCAGTTTCGCGTGCATCCTCGAGCACCTCGACGAGGTCCCCGACGACGCTGTCGCTCCTACCCGGCGGTTGCTCGACGCCGCCGTCGAGCTCGGTGCACCGGTGATCGCCACCGCCACCTCGAGCACCCCCGACGATCTGCGCCATCAGGTGCAGACCCATGTGCGGCGCAGTGTGTGCATCCCACCGCTGCGCCAGCGCATCGAAGATCTCACCGATCTCGCGCGGGAGTTGCTCGCCGCCGAATTCCCCGACCGTCCGACCCCGCAACTGCAACCGGCCGCGCATCGGGCGTTGATCGACCATCACTGGCCCGGCAACCTGCGCGAACTCGCCTCGGTGCTCAGTACCGCGGCGGCACGGTCGATGGGATTCGACATCAAACTCGAACATCTGCCCGCCGACTACCGCACCCTCGGTGCCGGCCGCCGGTTGACCTCGCTCGAACGCACCGAACGCGAAGCGATCGTCCGCGCCCTCGACGAGTCCGACGGCAACAAATCCCTCGCCGCCCACCGACTCGGTGTGGCCCGCTCGACCCTCTACCGCAAGATCCGCGCACTGGGCCTGGAAAACGAAACGTTCGGTTCCTGACCCCTGAAACACTCTGTCG
>NZ_JBLWIU010000018.1:0-6687 GCF_048381395.1 Rhodococcus shunpengi
TGAGGTTTTCTCACCAGGCGGGGGCTTGTAGGTGAAGAAGCACGAGGGCGGCAGCGGTTATCGTGCCGATCCTCCACGGACACAGACTGATTCGTTGTAAGGCCTTCCAGCGGGTCTTCAGCAGGGCATTCGCACGTTCCGCCGGAGCGCGCATCGCGGACAGAAGTGTGTTGCGGCATCGAGTGCCGGCATCGAGGTCGCGGCCCTTGGTCGGCGTGTGGACACCGATCCCGGCACCGGTGTAACCCTTGTCGGCAAGGGTGGGCATCCCGCCGGTGGCGGCCTCATAGAGGGCGCCGAGGACTCCGCCGAGTCGAGCAGCGGTGATGTCGTGAACCGAGCCGGGTTCGACGTCGGAGACCCAGACCGGGTAGCCGGTCGGGTCGGTCAGGACCTGGATGTTGCCGCCGTGTCGGCGGTGTTTGCCCGAGTACCACAAGTCGTGTCCGGCTTCGGAGCGCTCCCGGCATCGGGTCGCGGCGATCAAGGTGCCGTCGAGTCCGACGTGTTCCCACCCGGATGCACTCCCATGGGCGAGGACCTCGTGCAGGTCAGGGGCGTGGGCGGCGATCACGTCGATGCCTTCGTGTAGGTATCGGTAGGCGGTTGCCGGCGAGATTCGGGCATCGCGCGCCAGGGCGGCGACGTCGGTGCCGTCGCGGAACCAGCGGAGCACCATTACCGCCTGGACGTAGACGGTTGCGGCCCGCTGCCATGGTCGGCGGTCGACTCGGGTGCGATGCGCGGCCAGGGCACTGGCGACGAAGGCCAGGGTGCGCTCGGGCACGTCGAGCGTGGCACGATAGGAAATCACGTGGGGTCCTGCTTCGGGATTGCTTCTTGGTCGAAACGATCTCTACCAGGTAGGACCCCACGTCCTCATCTCACGCCACACCGCCCGAATGTCCCCGGCCGCCGTCAGCGAACTCCTGGTGAGAAAACCTCACTGGTCCCATGCTCATGGCAGACGACACGCTGAACGAGGTGGTGACCGCGGCCGCGTCTCGGGCATCGCCCGCGGCGCACGCAGCCAGTGTCCCCACGACAGCGAGGGCCAGGGCAGCGGTGGTGAGAGGTGAGCTGTTCATAGTTGGTAGGGGTCCTTCACCGAAGTGTCAGTTGAAGACGTCGACGAACCATGTGCCGTCGATCGTCGCGGTGGCCACGGTCTGGGTAATACGCTGCACCCCATCGGGTCTCATCTCCGACAGGTCCACCAGATAGACGTCCTCGGACAGCGCCTTGGTGCGCACGCAGTAGTTGGTACCCACCGGAACGCCGTCGATAAATCCCTGGAGCTGCTCGGCCGGCACAACCGAGGAGTTAGGGGGGGCTAGTCGCCTTCGGATTCTGCGGTGCCCGGCCTCGGCTGTTCGGTCTGCTTCGGCGCCGCCGGCACCCATTCCCGCAGTTGTTGAACCACCGTGCCGTAGAACGCGTCGGTCGACGACGTCACGCTGGTGATGAAACTCGCCGCGGTACCCGACCGCCGGCCGCCCATCGGGAAGGTTTGTTCGAGAGAGAAGGAGACGATGTCCCCGGAGCGCCCATTGGTCAGTACCTTCGGGTCCGCTCGCACCGTGTCGAGGTGCTCGCAGGCTTCGTTGCCGCGCTCGGAGAACACCGCTTCGACCTGCACATCGTTCGGCACGTTCTTGAGTTGCTTGAGTAGCCACGACAGCCGGCGACCGGAGGTTCCCTCGTTCGGTGCCTCCACGGTGGTGCGGCAGCGTATCTTGTTTGTCCCGCACATCCGCGATCATCACCAGATCACCGGCCGTTTCCGGGATTCGCAGCACCGCTTCGAACACCCCGTCGGTCGCCAACCTTTCGGCTACCGCCGCATTGCGGGCTGCCGGGTCGCTGCCGTGACGGCGGGCCAGGATGTGTTTGACGGTGACACCGAGTTCGGCGGTCAGCCGCAGCGCGAGATGACGGGAGAGGGACACCCAGGTGTCGGCCACGGCGGCGGCTATCTGGTCGCCGGCGCGGAGGGTGCCGGCGGTGACCGCGTCGCGCACGGTCACCCAGTGCCGGCCCATGCCGCCGGCCGAGCCCGCCGAGTGGGCGCACGCGATCTTCTCGACCGTCGATACTCCGCAGGGGTACTTCCTCGGCGCCGTCGACCCAGAGACCGGCACCCATCGACGCGGGCAGCTCGCCTACCGCCTCTACCTCGACACCGACCGGCAGGCGATCCCGGTGCCTCCCTCGGGTGCTCACCTGCCCGCACTATCTGCTCTCTGCCATCGCCGGCAACGAGCAGATCACCATTCCCACGACGGCCTGACGATCACCGACGCTGCGTCGCAACCAAATCTGATCTTGACCTGCAATGACGACATGTCCCCCAGTAACCAATACACGCGGCCCCAACCGGGTCGGCTAGTACGACGGGACGATGGCGCACCGCGCGGCCACAACATACTGGACGTGGTCGTCACAGCGTCCGGAGACCGCGACCCGGTAAGCGCGGGTACCGATTGTTTCGGTGAGGTCGGTGACCGTGGTCGCGATGGCCGCCGCGACGATGTGGGCGTGGGCCAGACGATCGATGCGAGCTGAGGACTCCTCAAGGCCGGCCACGGTCGTCCTCGGCGGCAGCGAGTTCGGCGGACCGGGTCGGCCCACCGGCGAACGATCAACCAGTCCGGCGGCTCGACGCCCGAACAATAGGCCCCCTACGCTCCGAGCTACGGGCAGATGTGACAGCGGGGCACCAGATCTGCGCGCATACCCATGCCGACCGCGGCATCGACGATGCGCGGCCACATCCTCGGATCCGCCAGCGCGAAGTCCTGGGCCTCCCCGCGCGCACTGCGGACCACCTCGATCCGAGACTCGGTGTTCCACAACGCCAAAGCGGGACCGTTCGAATGCGCAGCATTGTAATAAACCCCGCGGGTCCGCTGCCGAGCCACCGGCTGATCCTCATAGATCGCCCGCGCCCAGGCCTGGGTACGCGGACGCGGATAGTCGCCGGTGGCCAACGACGGCAACGCACCGATCCGCATCGCCGCTCCCTGACCCCGCAGATCGAGCACAGCCAGCGGCGCCGTCGGTCGCAGCAACGCCACCCGGTAGCGCGGGCACACCGCAGCAGCCGGGTAGTCGCCGAACACCTCCCCGACTGCCGTGGCCACGTTGCCGGCGACATACAGCACCGAGCGGCCTTCCGGGCACTCACGCGGAACGCCACCCGGGCCCGGCAGGTGCGGATCCAGCCGGTGCAACGGCCCGAAACTGCGGTGCGTGATCCCGTCCGGGGTGTGCGGGGACGGGTGATAGATGCGGCACCACCGCCACGGGTGCCCGGCGCTGGGGTCGCGCCACCGCCACATCCAGCCCTGTCCGCCGTGCAGCGGCCGTGCCGGTGCGGCGAGTGCGGCTACCACGCGGCCGCGGTACCCACCTGGGCCACCCGCACCACGTCGTCGACGTGCCCGGCTGCCAGGGCCTCGGCCGGAGTCGCCTCGTCGAGGTCCCGGTTCGGGGAGAGTGCCCATTCGGTCAACGACACCGCCCCTCCGGCGAACACCGCACTCACCCGCGCGAGTCCGGGCACAAATCCCAACTCCGAGTCCGCGTGGAATTGCCAGGACGGCAACCTCCACTCCCGCCCCTTCTTCAACCCAACCAGATCCCCAGCCTTGAGGCGGTCGAGGACCGCCTGCTCGGACACCTCCAGCAGTTCCGCTACCTCCGGGCGGGTCAGCGACGCCTCCACCACCGTCCGACGCGCTTGATACTGCCGGCGCAGATTCGCCAGAGCGGCCCGTTTACGCTCGGCCGACGACGGACCCGGACCCCACAATGCGGGATCCAGTCCGTCGCCGTCGTCGCCGACCACCCCGAGCACGAAACCCTCCCGCTCGCTCTCCGGCACACTGGCGAGCGCATCCTCGAGGACCGTCGGAAACCCCGCCGCCCGGCCCGTGCGCCCCTTCCGCCCGGCCGCAGCAGCCGTACGAGGGTTGGTGCGTCCAGCGTGCGCCTTGGTGCTCATACCCCCATGCTACGGCACTAACCAAGATAAACAAGTTACGCAACCTGCGGTCTCCGGAGCGATATGAGTCTCCACCACGTCGACCTCCGGTTCACCGCAAGCCGCGACCTCGTGGCCCGGATCATCGCCGACCACAGCGCCATCCTCTCTCCCACCTGACCCCATGTCAGACGTGCCTCAACCTCGGCGAGATCTCGCCGAGCGGCGGTACCTGCAGCGCAAAGAGTGCGCGCCTCGGTGCAGCAGCACCTGCCTCCACCGCTCCGGGGGCCTGTGTGTCAGCCTCTGGTCTCGGGTGCGATCCCACCGTCCGCGTTTGCCGGGCACGCCGCGGGGGATGCTGCGTGAAGGACGATCCCGTCGTCGGACCCATGCGAGGGAGGCACGCCGATGAACGCTGTCACCACCGGCATCGTCGCCGGTGCCGCGGGCATCACGACGCTCAA
Source organism: Rhodococcus shunpengi (assembly GCF_048381395.1). Taxonomy (NCBI): domain Bacteria; kingdom Bacillati; phylum Actinomycetota; class Actinomycetes; order Mycobacteriales; family Nocardiaceae; genus Rhodococcus; species Rhodococcus shunpengi. The sequence continues at coordinate 4,453 of NZ_JBLWIU010000018.1, forward strand.
TACCGTCACCTACCTGGACCTTCCTCGCGGACCTGTCCGACCGCTTGCCCCTCGAGGGCCCGCTGTGCGACCACTTCGCTGTCCCCCACACGACAGTGAGTGTCGGACCGATCCACGGCGGAACCGAACCGAACATCGTCCCGAGCGACTGCACAGTCCACGTCGAGATCCGCCCGGTTCCCGGCCACGACGCCGACGCCCTCGAACACGAGATCCGATCCCAACTCACCGCATTCGAGCGAGCGATGCGCCGGATCGATCCGCACACCGGCGTCCATCGAACGGGTCGTCGACGTCCCCGCGCTGGCACCGGACCCGGCCGGATCCGCGCTGGCCTTCCTCAACGGCCTGACCGACGAAGCACCCCGACGGCAGCTGGGTGTCCTACGGCACCGAGGCCGGCATCTACCGCAGCGCCGGCATCGACACGGTGGTCTGCGGCCCCGGCTCGATCGAGCAGGCGCACATTCCTGACGAGTACATCGAGCTCGACCAGATCCACCGATGCGACGAGTTTAAGAGATAACCCGTGAGTCCGGCGATTGCTTACTGAGCGGCCGCGGATCGCTCCGCCCCTGGACCTGGGGATTTCGTTCCGTTCGGCTGGGATTCGCGGTCCAGCTGAGCACTGTGCGGTGTCTGGGGAGTTTCCTGTCGGATCCGATCGCGGTGCCGACGTCGGTGCTGAACTTCGTCGCCGAGCAGCTGGGCATCGAGGATCCCTCGTGCATCAAGCGATACGCCGAGCGGGAGTCCACGGCGTGGGAGCACACCGCGGAGATCCGTGAGGTGTTCGACTACCGGACTTTCAGCGGGGATCGGAGCGGCTGCGGGCATTCCAGAACCGGATCTGGCTTGAGATCGTGCAGTTGGCCTGCGAGGGGTTCGGCTGGCGCCCCTATTAACACACACCATGCGGCCGCACGGATAGACCGACAACGACCGGCGACAAGGCCGGATTCCGTCCCAGACCACTCCGACCCCCGCGTGATCCCGCACGCCGATCCCGGCGCGCGATGCCCTCGGCCCGTTCCGCGGGCTGTCCGATTCGGCGATCCGTCTGCGTGTGCCCTTGCGCCGCGCGCCGGAGCGGCGAAAGATCGGTCCCGCAGTGGCTGCGGCCGCGGGCCGGCGGCGCCCGCCGGCGGTGGACCGCGACGGGTCGTCCACCGTTGTGTCGCCGCGGGGACGACGTCCCCGCGGGAGGAGGCAGGTCATGTTCAAAGTCATCCAGGGTGGTCGCTGGTTTGGGGATGCGGTCCTCGATGCACGCACAGCACCGGCCGAACTTGGTCGCGAATGAAATTCATGGCTCGTAAGAACGAGGGTAAGTCCCAGGGAGTGGTGGGAATCGGTTGAGGGCATCCGGGCAGGTCCACGGCGTGTCGATCCCTCACCGAGGGTGGGCCATCGCGTAGTGATCAACGAGTTACCTACCACAGTGACTCACAGAAAGCAGCTACGCGATGACCCACGACCATTCTGCACTGCTCGCCCAACTCGACGCACTCAAGAGCGCCGACAACACCAACGTGTTCGCCGAACTGATCCGCACCGGACTGCAAGCTCTGATCGAAGCCGAAGCCACCGACAAACTCGGCGCCGGCCGCTACGAACGCACCGACACCCGCATCACCCACCGCAACGGACACCGCACCAAAACCGTCGCCACCACCAGCGGAGACGTCGAGGTCAAGATCCCCAAGCTGCGCTCCGGGTCGTTCTTCCCCTCGCTGCTCGAGCGCCGTCGGCGGATCGACAAGGCTCTCTACGCGGTGGTGATGGAGGCCTACGTGCACGGGGTATCGACTCGCAGCGTCGACGACCTGGTCGGCGCCCTCGGAGTCGACTCCGGGATCTCGAAGTCGGAGGTCTCGCGGATCTGTGCCGGTCTGGACGCCGAGATCGCCCGGTTCCGGGAGCGCACCTTGACGCACACGAGCTTTCCGTATGTGTTCCTCGACGCCACTTTCTGCAAGGTCCGTGTCGGTGCGCACGTGGTGTCCCAGGCGTTGGTGGTCGCAACTGGGGTGTCGATCGACGGTAGCCGTGAGGTGTTGGGCACCGCGGTCGGGGACAGCGAATCCTACGAGTTCTGGCGGGAGTTCCTGGTCGGGTTACGGGGTCGGGGACTGTCCGGGGTGCATCTGGTGATCTCCGATGCGCACAGCGGGCTCAAAGCTGCCATTGCGCAGCAGTTCACGGGTTCGTCCTGGCAGCGGTGCCGGGTGCATT
>NZ_JBLWIU010000019.1:0-58748 GCF_048381395.1 Rhodococcus shunpengi
TGAGGTTTTCTCACCAGGAGTTCGCTGACGGCGGCCGGGGACATTCGGGCGGTGTGGCGTGAGATGAGGACGTGGGGTCCTACCTGGTAGAGATCGTTTCGACCAAGAAGCAATCCCGAAGCAGGACCCCACGTGATTTCCTATCGTGCCACGCTCGACGTGCCCGAGCGCACCCTGGCCTTCGTCGCCAGTGCCCTGGCCGCGCATCGCACCCGAGTCGACCGCCGACCATGGCAGCGGGCCGCAACCGTCTACGTCCAGGCGGTAATGGTGCTCCGCTGGTTCCGCGACGGCACCGACGTCGCCGCCCTGGCGCGCGATGCCCGAATCTCGCCGGCAACCGCCTACCGATACCTACACGAAGGCATCGACGTGATCGCCGCCCACGCCCCTGACCTGCACGAGGTCCTCGCCCATGGGAGTGCATCCGGGTGGGAACACGTCGGACTCGACGGCACCTTGATCGCCGCGACCCGATGCCGGGAGCGCTCCGAAGCCGGACACGACTTGTGGTACTCGGGCAAACACCGCCGACACGGCGGCAACATCCAGGTCCTGACCGACCCGACCGGCTACCCGGTCTGGGTCTCCGACGTCGAACCCGGCTCGGTTCACGACATCACCGCTGCTCGACTCGGCGGAGTCCTCGGCGCCCTCTATGAGGCCGCCACCGGCGGGATGCCCACCCTTGCCGACAAGGGTTACACCGGTGCCGGGATCGGTGTCCACACGCCGACCAAGGGCCGCGACCTCGATGCCGGCACTCGATGCCGCAACACACTTCTGTCCGCGATGCGCGCTCCGGCGGAACGTGCGAATGCCCTGCTGAAGACCCGCTGGAAGGCCTTACAACGAATCAGTCTGTGTCCGTGGAGGATCGGCACGATAACCGCTGCCGCCCTCGTGCTTCTTCACCTACAAGCCCCCGCCTGGTGAGAAAACCTCATTGTCGGAGAAGGATCAGATCGGCGTGGCAGTAGAGGTTCTGTCTCGATACACGACCACACCAGACGAGTGCTACTTCTGCCTGTGGGAAGGGTGGGGCACCACGACCATCAACTCGGCGCCCAACTTCGCGATCCCCAATCGCGTCTACTGGTTGTTCCGCGGCACGCTGGCGGACTACGCACACTGGAATAGCGACGACACAGCGCGGTGGCCGTACGGCGACTCGCCTGATCCCGCCTTCATCTGGCCGGCAGACCGTGCCTGGTGCATTACCCACGATGTCGATCCGCACTTCGCCACGATCGGCGCCAGTGCGAACGCAATCGACCGCATCGTGGCCGACCAGCGAATCGACGCAGTACTCGACGGTCCTGCACGCGAGCCGCCGTACTGGGAGTAGTCAAACCCCGAGCCGGTTCGCGTCCGCTCGAGGGAACCTGACCAGGCCCAGTGCTGGAGGGTCGACCGAGTCCGTGTTCTCCGCTCGGGACGGACTCGAAAAGCATTGAGCGATCGAGGAATTTCGGAGCGGAGCGAAGTGCCCAGCAGCACGCACGGCAACGAGCAGGCCGATCGAAGCCAATCGTCCATCATGGCGCCGGATTCGCAGGGGCCAGCGTGGTGTTCATGTTGCTGATCTCGGCATCCAGGGTGTGTCGCCTGTGCGGTGCCATTCGACGGGTCGGCCGTCGACTCGGACCAGGCGCGGGTCGAGCCAGAAGGTAGCGTCGGGATCCCATCCGGCCAGGACACTGGCCCCGGTGTGCGTGGTCAACGGGAGCGCCAGCCCGGGGGTGGTGAGATACCCGAGAACGGTCAGGTGCACCGCGTCGTAGTCGACGCTCACCGCTGCCCAGTCCGGCAGGTACCACTGCAGATGCTTGCCGGTGGCCTCGTACCAGTCGGAGCGCCGCGACGCCGGCACCGCGAGGGGATACGCGTCGACGAGGTGAGTCCAGGCGTCGGGGCCGGTGATCTCGTAGACCCGCGCCGAGTCGTCGACATGCACCGGCCACACCCGGGCGTGGCGACCGTCGGAGATGTCGTCTTCGGCGAGCAGCAACTCCACCGCACCCAGATTCTGTCGTGCGCGGCTGGTGACCCGGATTCTGCTCGGGACCGGCGTGGACCACCACTCGCCGCTGGTCTGGCGCTCGGGTTCGGCGTCCAGAAAGCGCCGGAACCGATCCTCGTCGTCGAGGACATGCCGTCGCCAGGCGGTCAGGTCGGCGTCCTGGTCCTGGTTGCTCCAGAACGTCTCGGACCATTCCTCGGTGGAGGGGTAGCGCTTCTGCACTGCTCGTTGGCACGTCGGATCCATCGGCGTGCTCCACCACCGGGCATGGTCGCAGGCCAGCACCGCCTCGACGACCGGGTGCAGGGCCGCGACGATAGCCGGATCGCCGAACCAGAGGTCCTCCTCGTCCGGCGGTTGCCAGTACCGCGCGAAATCCGTTGCCCGGCCCAACGCTTCGAGCACGTCGAGCTCAGACAACTGCGCGACGGTTTCGGCGTCGACGGCGGCCAGGACGTCGAGGGCATCTGCCCGGGTGAGGGGTTCGCGGTAGTTGCTCGCTCGCTCGTCGGTGCTGCACGCATAGCCGAGGTGGGCGGCGAACCGCCGGCCCCGGGGTGCGGCCAGCACGTGCTCGGCGGTGTCCATGCCGACGAACCTACCGCGACGACCACCAGGGCAGACCCGGCTCGAGACACAAGAAACGCTAGGGTGCGATATGCCGGAAATCGCGCGCCGGCGGCGCACCCAGCCGCCCCCGCCGCACATCGTCTACCAGGCGCTGATCGACCCCGACCGTGATCCGAGGCGTCCGTGGTTGATTCTGTACGAGGACGAACAACGCCCCGAGGTCGTCGAGGCTGTCGAGCCGGATCTGGTGGTGTGGACCTCGATCTGGCCGTGGCGTCGCGACGCACGGATCCGGTTCGAGCTCTCCGGATCCCGGCGCAGCAGCACCACCGTGTGCTGGATACTGACGGTCGACGAGCCGGTACCGGACGACGAGACGATCCTGCGGATGCGCACGCGCGTGAACGAGCTCATCAACGCACGTCTGCGCTCTACGTTCGGTCAGTAGCTGCCGCTTGCCGCTCCTACCCGAGATGGAACCGATCGGGGCGGCTGCTCACCCGTTTGGTGTCGGAGAGGGTGCAGCCTCGTGCGCTACCGTGCCTTGATGAACCAATCCGGCGTGGCCGTCGCGGACCATCATCAGTTCGTCCTGGGATCTGTGACCGCGGAAACCTACGAACCGTCGGAGACCGGCAGCGTCATCGAGGTCGGGCAGAACTTCGCCACGGTCATGACCGGCATCGCCTACGGTCCCGTGTCGTTGACACGTCGAGGTCTGCGACAACGAGCCGGCTTTCCACGCCGATCGGTGCGCGTGGGAGGTCGTCGAGGAAGCCACGGTGAAGGTGACCAGGGCATTCGCCGTGATCACCCTCAGTGGGGAGAAGCTACCCGACTTCGGCCGGCTGGCCATCGGCCGCGGGTCGTATCGGTTCCGGGTGTCCGGTCGCGGTCGGGACACGCACTGGGCTCTCGAGGTCGACGAGCCCACCGAGGAGTATCTGGTGCAGGTATGGCGGGTGAATCGGCCCCACGGGATGGTTCGTCTTCACAAGACGGACAGTGCCTGGGAGCAGGAGATCGTCGAACATCCGACCCGCACGTGGTGGGACCCCGATCCGGCCGCCGACGCAACCGTCTACCTGAGGGTCGGCTACGAGAAGATGGCCGAGGCGGCGAAACAGGAGGCCATCCGATGGGGTGGGAGACCGCCGTCCGAGAAACTGAGCCGATGCCCCCAGGCGATCGACCTCGCCGGTGTCGATCGCGCGCTTGCGGACGCGATCGCGAGGGCTCGCGAGCCGAAACTTCGGCGCATTACCGTCTGGGCTGTCCGACGAGCCTTCACCATCGCCGGCATCGCCGACAGGGATTGGATCGCGCCGGCACTGGATGCGCTCGAGGACGGCAACCGGACGTTGCCGTCCCCGTTCGGCCGCGACGAACGTGAGCAGCTGTGGCAGGCGTTCCAGGACGACCCCACCATCGACACCACAATCCCTGAGAACGGTCCGGCTCCGGCGCCGGGCATCGCGATGTACGCGGTGCGAGATGCCTCCGAATCGTTTGCATTCGATCCGCTGCGGGGCACGTTCCAGAGCCTTGCAACTGCCGCACGCACCGACGGCGGGAACTACATCGCGCTGATCCGCGCCCTACGAAGGGAATTCTTCCCGAAGCTGATGCCCGCCGACCGGTACGAGAGGTGGATCTGATCATTGCCCGCCGCTGCGCCCCGGGGGCCATGCCGTTCTCACCGCTCAGAACCGTGCCACCTTTCGCCGAAGATCACACCCAAGACAGGCCGCCGTCGTTGTCGCTGATCCGGCGGCGAATCACCGGCAGGAAGAAGCCGTTGACCCACTCGATGACATTGACGAACTTCGGTTCCTTAGTGGGAGGCGCGTCTGCCTCGTCTTCGTACTCATCGGCGGCATCGTCTGTCTCATCTTCGTACTGGTCCGGCTCATCTTCGTACTGGTCCGGCTCGAGCTCCTCTTCGTAGTCGTCACCGTCCGGTGCTTCGTTGTCGGTGTCCCATTCGTCGGCCGCTGCGATATTGACCTCGACCATGTTCAGTCCTTTGTCAGAAACTCGGAGTGGAAGAGCCGGTCTGCGCGAGAAGTCTCGGGCGTGGGCTCGTGGGGAATAGGCGCCGTGTCGGCCTGTTCTTGGGACGGCACCACCATGTCGGCGACCACAGCAGGGCGTTCGGATTCACCGACGGGCAGGGCCTTCTGCTGGGCCGGTGCGTGTTGCTTGCTCTCCTGCTTGGATTGGCGGATCGCATCGGCGAACGGTGAGTTCCCCCAGAACGCTTTGCGGATCAGGATCGGGGTGGAGCCGCCGATCGTCACGAGGGCGCGGGTTTTCGGCAGGGCCCGCAGGTCCCGCTTTTCGAAGATGTTTTCCTTCTGCCAGTTGTTCGACACGCTCGCCTGGCTACTGGAGAAGAAGCCGGCGCCGCGACTTCGAGATTCGGTGTCGACGTAGTGTGTGCCGACCGCATCGACCAGACCGGACAGAAACGCATCGTCTTCGACGTTGCCGCCGTACCAGATCACACTGCACGCATCGACCATGGACTTGAACGCTTCGCGTCCCCAGACCTTCTCACCCTGGGAGGGGGACTGGAAGAAGGCGATAAGGATGATGCCGCGGCCACCGAATTGCGAGTACCACCGCGGCAGGTCCTCGATCTTGCAGATGTCGGCAGCCTCGTCGAGCACCGCCGTCAGCGGGATCGGCCTCCGCTCCGATTCCTGCTGCTCGGAGTATTCCTCGGCGCAGGTGAGGATCTGCCCGACCAGAGCACTCGAGATCGCCGAGGACGAATCGGGGCCGTCCTTGGACAGCGCATACATCGTGTCGGTGCGGGTGACGAACTCGGCGGAGATGAACTCCGGCAGGTCGTGGACGTGCTCACCGTCTTTGATGGTGACCCTGCCGGACTGGTCGGTGCCGATCACCACCCGCCGGTTCGGCAGGACCGCTTCGGCATATCGGGGCTCGTCCAACGGAGCGAGGAAGCGGCGAGCCATGTCGTAGAAGCCGTCGCGCTGTTTGGCATTGACGGCCTGCTTGCCGCGCATCGTGCGGGCCAGCTCCGGGTAGCCGTACTGCTCGAGCACGGCCGGGGGAATCTGCGACTGGGTGTTGGTCAGCCACTCCACCACATGCCGGATGTCCCCGCCGACCAGGGCAGCGGCGAGCAGGTAGGAGGCGAACAGATCGCGGGCGTTGCCGTCGAAGTAGGCATCGACACGCGCACCGGCGTCGGTGGCAGCGGAGATGAAGTAACCGCACACCGCCGCAGCAGAAGGCAGGTCGGTGACGTTACGCAGCGGGTCGAACCAGAAGCTTGCCCGCTGCTGCCGGTTACCGGTGCTCACCCCTTGCAGGTCGAACACCCACACCCGCCCCGTTTCGCGGCGGATACCGACGGTGTGCGAGTACACATCGCCGCGGTTGGACGCCACCAGCGCCGCCCCCGGGGCGTGGCAGATCGCGGGGATAGCGAACGATGCCGACTTGCCCATGCGGGCACCGGCGAAAGCGATCGCCACGAATTCCCAGGTCATGTGCAAGGTGCGGCCTCCGACCACAGTGTGTCCGAGGGGGATACCGAGATAGCCGGGATGAGTCTGTGAGATGGCCGGGGCGAGCCGGTCGGTGGAGGCGGCGAGGTACTTCGGGTCGGCCTCATCGACCTCCCGCGGATCGACCATCGTGCGAGCCAGACGGTCGATGCGCTTTTCGAATTGCTTGCCCTGCACTGTCTCGATGGCACCGAACCGGCGCAGCACCCACCATCCGGCCCCGACGACCGCCGCACGCAGGACCAGCTCGACACCGAGGATGATGGTTGCCCCGGTCGGCCAGCTCGTCGATCCGACCCCCAGTGCGAAGATCAGGCCGATCGGGTTCCAGGTGGGGTCTGCTCCCCCACCGGTGTTGTAGGCGATCGTCGGCAGATAGGCCGCCACCAGCAGGGCAGGGAACGCCTTGAGGAACATCTCGTCCGCACTGGAGGAGGTGCGGGGCCGGTCACGTCTGGTGTGTGCCATCGTCGTGTGCCCCTTCTACTGCTGGAATCGGTAGTCGGTCAGTCGCCAGCCGTCGTCGGTGCGGACGGTGGTGGTGCGCCACAGCTGCGGGGTCAGGCGGGTGCTGCGCCCGCTGGCGTGCAGCACCGTTTGGGTGCAGATCACGTCGATGACCACGGTGCGCATCCCGGCCGGGGCCGCCGGGGTGGTATCCGAGTGAGCGCAGACCGCCGTCACGGCGTCTTTCGCCGCCGCCCACTGCTGCCAATCGGCATCGGGCCGGACTTCGGCACGGCTGCCGGATTCGGCGACGGCGAGCAGGTCTCCGCCGAGATACGGCGTGGCACACACAGGACAGCGCATCAATCGTGCTCACGTCGACGGCAGGTGGCAGGACCGGATCCGCGCAGCCGCATCCGAGCCGAGAACGCCGAAAGTCGTCGGGTACACGACGGCGGGCCCCACGAGAACGTGGGGCCCGCCGCGGGAATGGACCGGGAGTCACTGCAGCCCTCAGGACTCCGCTGCGGTCCAGCAGCCGGAACGATTCGATTATAGGGAAGGCTGCCCTAATCCGGCAAGGCCTCGGACCGGATATCCGGCAGCGACGAAGGCGTCGAGCAGCGCCTGACCGCGGCGCGCGGCGGTGCGCCGCGACGCGCCACCGAGCACGGGCAGCTGGGCGGCGCCGGTGACGACGGTGCGCCCGACGATCCCCCAGAACCGGTTCCGGTCGAGCGGGGCGAGGGACCGCAGCGCGAGATGGACGGCATTGAGTGCGGTCGCGGCGCGGTGCGCGGTCCACACCGCCATCGCCTGCTCGCACGGCAGCATCACCACGTCGCGCTCCCCGACGGCGCGGTCACCGGGCAGCACCCGCAGGGTGTCGTCGGCGAGACCGGCCCAGTCGATGCAGCCGTCGCTGTCCTGGTGCAGCCACAGATTGTCCAGCCCCGGATCCCAGACGCGACCCTCGAGGGCGTAGGGGGCGAGGACGCGACCGACCACGGCGTGGATGAGGGCACCGGCGACCTGTTCGACGGCGATGCGCGGGTCCTCGGTGTCGAGCAGCGCGCGGTCGTAGAGCGCCTCGATGCGCTGCTGCCGTTCACCGCCGCCGAGGAACCACCAGCGGCGGCGGGGTTCTTCGTCGATACAGGCCACCGCGTAGACGCGGGGGGCTCCCGCGGCCAGTGCGCGCAGCCGGGCGCGCGTGTCCTCGAACGGGCGGACGGGTGCCGCCGTGGGCGGCAGCAGCAGCGTCGTCATCCGACACCTCCTGATCGACGGTGAATCATGATTAGGTAAGCCTAACCATTGCATCCGGGGGTGGTGTGCGCAACCCCATCCCCCTACTCCCGCCGAGACATAGGATTCCGTAACCTAACTCCGAAGGCCTTCGCGTTCCCCACGATCCGCGACGACCCGAACCGCACCACCGCCTTCCCGAGGAGCACCCCGCGCCCGTGACCGTCACCCCTCACGCCCCACCGGACGCCGACCCGACCGCCCCGCCCCGCGCGGGCCGCCGGATCGCCGCCGTCCTGTGCGATCTCGCGCTCCTCGCCATCCCCCTGCTCGTCGGCGCCCTCGTCGTCGACACCCTCGCCGACGCCAAGGGCGGCGGCCAGACCGACCGCATCGTCTTCGGCGGCGCCGCCCTGGCCGCGGCCGCCGGGCTGCTGTGGTGGAACCACGGCTACCGCGCCGGCCGCACCGGCCAGAGCCTGGGCCTGCAGTGGACCGGGCTCGTGCTGCGCGACGGCGCCACCACCGGACCGGCCGGTACCCGCCGTGCCCTGCTGCGCCGCGGCACCGAAATCGTCACCGAACGCCACGCCCGCCACGACGACTTCACCCCGCGCCCCACCGACGGCAGCGTCGCCGCCCTGCGCCGCCGGCGCCTGCTCGGCCTGGCCGCGCTGCTCGTGCTGCTGGTGCTCGGCGCGCTCGCCAGCATCGCCGTCGGTGCCCGCCCGATGACCTTCGCGGAGGTCTTCCACGCCCTCGTCGTCAACGACGGCTCCGAAACCGACGTCATCGTGCATTCGCTGCGCATCCCCCGCACCCTGCTCGCGCTGCTGGTCGGCACCGCGCTCGGCGTCGCCGGTGCGCTGATCCAGGGGCACACCCGCAACCCGCTCGCCGACGCCGGCCTGCTCGGCATCAACGCCGGCGCCGCCTTCCTGGTGGTGCTGTCGATCTACCTGTTCGGGCTCTCCACCCCGGCGCAGTATCTGTGGTTCGCCTTCGCCGGCTCCGCGCTCGCCAGCATCGTGGTGTTCGGGTTCGCGTCCATCGGCAACGGCGGCTCGAGTCCGCTCAGTCTCGCGTTGGCGGGCGCGGCGGTCGCGTTCTTCCTGCAGGCGATGATCCAGACCATCGTGCTGCTCGACCAGACCAGCCTCGACGGCTACCGCTTCTGGGTGGTCGGCTCCGTCGCCGGCCGCGGCATGGACGTCTTCTGGCAGGTGCTGCCGTTCATCGTCGCCGGGTTGCTCGTCGCGCTCGCCTCCACCCCGGCCCTGAACCTGCTCAGCCTCGGCGAGGACGTCGCCCGCTCGCTCGGCACCAACGTCGTCACCACCCGGGTGATCGGCATCGCCGCGATCACCGTGCTCACCGGCGCCGCCACCGCCGCATGCGGACCGATCGCGTTCGTCGGGTTGATCGTCCCGCACATCGCCCGCGCGATCACCGGCCCCGACTACCGCTGGCTCGTGCCCTATGCCGGGCTGCTCGGCGGGGCGCTGCTCGTCCTCGCCGATGTCGTCGGCCGCATCGTGGTGCGCCCCGGCGAACTGCAGGTCGGGATCGTGCTCGCCCTCATCGGCGCCCCCTTCTTCATCGCCCTCGTCCGTCGCCGGAAGCTGGTGGCCCTGTGAACGACACCCCCACCCCGTCCCTCGACAAGGACGAACCGACGACGGGCAAGCGCCGCTCGCCCGTGCAGGTCTCCACCCGCGTGCCGGGCCGGCCCGCTTTCCGGCTCGGCTCCGTCTCCGTCGTCTGGCGCGCCCGCATGGTCATCGTGTGCGCGCTGATCGTCGTGGCCACCGCGGTGCTGCTGTCGATCTCCCTCGGCCGCGGCGACTACCCCCTGAGCCCCCTGCAGGTCGTCGAGGTGCTCCTCGGCGGCGGCGAACGCCTCGACCGGTTCATCGTCTTCGACCTGCGGCTGCCGCGCGGTGTCGCCGCCGTGGTCGTCGGCGCCGCCCTCGCCGTCTCCGGCGCCATCACCCAATCGGTGTCCCGCAACGCCCTGGCCAGCCCGGACATCCTCGGCATCACCGCCGGCGCCTCCGCTGCCGCCGTGGCCCTGATCGTCGTCACCAGCGGCGGCTCCATCGTCGGACTGCTCGCCACCCTCGGATTGCCGATGTCGGCGCTGCTCGGCGCGCTGCTCACCGCCACCGTCATCTATCTGCTGACCTGGCGGCGCGGCGCCGACGGCTTCCGGCTCGTGCTCATCGGCATCGGCATCAACGCCATGCTCATCGCCCTGACCCAGTGGATGCTCGTCTCCGCCGACATCAACGACGTCAGCCGCGCCCAGGTGTGGCTGACCGGCTCGCTCAACGGCGTCTCCTGGAGCCAGGTGGTGCCCGCCGCGATCGCGCTGCTGCTCGTCGGTGGCTGGGCCGCGACCGCCTCGTTCACCGTCGGGGCGCTGCGCCTCGGCGACGACACCGCCCGCTCCCTCGGCGTCAAGCTGCAGACCCAGCAGGCGCTGCTGCTCATCGCGGCGTGCGCGCTCGCCGCCGTCGCCACCGCCGCCGCCGGCCCCATCGGCTTCGTCGCCCTCGCCGCCCCGCAGATCGCCCTGCGCCTCGTCGGCTCGGCGGGCAGCCCGATCATCGCCTCCGCCCTGACCGGGGCGCTGTTCGTCGTCGCCGCCGACCTGATCGCCCGCACCATCCTGCCGGTGCCGCTGCCGGTCGGGCTGGTCACCTCCGCGCTCGGCGGCCCCTTCCTGCTGTACCTGCTGGTGCGTTCCAACCGAAAGGTCTCCCGATGACCGACACCCATCTGCCCCCCGCCCCGGCCCCCGGCCCGGTCGAGCACGCGGCGCCGCGGCTGGTCGCCGAACACATCAGCCTCGGCTACGGCGAACGGCTCATCGTCGACGACCTGGACCTGTCCATCCCCACCGGGGTCGTCACCACCGTCATCGGCCCCAACGGCTGCGGCAAATCCACCCTGCTGCGCGCATTGAGCCGGCTGCTCAAACCCCGCACCGGCACCGTGCTGCTCGACGGGCACGACATCACCACCATGCGCACCCGCGAGGTCGCCCGGGTCCTCGGCATGCTGCCGCAGGCCCCCGTCGCCCCCGAAGGGCTCACCGTCGCCGATCTGGTCTCCCGCGGCCGGCACCCGCACCAGTCGTGGTTCCGGCAGTGGTCCTCCGACGACGAGGACGAGGTCGCCCTCGCCCTCGACCGCACCGGCATCGCCGACCTCGCCGACCGGCCCATCGACGAACTGTCCGGCGGGCAACGGCAACGCGCCTGGATCTCCATGGCGCTCGCACAGGGCACCGACATCCTGCTGCTCGACGAACCGACCACCTATCTCGACCTGGCGCACTCGGTGGAGGTCCTCGACCTCGTCGACCGGCTGCACAGCGAACTCGGCCGCACCGTGGTGATGGTGCTGCACGACCTGAACCTGGCCGTGCGCTACAGCGACCATCTGGTGGTGATGAAGGACGGCCGCGTCGTCGCCTCCGGGGTGCCCTCGGAGGTGATCTCCGTGGAACTGCTGCGCGAAGTGTTCGATCTCGACGCCTCGGTCATCGACGATCCGGTGTCCGACCGGCCGCTGATCGTGCCCATCGGCACCCGCCACGTCTACGGCGCCGCCGGAGGTCCTCACAAGGGGTGACGAGGGTCTCACCGCAGGTCAGACCCTACGACTAGGGGTAGTACGCACATTCGTCGGAGAAATCCGTAGAATCGACCCATGGCAGCACTCGGCGAACTCGAACGCGCAGTGATGGATCACCTGTGGTCCACCCCCGAACCACAGACCGTCCGGCAGGTCCACGAAGCCCTCTCGGCTCGACGCAACCTCGCGTACACCACCGTCATGACGGTCCTGCAGCGCCTCGCCAAGAAGAACCTCGTCATCCAGCAACGCGACGACCGCGCCCACCGCTACCTGCCGGTGCACGGCCGCGACGAACTCGTCGCCAGCCTCATGGTCGACGCCCTCGACCAGGCCGACGAGACCGCCGGCCGCGCCGCTGCCCTCGTCCACTTCGTCGGCCGCGTCGGCGCCGACGAAGCCGCCGCCCTGCGCGCGGCGCTGGCCGAACTCGAAGCGCAACACGGCGACGACAGCACCGGCCACGACACCGAGCGGGCCGGCTGACACACTCGATGTCATGAACGCGACCACGGCGCTGTTCTTCGGAACCACAGCGCTTCTCCTCGCCGGTCCGGTGCCGGGGCTGCTCGCCCGCGCCACCTGGCCGCACCGCAACCCCCGGGCCGCCCTCGTGCTGTGGCAGTCCGTGGCGCTGGCGGCGGTGCTCTCCGCGTTCTCCTGCGGCCTGGCCATCGCCGCCCGCCTCCTCGCGCCCGGCGCCGATGGCCGACCCACCACCGGCCCCCTCGAGGAGATCGACGCCCTCGGTCTGCCCCTGTGGCTGACCTACGTCATCGTGTTCGCCCTGACCGTGTTCATCGGGGCCCGCCTGACCTTCTCCATGCTGCGCGTCGCGGTGCGCACCCGCCGCCGCCGCTCCCGCCACCGCATGCTCGTCGACCTGCTCGACCGCCGCGAGAGCGGCGCCGCCGTCCGCCACCACCCGCACGTGCGGATCCTCGACACCGCCGACCCCATCGCCTACTGCCTGCCCGGGCTGCGGCACCGGGTGGTGCTCAGCGAAGGCACCCTCGACAACCTCGGCGACGACGAACTGCGCGCGATCCTGCGCCACGAACACTCCCACCTGCGGGCCCGCCACGACCTCATCCTCGAGGCGTTCACCGCCGTCTACGAAGCGTTCCCCCGCGTCGTGCGCTCCGGCTCGGCGCTCGGCTCGGTGAAACTGCTCGTCGAGCTGCTCGCCGACGACTCCGCCGTCCGCAAGACCGGCCCCGCACCACTGGCCCGCGCCCTCGTCGCCTGCGCCGGCGCCCACACCCCCACCGGCGCCCTCGCCGTCGGCGGACCGAGCACCGTGCTGCGCGTGCAGCGCCTCACCGGACCGGGCCCCCACCTCGGGATCTCCGCCGCCGCCTACACCACCGCCGCCGCCATCCTCGTCGTGCCCACCATCGCCGTGGCGGTGCCCTGGCTCACCGAACTGTCCCTGCTGCTCGGCCTCTGAGCCGCGACACGCCGCACCGTTCGACCCGCCCCGATTTCGATCGGCCCCCGTTTCGGGGGAAGCTGTAGACCATGACCGTCGAACGCACCGAAACACCGCAGGCCCAGATCGGCGTGACCGGACTGGCCGTGATGGGCTCGAACATCGCCCGCAACTTCGCCCGCAACGGCTACACCGTCGCCCTCCACAACCGCAGCATCGCCAAGACCGACGCGTTGCTCGCCGAGCACGGCAGCGACGGCACCTTCGTCCGCACCGAAACCATCGACGAGTTCGTCGCCGCCCTCGAGAAGCCACGCCGCGTCCTGATCATGGTCAAGGCCGGCGACGCCACCGACGCGGTCATCGACGAGCTCGCCGACGCGATGGAACCCGGCGACATCATCATCGACGGCGGCAACGCCCTCTACACCGACACCATCCGCCGCGAAGCCGCCCTGCGCGCCCGCGGCCTGCACTTCGTCGGCGCCGGTATCTCCGGCGGCGAGGAAGGCGCCCTCAACGGCCCGTCGATCATGCCCGGCGGCCCCGCCGAATCGTACGAGGCGCTCGGCCCGCTGCTCGAGAAGGTCGCCGCGCAGGTCGACGGCACCCCCTGCTGCACCCACATCGGCCCCGACGGCGCCGGCCACTTCGTGAAAATGGTGCACAACGGCATCGAATACGCCGACATGCAGCTCATCGGCGAGGCCTACCACCTGCTGCGCGACGCCCTCGGCTACGACGCCGGGCAGATCGCCGACGTCTTCGCCGACTGGAACACCGGCACCCTCGAGTCCTATCTCATCGAGATCACCGCTGAGGTGCTGCGCCAGACCGACGCCGCCACCGGCAAGCCCCTCGTCGACGTCATCGTCGACGCCGCCGAACAGAAGGGCACCGGCCGCTGGACCGTCAAGGCCGCCCTCGACCTCGGCGTCCCCGTCACCGGCATCGCCGAAGCGGTCTTCGCCCGCGCCCTGTCCGGCTCCCGCGACCAGCGCGCCGCCGCCCGCGGCCTCGCCGCCGGCAACCTCGGCGCCGCCCCCACCGACGCCGCGCAGTTCACCGAGGACATCCGCGCTGCCCTGTACGCGTCGAAGATCGTCGCCTACGCGCAGGGCTTCGACCAGATCGCCGCCGGCAGCGCCGAATACGGCTGGAACGTCGACCGCGCCGCGCTCGCGACGATCTGGCGCGGCGGCTGCATCATCCGCGCCCAGTTCCTCAACCGCATCAAGGAGGCCTACGACGCCGATCCGGCCCTGCCCAGCCTGATCCTCGCGCCGTACTTCCGGGACGCCATCGAGATCGGCATCGACAGCTGGCGTCGCGTGGTGGTCACCGCCACCCAGCTCGGCATCCCCGTCCCGGCGTTCGCGTCGTCGCTGTCCTATTACGACGGACTGCGCGCCGACCGGCTGCCCGCCGCCCTCACCCAGGGCCAGCGCGACTTCTTCGGTGCCCACACCTACGAGCGCACCGACCGCCCCGGCAAGTTCCACACCCTGTGGAGCGGGGACCGCTCCGAAGTGCAGGCCTGACGCGATGACGGGCACGGCAGTCGCCGTCCTGTGTGCGCTCGCCGCCGCCGCGCTCATCGCGGTCGGCAGTGTCGCGCAACAGAGTTCGGCCGCTGCCGTGCCCGACACCGACTCGCTCGTCGGTTCGCTGCTGCGCAGCCCCCGCTGGTGGGCGGGGATCCTCGGCGACGGCGGCAGCTACGTCCTGCAGGTGATCGCGCTCGTGTTCGGGTCGGTGCTGCTCGTCCAGCCCCTGCTCGTCGCGTCGCTGCTGTTCGCGTTGCCGCTCGCCGCCGCCACCACCGGCCGCCGCGTCACCCGCACCACCTGGCTGCTCGCCGGCGCATTGTGCGCGGCGCTGGCGATCTTCCTGCTCGTCGGCAACCCCAGCGAAGGCACCGGTGACGCCGCCGCCGTCCGCTGGGCGCTGCCGCTCGGGTCGGTACTCGCCGTCACCGCCGCCGCCGTCGTCGTCGCCCTGCTCTCACCGCGGTTACGGGCGCTGTCGTTCGGGATCGCCGCCGGCATCCTCTACGGCGTGACCAGCGCGTTCACCAAACACGTCACCGACCTCGCCGAAGACGGCATCGGCCCCCTGCTCACCTCGTGGCAGACCTGGACGCTCGTCGCCGCCGGCGCCGCCGCGATCTACCTGCAGCAACGCGCCTTCCAGGCCGGATCGCTCACCGCATCGCTGCCCGCCCTGACCGTCGGGGAACCGCTCGCCGCGATCGTGCTCGGCATGACCGTGCTCGGTGAACACCTGCGCACCGACGGCCCCGGACGGATCCTCGTCGGCGCCGCGGTCGTCGTGATGCTCGTGACCACCGTGGCGCTCTCGCGCGCCCAGGCCGCCGACACCCCCGCCGAGACCGCGGCTACGCCCGACCCAGCACCGCCACCAGAAACTCCGCGTCGTCGCTGAACGGCCGCAGATCCCAGGTCGAGAGCCGCACCTGCACCGCCAGACCCGCCTGCTGCGCGTCGGCGAAGAACTCCTCGAACGGATACTCGCGGCCCGCCCCGAAACCGATCACCGCCCGGCCCTGCGGCGCCAGATGCGCCGCGAAATTGCGCAGCACCGCCACTCGGGTCGACGGCGCCACGAAGGTCATCACATTCCCCGCGCACACGATCACATCGAAGTCGGCGTCGACACCGCGGGCCGGCAGATCCAGCTCGGCCAGATCCCCGACCAGCCATTCCGGCCCCGGATGATCCTCCTCCGCCGCCGCGATCAGCACCGGATCGACATCCACCCCCACCACACGGTGCCCGGCCCGGTGCAGATAGCCGCCGAGCCGGCCCGGTCCACACCCGGCATCGAGGATCCGTGCCCCGCGCGGCACCATCGCATCGATCAACCGGGCCTCCCCGACGGTGTCCTGCCCCTGAGCAACCATCGTGCGGAACCGTTCGACGTACCACGACGAATGCGCCGGATTCTCCGCCACGATCTCCTCCCACCGGCTCGGCACCCGCTCGCCGCTGCCGCCGTGTTCCGGACCCTCGCCGCCGCTCATCCACGCTCCTTCGTTCCACCGGGACACCTGCTCGACCCCCACCGTAGGCGCCGCACCGTCGCCTGCACCGCGACACACGGCAACCCCGCTCAGTAGAATCGGTACCCGTCGAAACCACTTCCGGCAGGCGGACACCGTCCGCGACCGGACCCGACGAGAGGACACCGGTGCCCGCGGCACCCACCACCAGCCCACCACCCGACACCAGCTCCCCCTGCCCGGAGTGCGACTCCGGGCCGGAAGGATCCTCTAGCGGGCCGGGTCACCACCCCGGCCACCACCCCGCCCGGCAGGACCGCCCCTGATGTCCGTCCTGCTCGATATCGCCGCCCTCCTCGGCTTCGTGGCGCTCACCGCAGGCACCGCCCTGTTCGTCGCCGCCGAGTTCTCCCTGACCGCCCTCGAACGCAGCGCCGTCGACGCGCACGCCCACGACGGCGACCGACGCGCCCGGCAGGTCCAGCACGCGCACCGCACCCTGTCGTTCCAGCTGTCCGGCGCCCAGCTCGGCATCACCATCACCACACTGATCACCGGCTATCTCGCCGAACCGATCCTCGCGCAGTTCTTCACCCCGCTGTTCGACGCGATCGGCCTGAGCACCTCCGTCGCCGCAACCGTCTCGCTGGTCCTCGCGCTGCTCATCGCCACCTCCTTCTCCATGGTCTTCGGCGAACTGGTCCCCAAGAACATCGCCATCGCCCGGCCCATGGGCACCGCCCGCGCCACCGCCGGCCTCCAACTGGCGTTCTCGCTGCTGTTCCGCTGGGCCATCCTCGGACTCAACGGCGCCGCCAACCACATCGTGCGGCGCCTCGGCATCGAACCGGCCGAGGAACTGCGCTCGGCGCGTTCCCCGCAGGAACTCGGGTCGCTGGTGCGCGCCTCGGCCCGCAGCGGCACCCTCGACGAGCACACCGCCCGCCTGGTCTACCGCTCCCTGCAGTTCGGGGACCGCACCGCCGAGGACCTCATGACCCCGCGCAGCACCGTCGAGAGCCTCGACCGCAACGCCACCGTCCTCGACCTCATCGAACTGTCCGCCCGCACCGGCTACTCACGCTTCCCGATCGTCGACGGCGACCTCGACGCCCCTCTCGGCGTCGTGCACGTCAAGCACGCATTCACCGTGCCCGGCCCGGCGCGCGGCACCACCGCCGTCGGCGCCCTCGCCCGCCGCGTGCCCACCGTGCCGTCCAGCCTCGACGGCGACACCGTCATGGAACGGGTGCGCTCGGACGGCATGCAGGTCGCGCTCGTCGTCGACGAATACGGCGGCACCGCCGGACTGATCACCATGGAGGACCTCGTCGAGGAGATCGTCGGCGACGTCCGCGACGAACACGACGAGACCGAACTCGACGCCCACCGCGAGGGGGACGGCTGGTCGTGCACGGGTCTGCTGCGCACCGACGAGCTCGCCCAGCTCACCGGCTACCGCGCCCCCGACGGCGACTACGAGACCCTCGCCGGACTGATCCTCACCGAACTCGGCCGCATCCCCGAGGTCGACGACGAGATCCAGCTGCCGCTGCGCCGCGGCGAACGCGACCTCACCTGGTACGCGCGCATCCTCGAGATGGACGGACACCGCATCGACCGGGTGCTGCTCGTCCCCGGCGCCGCCCCCGACCCCGAGAACCCCGACGGCGACAGCGATGGGGACAGGGACGACAGCGACGACGCCCCCGCTGCCGACGAGGGTGGTGAGCGTCGATGAGCGACTGGTTCGCGATCGTCCTCGCCGTGCTGCTGCTCGCCGGCAACGCCTTCTTCGTCGGCGCCGAGTTCTCCCTCATCACCGTCCGCCGCGACCGCCTCGAGACACTGCTCGCCCAGGGCAAGACCCGCGCCCGCACCGTCATCCACGCCGGCGAACACCTCTCGCTCATGCTCGCCGGCTCCCAGCTCGGCATCACGATCTGCTCGATCCTGCTCGGCCGCGTCGCCGAACCGGCCATCGCGCACCTGATCGAGGTGCCCCTGCATGCGGCCGGGGTGCCCGACGCGCTGCTGCACCCCATCGCGTTCACCATCGGGCTCACGATCGTGGTGGTGCTGCACATCCTGCTCGGCGAGATGGTGCCGAAGAACATCGCCATCGCCGGCCCGGAACGCGCCGCGATGCTGCTCGTGCCGATCCACCTACTGTTCATGCGACCCGCCCGGCCGGTCATCGCGTTCTACAACCTGTGCGCCAACGCCACCCTGCGCGCGGCGCACATCGACCCGAAGGACGAACTCGACACCTCCGTCTCCGCCGTGGAGCTCACCGAGATGATCGGTGAATCCCGCTCCGAGGGGCTGCTCGACGCGGAGGAACACAAGCGCCTCACCCGTGCTCTGGCCACCGGCGACCGCACCGTCGCCGACGTGATGATCCCGCTCGCCCGGGTGCGCACCGTCCCGCACACCGGCGCGGGCCCGACCCTCGGCGACGTCGAGCACGCGGTCACCACCACCGGCTTCTCCCGGTATCCCACGCGCCGACCCGACGGCACGATCACCGGCTATGTGCACATCAAGGACGTGCTCGATCTGGTGCGGGAACAGTCCACCGGTCCCGAGACCGTCATCCCTACCGCGGTGATCCGGAAGCTGCCGGCCATCGGGATCGGCGACGGTCTCGACGAGGCGCTGGCCGCGCTGCGCCGCAACAACGCGCATCTGGCCGGGGTGACCGACACCACCGGAACGCTGCGGGGCATCGTCGCGCTCGAGGACCTCGTGGAAGAGTTCGTCGGGACGGTCCGCGACGCCACCCACCGGGTCGCGGATCCGCTGGGCAACCGCCCCCGCACGACCGCACCCCGATCGACCGAACGAGAACCATGACCCGCTCCCCGTCCGTGACCGACCGCCCGGCGATCCTGGCCGAGACCGAATGGACCGCGCGGCGCGACGCCCACCACGCCGTCGTGGACGAGCTGCTCGCCGGGCATCTCGAACGACGCGCCACCGGGCGCGGCCACCCGGTGCACGACTTCCTGTTCACCTACTACAGCCTGCGGCCGAGCCAGCTGCGGCGCTGGCATCCCGGTTACGGCACCGTGCTGCTCGGCGCGGCCGCGGTGCGCGGCTACCGCGACCATCCGGGCTACGAGCGGGTCACCGTCGACGGGCAGCCGGGGGTGCGGGTGGGCCGGGAGGTGCTCGACCGGCGCGCCGACACCGTCGACTTCGTCGCGGGGCTGCTCACCGCGACGGCCTCCCGGCCGCCGCAGCTCGGCTGCTTCGGATTGCACGAGTGGGCGATGGTGTACCGGGCGGGGGTCGACGGGGTGCGGCATTCGTCGGTGCCGTTGCGGCTCGGCCACACCGGAACCGACACGGTGGTGGAATCAATGCAGCTTCGATGCACCCATTACGATGCGTTCCGGTTCTTCACCCCCGACGCCGTCCCGCGCAACGCCACCGAACTGACCCGCGACCAGCAGGTGCGCAGCGAGCAACCCGGCTGCCTGCACGCCGGCATGGACCTGTACAAGTGGGCCTACAAGCTGCTGCCGTTGACGGATTCGGAGCTGACGGTGCGGTGCCTGCGACACGCGTCCGCAGCCCGTGAATTGGATATGCGGGCAAGCCCGTATGATCTCGAGGACTACGGCTACTCGCCCATCAGGATCGAGACTGCCGCCGGACGCGCACAGTACGTCCGCGAGCAGTCGGCGCTCACCCGTCGCGCCGCAGCTCTGAGAGAAGAGCTGGTGAATCGATGTACCGCCCTGCAGGCGCACAGAACCACTGCGCCCGATACTACTGGCGGGTAACATAATCGACGATTCCGTGCGGCCGGGACGTTTCCGGCCGCACAGCAACCGGAAAGAGTGAGGGTGATGACAGAACGCGTGCAGGTCGGCGGACTTCAGATCGCGCAGGTTCTCTACGACTTCGTCAACAACGAGGCCATCCCCGGCAGCGGGCTCGACGCGGACACCTTCTGGGCAGGTGCCGACAAGATCGTCCACGACCTCGCCCCCAAGAACCGGGCGCTGCTCGCCAAGCGTGACGAACTCCAGGCCCAGATCGACGGCTGGCACCGCGACCGCGCCGGACAGCCCCACGACCCGGCCGCCTACAAGGCCTTCCTCGAAGAGATCGGCTACCTCGTTCCGGCCCCCGAGCCGTTCACCATCGGCACCGAGAACGTCGACTCCGAGATCGCCGAGACCGCCGGCCCGCAGCTCGTCGTGCCCGTCCTCAACGCCCGCTTCGCGCTCAACGCCTCCAACGCGCGTTGGGGATCGCTCTACGACGCGCTCTACGGCACCGACGTCATCCCCGAAGAAGGGGGCGCCGAGAAGGGCACCGGCTACAACAAGGTCCGCGGCGACAAGGTCATCGCCTGGGCCCGCGACTTCCTCGACAAGGCCGCACCCCTCGCGCAGGGCTCGCACGCCGACTCCACCGGCTACCGCATCGACGGCACCGAACTGAAGGTCACCCTCGGCGACGGCACCGTCACCGGACTCGCCCAGCCCGACAAGCTCGTCGGCTACCTCGGCGACAAGGCCACCCCGTCCTCGGTGCTGCTGCGCAACCACGGCCTGCACATCGACATCCAGATCGACCCCGAGTCCCCCATCGGCAGCACCGACGCCGCCGGCGTCAAGGACGTCGTCCTCGAATCCGCCGTCACCACCATCATGGACTTCGAGGACTCCGTCGCCGCCGTCGACGCCGACGACAAAGTCATCGGCTACCGCAACTGGCTCGGCCTCAACCGCGGCGACCTGTCCGAATCCTTCGACAAGGGCGGCAAGACCCTCACCCGCACGCTCAACCCGAACCGCGTCTACACCGCCCTCGACGGCAGCGACCTCGAACTGCACGGCCGCTCCCTGCTGTTCGTCCGCAACGTCGGACACCTCATGACCAACCCCGCCGTCCTCGACCGCGACGGCAACGAGGTCCCCGAAGGCATCCTCGACGCGCTCGTCACCAGCCTGTGCGCCATCCACGGCCTACACATCGACGAGGACCACGGCCCGCTCGCCAACAGCCGCACCGGCTCGATCTACATCGTCAAGCCCAAGCAGCACGGCCCCGAGGAATCCGCCTTCACCACCGAACTGTTCGGCCGCGTCGAAGAGGTCCTCTCCCTGCCCACCAACACCCTCAAGGTCGGCATCATGGACGAGGAACGACGCACCACCGTCAACCTCGCCGCCTGCATCAAGGCTGCCTCCGACCGCGTGGTGTTCATCAACACCGGCTTCCTCGACCGCACCGGCGACGAGATCCACACCTCCATGGAGGCCGGCCCCGTCGTCCGCAAGGCCGCGATGAAGCAGCAGCGCTGGATCGCCGCCTACGAGGACTGGAACGTCGACACCGGCCTCGCCTGCGGCCTGCAGGGCAAGGCCCAGATCGGCAAGGGCATGTGGGCCATGACCGATCTCATGCGCGACATGGTCGAGCAGAAGATCGGCCAGCCCAAGGCCGGCGCCAACACCGCCTGGGTGCCCTCGCCCACCGGCGCCACCC
This sequence comes from Rhodococcus shunpengi, assembly GCF_048381395.1. Lineage (NCBI taxonomy): Bacteria > Bacillati > Actinomycetota > Actinomycetes > Mycobacteriales > Nocardiaceae > Rhodococcus > Rhodococcus shunpengi. Next base: position 21,435 of record NZ_JBLWIU010000019.1, read on the forward strand.
TGCACGCCACCCACTACCACGAGGTCGACGTCTTCGCCGTCCAGAACGAGCTCAAGGGCACCAGCCGCGCCACCGTCGACGACATCCTCACCATCCCCCTCGCCGAGAACCCGAACTGGTCCGACGAGGAGAAGCGCGAAGAACTCGACAACAACTGCCAGTCCATCCTCGGCTACGTCGTGCGCTGGATCGACGCCGGCGTCGGCTGCTCCAAGGTCCCCGACATCCACGACGTCGCGCTCATGGAGGACCGCGCCACCCTGCGCATCTCCAGCCAGCTCCTCGCCAACTGGATCCGCCACGACGTCGTCACCGCCGACGAGGTCATCGCCTCCCTCGAGCGCATGGCACCCGTCGTCGACCGGCAGAACGAAGGCGACCCCGGCTACCGGCCGCTCGCCCCGAACTTCGACGACAACATCGCCTTCCAGGCCGCCAAGGAACTCATCCTCGAAGGCACCACGCAGCCCAGCGGCTACACCGAGCCGATCCTGCACCGCCGTCGCCGCGAGAACAAGGCCAAGTACGCCTGACCCGCACACCGACACCCCAGGGCCCCGATCCACACCGGATCGGGGCCCTGCCCGTCCCCGCACCGCGCGGCGAAGCCAGGTCACATCCCGTCTCTCACTAGACTCGACCATCGGACCGACGAACGAAACGAGGCGGACACGACGTGGGCGGGCGACATCGCGGCAGCGGACGACGAGGAATCAGCACGAGCGTCATCGTGGTCGCCGTAGGCGTAGTACTCGCCCTGCTCGCCGTCCTCGGCTGGTTCCGCCTCCGCGACAACATCGACGACCAGGCCACCGCCGCCGCCGAAACCTGCGTCGAAGGCGACACCGTCCTGCACATCGCCGCCGACCCCCTCATCGCTCCCGCCCTCACCGAACTCGCCGACCAGTGGACCGACGGCGGCGTCCGCGTCATCCGCGACCACTGCGTCACCGCCGAGATCACCGCCGTCGACAGCCTCGCCGCCGCCGACACCCTCACCGCCGGCACCTGGGATCCGGCACTCGGCCCCGAACCCGCCCTGTGGGTGCCCCTCGACACCCGGATGAGCGCCCGCGCCGCCGACACCATCGACGGCACCCCCCGCTCCCTCGCCACCTCCCCGGTCGTGCTCGCCGTCCCCACCGACCTCGGCCGCGCCCTCACCACCGCCACCGTCCGCTGGCAGGACCTGCCCCGACTCCAGAACGACCCCGCCGCCATGCGCGAGAGCGGACTCGACATCTGGGGCACCCTCGGCCTCGCCCTGCCCACCGGCACCGAGACCCACGCCACCACCCTCGCCCTCGAAGCCGTCACCGCCGCCACCACCGGCATCGGCGCCGGACCGGTCACCCTCGAACAGGCCGCCACCCCCACCGCCATCACCGCCGTGAGCACCCTCGCGCTCGGCGCCGACACCCTCGGCGCAGTCGGCACCACCGCCGACACCCTCGCCGCGCTCGGCGCCCGCCCCGACACCGAGGCCCCCATCCACGCCGTGCCGGTCGTCGAACAGCAACTGCACCGCGCTCTCACCGACGGGCAGGTCCGCGGCCTCACCGGCCACCTGCCGATCGGCGTCGCACCCGTCGTCGACTTCCCCACCGCCGTCGTCGACGCCCCCTGGGTCGACGAGACCCTCGCCCGCGCCGCCGCGGAGTTCACCGACTACGCGCGTCGCCCCGAACAGACCGGCATCCTCACCGCCCACGGCTTCCGCACCGCCGACGCCGCCCCCGAACCCGCCGGGGAACTGCCGCTGCCCCGCGTCGACACCGTCCTCGCCCCCGCCGACCCCACCGTCGACGACGTCCTCGTCGCACTGCGTCTCGCCCCGGTGTCCCCGCGCAAGGTCACGATGGTCGTCGACACCTCCACCTCCATGGGCACCCCCGCCGGCGACGGCACCCGCCTCACCGCCACCGCGGGGGCCCTGCGCGAGGCCATGCGCCGAGCCTCCATCAACTCGGTGATGGGCATGTACGTCTTCGCCGACACCCCCAGCGGGCACCGCGTCGCCGTCATCCGCGACGGCCTCACCGAGTCCAAGCGCGCGGCGATGTCCTCGGTCCTCGACGACATCGACCTCGTCGAGCGCGAACCGGTCTACGCCACCCTCACCGCCGCCTACCGCGACGCCGTCGACAACTACGACCCGGGCCGACCGAACTCCGTGCTCGTCGTCGTCGACAGCGACGACCCCGACGAGACGGCCGCCCGCGACCTGCGCGCGGCGATCGACGAACTCGCGTCCCCTGCCACCCCTGTGCGGATCGACGTCGTCATCCTCGGCGACCGCACCGACCCCGTCCTCGAGCAAGCCGCCGAGGCCACCGACGGCAACCTCACCGTCGTCGACACCACCGACCCGGCCGATCTCACCGACCTCCTCCGAAAGCTGACGTCCTGACCGTGCTCCGACTTCTCGTCATGGGGGTCTTCCTCGCCCTCCTCACCTACCTGCTGCATCGACGACTCGTCCGGGCACCCGGCCTGCCGCGTCCTGCCGCCCTCGCCGCCGACCTCGTCCTGGCGGCGATGTTCGTCCTCACGCTCGGTGCCTCCGGGGTGGGCACGGCGCTCGACCCCGCCTGGGCCCGCCCCATCGGGTTCCTCGGCTGGAGCTGGATGGCGGTGGTGCTGTACCTGATGCTCGGGCTCCTGCTCGTCGGAGCGGGACTGCTCGTCGCCCGCCTCGTCCGGCGCGGACACCCCGGGCCGACCACCGACGTGACCCCGCGACGGGGTCTGCGCATCGCGACCGCCGTGCTCGTCGTCGCCGCGGTCGCCGCCGTCGGATACGGCACGGTCGAAGCCGACCGGCCGCGGATCGTCACCGTGCCCGTCGCGCTGCAGGACCTGCCCACCGGCTTCGACGGCGCCCGGATCGCGCTCGTCACCGACCTGCACGTCGGACCCGCCCGCGGCGCCGACTTCGTGCAACGCGTCGTCGACCTCGTCGCCGACCAGCAGCCCGACCTGATCGTGCTCGGCGGCGACCTCGCCGACGGCACCGTCGACCTCGTCGGTTCCGACCTCGAACCGCTCCGGCAGCTGCAGGCCCCGCTCGGGGTGTACGGCGTCAGCGGCAACCACGAGTACTACTCCGACGACGCCGAATCATGGCTCGACCATTGGGAGACGCTCGGTGTACGCACCCTGCGCAACGAGCACGTCGTCCTCGAACGCGCCGGCGACGTCGTCGCGCTCGCCGGCGTCCACGACTACACGGCCACCGAACCCCACCACCCGGACATGCCCACCGCCCTCGACGGCATCGCGGACGGTACCCCGGTGATCCTCGCCGCCCACCAGCCCCGGCACATCGACGAGGCCCGCGAACTCGGAGTCGACCTGCAGCTGTCCGGGCACACCCACGGCGGACAGATGTGGCCGCTGCGGCCGTTCGTATCCCTCGCCAACCCCACCGTCACCGGACTCGACCGCTTCGGTGACACGCAGATCTATACGTCCCAGGGCACCGGCGCGTGGGGACCGCCCGTGCGGGTCGGCACCCCACCGGAGATCTCCGTCCTCGAGCTGACCGCCGCGAACTGAGGGCCTTGCCCTCAGGGCAGGGTGAGATGTGTTCTTACTGGGTAGAGGTTCTGTATTTCTTTGGTTTCCGTACTATTCGGAGTTATTCTATCGATGAAGATGGCCGACGGACGTGTCCGTCGGCCATCCCCGGCATCAGCCGCTGTACGCCTCCAAGGGAGGGCACGAGCACACCAGGTTCCGGTCGCCGTGTGCGCCGTCGATACGCCGCACCGCCGGCCACACCTTGGCCCGGCTCTTCCCCATCGGGAACACCGCGATCTCCCGCGAGTACGGGTGGTTCCACTCACCCACCAGGCATTCCGCGGTGTGCGGAGCCCCGCGCAGCGGATTGTCGTCCACCGGCCACTCTCCTGCCCCGACCCGGTCGATTTCACCGCGGATCGAAATCATCGCGTCGATGAACGCGTCGAGTTCGGCGATGTCCTCGCTCTCGGTGGGCTCGACCATGAGGGTGCCGGCCACCGGGAAGCTCATCGTCGGCGCGTGGAAGCCGTAATCGGCCAGACGCTTCGCGACGTCGTCGACCGTCACCCCCGTCGCCTTCGTCAGCGGACGCAGATCGAGGATGCACTCGTGGGCGACCATGCCGGTCTCCCCCGTATACAGCACCGGGAAGTACTCGTCGAGACGACGCGCGATGTAGTTGGCCGACGCGATTGCCGTCAGCGACGCGCGACGCAGTCCCTCGGCACCCATCATCTTGATGTACGCCCAGGTGATCGGCAGGATCGACGCCGACCCGAAGGGCGCCGCCGAGACCGGTCCCGCTCCCCCGAGTCCCGGCTCCGCCGGATGACCCGGCAGGTACGGGGCCAGATGCGAACGGACACCGATCGGGCCGACCCCCGGACCGCCACCACCGTGCGGGATGCAGAAGGTCTTGTGCAGGTTCAGGTGGCTGACATCGCCCCCGAACTTGCCCGGCCGCGCCAGACCCACGAGAGCGTTGAGGTTGGCGCCGTCGATGTACACCTGACCGCCGGCGTCGTGCACGGCACCGCAGATGTCGGCGATGTCGTGCTCGTAGACACCGTGCGTGGACGGATAGGTGATCATGATCGCGGCCAGTCGCGCACCGTGGTCGGCGATCTTGGCGCGCAGGTCGTCGAGATCGACGTCGCCGTTCGGACGGCACGCGACGACCTCGACACGCATGCCCGCCATCACAGCGGATGCGGCATTGGTGCCGTGCGCGCTCGACGGGATCAGGCAGATGTCCCGATCGGTGTCGCCGCGGTCGAGGTGGTAGTGGCGGATCGCGAGCAGACCCGCGTACTCACCCTGGCTGCCGGCGTTGGGCTGCAGGCTCACGGCGTCGTAGCCCGTCACCGCGGCGAGCCAACCCTCCAGGTCGGCGATGAGACGGCGGATGCCGCCCGTCTGGTCCGCCGGAGCGAAGGGATGCAGACCCGCGAACTCGGGCCAGGTGATGGCTTCCATCTCGGCGGCGGCGTTGAGCTTCATCGTGCACGAGCCCAGTGGGATCATCGTCCGGTCGAGGGCGAGGTCCTTGTCGGACAGACGCCGCAGGTAACGCATCATCGCGGTCTCGGTGCGGTAGCGGGTGAACGCCTCGTGCTGCAGGAACTCGCTGGTGCGGGCCAGGGCCTGCGGCAGCGCCGTTCCCTCGGCGGCCTCCCCGGCGTCGACGCCGAAAGCGCCCAGGACCGCGTCCACGTGCGCCGCGGTGGTGGCCTCGTCGCACGAGATCGACACGTGATCGTCGTCGACCCGGTACAGGTTGATGCCGGCCTCGAGGGCGGCGGCGAGCACGGCGTCGGCGCGCCCCGGGACGCGCACGAGGACGGTGTCGAAGAACTCGTCGTGGACGACCTCGACGCCACCGGCGCGCAGACCGTCGGCGAGGCGGCGGGCGTGCCCGGCGACGCGGCGGGCGATGCCGGTGAGGCCTTCGGCGCCGTGGTACGAGACGTACATGGCCGCGAGCACGGCGAGGAGCACCTGGGCGGTGCAGATGTTGCTGGTGGCCTTCTCACGGCGGATGTGCTGCTCACGGGTCTGCAACGCGAGCCGGTAGGCCGGGTTGCCGTCCGCGTCCACCGAGACACCGACGAGGCGTCCCGGCAGGGTGCGGGTGTGGGCGCTACCGACGGCGAGGTAGCCGGCGTGCGGCCCACCGAAGCCCATCGGCACACCGAACCGCTGGGTGGTGCCGAAGCACGCGTCGGCGCCCTGCTCCCCGGGCGGGGTGATCAGGGTCATGGCCAGCAGGTCGGCACCGACGGCGACGAGCGCGCCGCGGTCGTGGGCGGCCGCGATGATCGGAGCGGCGTCGATGATGCGTCCCGAAGCGCCGGGCACCTGCAGGATCACGCCGAAGAACTCGCCCTCGGGCAGTCCGTCGGCAGCGAGGTCGGCGGTGACGATCTCGATGCCGAGTGGTTCGGCGCGGGTCGCCAGCACCGCGGCGGTCTGCGCGAACAGGTCGACGTCGACGACCAGGCGCGGGCTCTTGGACTTGCGGTTCGCGCGGCGCAGCAGGGTCATCGCCTCGGCGGCGGCGGTGGCCTCGTCGAGCATCGACGAGTTCGCGATCTCCATGCCGGTCAGGTCGGCGACCATGGTCTGGAAGTTCAGCAGCGCCTCGAGGCGTCCCTGACTGATCTCCGGCTGGTAGGGGGTGTAGGCCGTGTACCAGGCGGGGTTCTCGATGATGTTGCGCAGCAGCACGGGCGGCGTGAGCGTGTCGTAGTAGCCGTGACCGATCATCGATGTCGCCACGGTGTTCTGCGACGCGAGTGCCTTCAGTTCGGCGAGTACGTCGTGCTCGGAGCGGGGCGCGTCGAGGACGTCGAGGCCGGTCGGCACGTTGTCTGCACGGTCGTCGAGGATGGCGGCCGGTACCGCGGCGGTGGCGAGGGCGTCGAGGGAATCGACTCCGACGACGTCGAGGATCCGGTTCAGGCCGGCGGTGTCGGGGCCGATGTGGCGATCGGCGAAGTTCGAGGTGACGGCATCTGTCATCGCAGCTCCCGGGCTGGTCGGCGAGGTCCACATGCGCGCGGTCGCGCGAGGTGGTTCCTCCCCCTCTGTCGTGAGCTCGCGGAGCGAGCGCCTGAGAGATTCGGCCGGCCAGAGCCTTTCCCCGTGGGCGGGCGGGTGCTCCCGCCGCTTTCCAGAGACGTCGGAGCTCACGCGGTCCCGGTTGCCTGAGAGATTGACGGGGAGGTGCTGCTCCTTCGGCGCCCGGCTCGGTGTCCGGGTCTCTCCCGCGTGATGGCGACGCATCTTCGAGTCTAGATCACGTCGCAGGGGTCGAAATACCGCAGGTGCGGAAAGCGCCGCAGGTGGTGGAGATGGATCAGCAGAGATGGATCGGCGGTGTCGTCGGCCGATGCGACATCAGTGGTGGGGTCAGCCGATGCGGCGGTTGATGCGTTCGCGGCGACGCGACGCGAGTTCGTCCTCGGGGCGTTCCTCGACGCCGCCGCCATCGGCGCGTTCGGCGGGAAAATCGGCAATGCTGCCGGTGAGTTCGCGCATCGCGCCGCTCACCGCGATCCCGAAGACACCTTGCCCGCCCTGCAGCAGGTCGACGACCTCTTCGGGCGACGTGCACTCGTAGACGGTGGTGCCATCGGAGAACAGGGTGATCTTCGCGAGGTCGCCCACCCCGCGGCTGCGGAGATGGTCGACGGCGACGCGGATGTTCTGCAACGAGACACCGGTGTCGAGCAGGCGCTTGACGATCTTGAGGACGAGGATGTCCTTGAACGAGTACAGCCGCTGGCTACCGGAGCCGGCGGCCCCGCGGATGGACGGTACGACCAGATTCGTGCGGGCCCAGTAGTCGAGCTGGCGGTAGCTGATTCCCGCGATCTGACAGGCGATGGGCACGCGGTAGCCGACGAGCTCGTCGGGTACCGAGTTGTCCGGAAACAGGCCCGGTTGGATCTCGTCGGTCTCGTTCGTCCGCGGCGCCGGATTCGAGCGATCGCCGGAATCGACGCCGAGTGGCTGTCCCTTCGTCCGATCTCGCACTACTGACTCCCTCTCGCGCGCCCAGTTCTGCCTCGCAACGATCGATTGGCGGATCCCCCCGACCACATCCGATCATCGAGCGCTCCCAGGCTCACCGAGTCATCCCTGGCGGATCAACTCAGCGTACGCTCCGGTGTTGGGCGTCGGGCTGCAACACGCCGACCGGAAGGCAACGTTCGACATTACTACCGTCACGGCCGACGCGCGCGCCAACGCTCGTCGCCGTGCGGACGGACGGCGCTCAGCCGTCCGTCGCCTTGAAATCGTCGGGCGAGACGGAGTCAAGGAACTCCTTGAACTTCTCGACCTCGTCCTCCCGTTCGTCGGGCATGACCAGTCCTGCCTCCGTGAGCACCGGTTCCTCGACGTGGACCGGCGCGCCGATGCGCAAGGCCACCGCGACCCCGTCGGAGGGCCGGCAGGACACGCGCATCCCTCCGTCGAAGACCAGATCCGCGTAGAACGTCCCTTCGCGCAGGTCGACGATGCGCACCTCGCGCAGGTTGTGACCGAACGCCTCGAGGAGGTTCTTGATCAGGTCGTGGGTCAGCGGCCGCGCTGGTTCGACCCCCTGCTGTTCGAGGGCGATGGCGGTCGCTTCGTTCTGCCCGATCCAGATCGGCAGATACCGATCGCCGTCGACCTCCCGCAGCAGGAGGACAGGCTGGTTCTGCGGCTGTTCGATACGAATCCCTACTATCCGCATCTCGCTCATCGCGATGCCTCCGTCCTGCTGCTCGTCGGTGGTGGGACCACCCGACAGGTACTGCCTGGAATTCTAGTGTCCTCCAGCGCATCCGTCAGGTGCCGTACGTCACCACCCGACGGAGGGCCCGTGGTCGCACACGGCGATGAATTCGTCGCCTAACGGTCGAGGGCCCCCTGCACCGCCGCTTTCACCAGGCAGGTGTGCAATGTCAACGACAGTGCGGCCAGTTCGCGCACCATCTCCTCGGCGCGCTGCCGCGCCCCGGCGTCGCGGCCCTTCGCGATCGGACCGGCTATCTGCGCGACGAGCGCGGCCTCGCGGTCGGCGGCGAGCTTGAACGCCCGCAGGTGCCGAACCTCGAGGCCGAACTCCGCCATCGCTTTCGCCGTGCGGGCGAGCAGCACCGCGTCCTCGTCGAAGAAACCGGCCGGGCCCGGCTTGACCAGGCCCGCCCCCACCAGCTCGGTGAGGAAGGCCGCGTCGATCCCCGCACGGGTGCACAGATCGTCGCGACTCACCCGGATCTCGCGGTCGGTGCGCAGATCCTCCGGCGAGACCTCGCCGCGGGCGACCGCCAGCGGGCGCGGCCGGGTGATCCGGGTCTCGACCGATCCCACCGTGGCGGCGCCGCGGTCGATCGCCTCGAGCTGCTCCTTGATCACCTTGAGCGGAAGGTACTGATCGCGCTGCGCGGTGAGCACGTACCGCAGACGCTCGCAGTCGGCGATCGAGAAGCGTCGGTAGCCCGAGGGGGTGCGTTCCGGGCTGATCAGTCCCTCGGCCTCGAGGAACCGGATCTTCGAGATCGTCACGTCCGGGAATTCCGGACGCAGGCGGTCGAGCACCGACCCGATCGACATTCCGGCCGGCGCCGGCTGGCGGGCCGCGGTCATCAGCTACCCGCGCCCTGGTTACCTCGCGGACCGGTCAGGAACACCAGCCGGAACTTGCCGATCTGCACCTCGTCGCCGTTCGCGAGAACGGCGGAGTCGACCGGCTCGCGGTTGACGTAGGTGCCGTTGAGGCTTCCCACGTCGACGACCTGGAATTCGCCCTCGTCCTGGCGGAACTCGGCGTGCCGACGGCTGACGGTCACGTCGTCGAGGAAGATGTCGCTGTCGGGATGCCGACCCGCCGAGGTGGTGGGCTGGTCGAGCAGGAAGCGCGATCCTGCATTGGGTCCCCGCTTGACCACCAGCAGCGCCGATCCGGCGGGCAGGCCCTCAACACCCGAGACGGGCGCTTCGGTGGTGGCCGAACCCGCGCCCTCCACTTCGTTCAGGAAGTCGGCGCGAAATACCGAAGTGGTCTCTGCAGGAGTCTCCTCGTAGCCCGCGTTGCCGTTCTCGCTCACCGTTTCTCCTTATCCGTTCGACCACCCGGGTGATCCCGGACGGTCGCTGATTCGTTCGCCCCGTTCAGGTCCGACACGGCACACGCCATATCCGACCGTACCCCGCTCGGGGGTACTGACGCAGACAGTCGCGGTCACGTTACCTGTCGGGTCCGTCAGCCTTCCGTGATCCCGCGGTAACCTTCCGCGTCGAGCGTCTCCGCGAGCGCCTCGTCGAGGTCGCTCTCGCTGCCGATCTCCACGTCGACGAGCCAGCCGTCCTCGTACGGGCTGCTGTTCACCAGTTCGGGATTCGCGTCGAGTTCCGTGTTGACGGCGGTCACCTTCGCGGTCAGCGGCGCGAACACGTCCGACACGCTCTTGGTGGACTCGACCTCTCCGAAGGACTCGCCGGCGGCGATCTCGGCGCCCGCCTCGGGCAGCTGCACGAAGACCACGTCGCCGAGTTGGGACTGTGCGTAGTCGGTGATCCCGATGCGCACGGTCGTCGCGCCCGTCCTGCGCACCCACTCGTGCTCGGGGGTGTACCGCAGATCCTCGGGTGTCGCGAAATCGGTCAAGACTGGTCCTTTCGGAGACGACGTTCGACCGGAACGTCGGATTCAGTTACCGGGCTGAGAGTATTGGCGTGGCTCGATCTCCCGCAAGGCGGACACCTCCACCTGCGGAGACTGTTCCACGGACAATGATCCGCCCGCACGGGCGACCGTGTCGACCACTCCGCCGGGAATGTTCAATGCGGCGGCGAGAGTCGGTCCGTCGCCGATGGCGGTGACGGTGTACGGAGCGTCGAGTCCGCGGTCGTCGACGACGATGTCGCCGCCCGGTCCGGTGACCCACGAATCGACCCCGATGCGCACGGTCTCGCCGTTCGCCCCGGCGATCTGCATCGTGTCGGCACCCGCCGCGCGCAGCTCCTGGATCATGTCGAGCAGCACCTCCGATCCGACGCCCTCGCGCGGATCGTCGACGGTGAGAACCACTCCGGGCCCGGTGGCGGGTTCGGTGCCGAGTTGCACCGACAGCGTGTACAGGCGCGTGCGGGCTTCCTCGAGTGCCGCTTCCGAGCCTTCCTGTTCGAGACTCGAGAGGGTGCGCTCGAGTTCGGTGATCTCCTGGCGGAGAGCGGCTTCGCGGCGGTTGAGGTTGTCGAGCAGCACGAGCAGGTCCGCAGGGCGCGCCGAGTCGAGGTCGTCGCCGGTGTCGGTCGTGCGCACCTGGGTGGCGATGCCGGCGCCGAGCAGGACGACGAGAATCGCCGCGAGGACGAGGAAGACGCGTTGCGAGCGGGTGGTGCGGCTCGCGTCGGACCCGGTGGTGGTCTCGTCGCCCGCGCCGGCGCCGGTCTCGGGCGTGGTACCGGTGTCGCGCGTGGGGCCGGGTTGTTGCGGTTCGGTCACGGTCAGGCTCCGAACAGGCGACGACGTAGGGCGGCAGCGTTTCCGAAGATGCGGATGCCGAGGACGACGATGACTGCGGTCGACAGCTGGGTGCCCACCCCGAGCTGGTCGCCGAGCCACACGATCAGTGCGGCGACGAGGACGTTGAAGACGAACGACACCACGAACACCTTCGCGTCGAAGATGTCGTCGAGATAGGCGCGCAGACCGCCGAAGACCGTGTCGAGCGCGGCGACCACCGCGATGGGCAGGTAGGGCTGCACGACATCGGGTACCTGTGGGCTGAACACGATTCCGGCGCCGATCCCGATCGCCAGTGCGAGCACCGCGTAGAGCGCGTGACCGTGTTCGAGTCGCTTCACCTGTACCCCGTTTCTCCACTGCTGCCGAGTTTCCGGACCGTGGCGGCCGGAAACTCGAGATCGTCCTCCTCGGCGAGGGTGAATCCCACCCCGTAGAGCTGCTGAATCCCCGCGATGCGCAGGTAGGCGTCGCTGACGACGAAGGACGTCTGCAGCCGGGAGGGAGATCCCACCGCCGAGACCGTGTACGGGGAGAATACGGGCCGGTTGTCGACGAGCATCGCTCCCCCGGCCTGCCGGACGGTCACCCCGGGACCCACCCGCACGCCCCCGACCTCGACGGCCTCCGCACCGGCCGCCCACAGCGCGTTGACGACCGACTGCAGGTCGCGGTCGAGAACGAGCGCGGTGGGCCGATCCTCGAGTCGTGCCGCATCCGACAGGTTCGGTCGCGCGGCGGGTTCGGTGAGGGTGACCGTGATCCCCGGACCACGCACCGGTGTTGCTGCGGCTGCGGTCTCGGCGTCGCGGAGTCGGTCGAGGATGGTCGCGCCGTCGCCTCCGTCGGAGAACAGGGCGGTGCGTCGTTCGTCGACCGCGGCACCGAGTTCGTCCCGTTGTGCAGTGAGCGCGGCGATGCGTTCGTCCCCTGCCCGAAGGGAGTCGAGGATCTCGGCGCGGGTGCTGTCGGTGCCGGCCTGCACGTCGGCGTTCTGCGCGTACGCGACGCCGATCACGAGGCCGGCGAGGAGAACTCCGACGCCGAGCCACGCGCGCGACGCGCGCGGAGAGGTGCTCGAGCGCCCTGCCGCCCGGTCCGCGGCGGACGCGGCGTAGCCGGGGTCGAGATGATCCTCGAGGAGCGACTTCAGGAGCGAGGGCACCGGATTGCGCCGGATGCGTTCCCATGCGCGGCTCATCGGATCACCGCCCGGCCGGCACGATCCGTGCCGTCACGACGGCCTGCCCGAGGTACAGCAGGCCGGTCCACACGTACAGCACGGTCCCCCAGATCAGGGCAGCCCAGCCGAGCGGGCCGGTGATCGGCTCCGAGGCGGGCACTGCGACGGCCCCGAGCATCAGCGGCAGTGCGCACATGAGCAGGAAGGTGGCGCCCTTGCCGAGGTACAGCACGTCCGGCGGGGGCAGTTCCCGGCGCCGGTAGACGGCCAGGGTCGGGGCCAGGACGAGTTCGCGGCCGACGAGGATCACCGCGATCCACCAGGGCACGATGTCGCGCGCCACGAGGGCGACGAGGGTGGCCACGATGTAGAGGCGGTCGACGGCGGGATCGAGAAGGGCGCCGAGTCGGGAGGTCTGGTCGAGCAACCGGGCGAGTTTGCCGTCGGCCCAGTCGGTGATACTGCTCGCGGCCAGCAGGATCAGCGCCCAGACATCGGCATGGGCGACGAGGACGAGATAGAGGAAGACGGGCACACCCAGCAGTCGGACGAAGCTGAGGACGTTCGGCACGGTGAGGATGCGGTCCGATCCGCGCGCGTCGGCGGTTCCGGTCGCATCGGTCATGGTGGGCCGCTCCGTGTTCTCGTGAGGTCGTTCTCGTGGTGCCCCGCCGGAGTTCCGTTCGGGCACGGAGTCCAGCCTTCCACAGCCGCGCGACCGGAGATTCCGGGGTGTCAACGCCAGGCGAAGACCGGCTGCTCGAGACCGTCGATGCGCGTGGCCCGCCGGCGCAGTACGACCTCGCGGAACTGGTAGACCACCGCGGCGGTCGGTGCGTGCACGAGGTGACCGCGGAAGGGCCACTGGATCACCGGCTTGTCGGATTCGGGGATGGTGACGAAGCGCGGATCGACGTCGAGTTCGTCGGTGGTGACGGCGAAGAGCACGTCGACCTCGTCGGGGCTGGGCTTCAGATCGGTCACGGCGGTGTCCGACCACACGACGAACGGCGACATGACGTAACCGGAGCGCGTGATGTAGTCGTCGAGCCGGCCGAGCACGGCCTCGGGGCCGAGGTCGAGTCCGAGTTCCTCGTGCAGCTCGCGCAAGGCGGCCTCCTCGGCCTGCTCCCCCTCGTCCAGACGCCCGCCCGGCAACGCGAACTGGCCGGGATGCGCCCGCAGACGCGTGGGGCGCCGCGTGAGGGGCATGACGGGGTTGCCGTTCCCGTCGTCGAGCACCGCCACGACGACGGCTGCGTGCCGGCGGCCGTCGAGCGGCAGTCGGCGCGAGTCGAACGCGTCCAGCGCGTCGCGGACGTTGTCTCGGTCGAGAGGATGAGCAGCGGGCATGGGTCGACAGTAGTTCGTCACAATCGCACCGGCGGGTCGGCGCATGTCCTGGCTGGTGTCGGTGGTGCCGATCCCGAGGAGAGGAATTCTGGATATTTGTGGTTTCCGTACCGTCCGGATTACCTGCGTGGGTGGGAGTTCTCCGCACACGGATCCCCACCCGCGGTCATAGTGGGAGCCGACGGAAAGGAGCTCGATGAACGACGTGCCCGCCGGCCTCGACCTCGATGCGCTCGATGCCTATCTGCAGACCTCCGCCCCCGACCTGTTCTCCGGTCCCCTCCGCGCACGCCTGATCAGCGGCGGGCGCTCGAATCTCACCTACGAGGTGACCGACGGTGACCGGCGGCTGGTGCTGCGCCGTCCCCCACTCGGACACGTCCTCGCGACGGCACACGACATGGCTCGCGAGTACCGCGTCATCTCCGCGCTCGCCGGCACCGCGGTACCGGTCCCCCGCTCGTACCTGCTGTGCGAGGACGATTCGGTGCTCGGCGCGCCCTTCTACCTCATGGATCTGGTCGTGGGGACGCCCTATCGCACCGCGGAGGAACTCGAACCGCTCGGCGCCGAGCGCACGCGCGTGATCTCCGAGCGGATGGTCGACACCCTGGCCGCCCTGCACGCGGTGGACCCGGCCGCCGTGGGACTCGAGGACTTCGGCCGCCCCCAGGGCTTCCTCGAGCGGCAGGTGCGGCGCTGGACCACCCAGCTCGAGAACTCGCACAGCCGGGACCTCGACGGCGCCGACGAGCTTCACCGGCTGCTCGTCGACAATCTGCCGGGCGACGGCGAGGTGGGCATCGTGCACGGCGACTACCGGCTCGACAACGTCCTCGTCGACGACGACGACAAGGTGGTCGCGGTGCTGGACTGGGAGATGGCCACGATCGGCGATCCCCTCACCGATGTGGCGTTGCTGCTGGTCTACCAGCGGCTGGCGCGGGAGAACACGGAATTCCCCGTCTCGACGGTGTCCCGCGCTCCGGGCTTCCTCGGCGACGACGAACTGCTCGCGCGGTACGAGGCCGCCGGTGGACGCGACCTGTCGGACATGGCGTTCCACCTCGCCCTGGCCTACTACAAGCTCGCGGTGATCCTCGAAGGCATCTACTTCCGGTTCCGTCAGGGCAAGACGGTCGGCGACGGGTTCGAGGAACTCGGCCGCGGCGTCGAGCCGCTGTTGCACGCCGGTATCGATGCGCTGAAGAGTCGGAAGAGTTGATCGCGCGACCGTCGTCGTAGCCGCTCGGTACGCTCCGCTCATGCCGCATCCGGTGATGTTCGACGAGGCGGATCCCCTGCTCGCTCGTGTGCGCTCGCTCGCGCTGGCCCTGCCCGGCGCGAGCGAGAAGATCTCGCACGGCCGTCCGTTCTTCTCCACCCGGACGGCCTTCGCGGTCTACGGAGGCGGCGAGAAGGGCACCCGCGCACCGTTTCCCCGCTCCCTCATCGTCAAGCCCGACGAGGAGGAGCGCCGCGCGCTGCTCGAGGAACCCCACACCTATGTGCCGATGTATTTCGGGCCGTCCGGGTGGGTCGGGTACGACCTCGCCCGTCCGGAGGTGGACTGGGACGAGGTCGCCGAACTGCTCGACATGTCCTATCGGCAGACCGCGCCACCGAAACTGGTGCGCGAGCTCGACGCCCGCCTCGGCTGACGGGCGCCGAGCGGCGCGGGTTCAGCCCTGCTGGTCGCCGATGCTGACCATCCACGACACGCCGAAGCGGTCGGTGCACACGCCGAACAGATCGCCCCAGGGGGCACGTTCGAGCGGCATGTCGACGCGACCGCTGTCGCTCAGCGCGTCCCACCAACCCCGGAGCACGCTCTCGTCGTCCCCGCTGAGCGACAGCGAGAAGTTCGTACCGGGCGTGTAGTCCATGCCGTTCGGGGTGTCCGAGGCCATGAGCACGAAGCCGCGGTCGGTGGTGAGCATCGAGTGCATCACCTTGTCGTCCTCGCTCGGATCCTGCGAGGCGTTCATGTCCGCGAACCTGCTCACCGTCAGTTCGCCGCCGAACACCGACCTGTAGAACTCCATGGCCTCGCGTGCGGAATCGCGGAATGCGAGATAGGGATTGAATCGTGTGGTCATCGTGGTCCTTTCGCGGGTGCCGCAGGGCACGGATGGTGCCGCACGGAGAGTGACCATCCGCCGACGCATTTCTCATCGTGGACGGTGCGCACCGGATCCGGGAGCGTTCGGCGCGATCCGTGTCAGGAGACCGCCACTGTGGCGCCGGCGTACTCGGGCCGGTCGATCAGGTCGGCCGGCACGCGCCCGACCGCACGTCGCGGGACCGCTCACGACGAGACGTCGCTGTCGGAAACCGTTGCCTCGTCGTCGTCACCGTCGGTGAGGTTCACCGGTTGCACGATGGTCCAGTCGAGGTCGCTGGAGCGCGCACGAGGGCGTCCTGCCCGTGCACGGCACGTTCGATATCCGAGTCACGGACGGCGTCGCCCGTCACGACCGTGACGGGGTTGACGCCGGGGTCGGTGCGTACCGCTGCGCCGTCGACGGCCGGATGAGTCCTCGGCAGAGACGAGAAAACCCCTTCCGACCGAAGCCGGAAGGGGTTTTCGCTGTCGGGCTGACAGGATTTGAACCTGCGACCACTTGACCCCCAGTCAAGTGCGCTACCAAGCTGCGCCACAGCCCGTCCGCGCTCTCTCCGAGCGCTCTCAGAGATTACAACAGGAACGGACCTAAACACTAATCGGCTGGTCAGCGCGTTTTCACGACCGGGCGTCGGGAGCTCACTTGCGGCGGTCGCGCTTCTCCCGCACGCGCACCGAGATCCGCACGGGACTGCCGTCGAAGTTGAACTCCTCACGCAGGCGACGTTCGAGGAAGCGGCGGTAGCCGGCCTCGAGGAAGCCCGTGGTGAACAGCACGAAGGTCGGCGGCCGAGTGGCCGCCTGAGTGGCGAACAGCACCCGGGGCAGGCGACCGCCGCGCATCGGCGGCGGGGTCGCGGCCACGACCTCCTTGAGCCAGGAGTTCAGGCGTCCGGTCGAGATGCGCTTGTCCCACGACTCGAGGGCGGTCTCCATGGCCGGGACGAGCTTCTGCACGGCGCGACCGGTCTTGGCGGAGATGTTCACCCGCGACGCCCACGGCACCCGCAACAGGTCGCGATCGATCTCGCGGCCGAGTTCGTAGCGGCGGTCCTCGTCGACGAGATCCCACTTGTTGAAGGCGATCACCAAGGCGCGACCGGACTCGACGACCATCGTGATGACCCGCTGGTCCTGCTCGGTGATGGGCTGCGAGGCGTCGATGAGCAACACCGCCACCTCGGCCGCGTCGATCGCACCCCGCGTGCGCAGGGAGGCGTAGAACTCGGCGCCGGACGCGCTGTTGACGCGCTTGCGCAGACCGGCGGTGTCGACGAACCGCCACGGCTTGCCGCCGAGCTCGACGATCGAGTCCACCGGGTCGACCGTGGTGCCGGCGATGTCGTGCACCACCGACCGCTCGTCGCCGGCGAGCTTGTTGAGCAGGCTCGACTTGCCGACGTTCGGCTTGCCCACCAGCGCGACGCGGCGAGGCCCTTCCCCACCGGTGCCCTCGCGGGGCGTGGCCGGCAACTTGGCGAGCAGCTCGTCGAGCAGGTCGCCGGTGCCGCGGCCGTGGGTGGCCGACACCGAATAGGGCTGGCCGAGTCCGAGGGACCACAATGTCGCGGCCTCGGATTCGACGCGGTCGTCGTCGACCTTGTTCGCCACGAGCAGCACCGGCGTCTTCGACCGGCGCAGCACCTTCGCGACGGCCTCGTCGACGCTGGTGGCGCCCACCGTGGCGTCGACGACGACGAGGATCGCGTCGGCAGTGCGCATCGCGACCTCCGCCTGCCGGGCCACGGACTGCTGCATGCCCTTCGCGTCGGGCTCCCATCCGCCGGTGTCCTGCACCATGAATCGGCGGCCGTTCCACGACGCCTCGTACGAGACGCGGTCGCGGGTGACGCCCGGGACGTCCTCGACGACGGCTTCACGTCGGCCGATGATGCGGTTGACCAGGGTGGACTTGCCGACGTTCGGTCGGCCGACCACGGCGACGGTCGGGACCGGGACGAACTCCTCGAGGTCGCCGCCCTCGGCGAACTCGATGTCCCAGTCACCTTCTTCCGACCACGTGCCGTCGCCGTCGAACCCGGTGTAGTCGGTGCTCAGGTCGTCGCTCACAGCTTCGCTCCAGTCTGCTCGGCGACCACCGCGAGCAACGCGGCGATCACCTCGTCGATGTTCATGTCGCTGGTGTCCACGACGACCGCGTCGTCCGCCGCGCGCAGTGGGGACACCGCGCGGGTGGAGTCGAGGTGGTCGCGGCGCTGCACCGCGGCGAGGACCGCCTCGTAGTCGTCGCCGCGACCCTCGGCGATGTTCTGGTTGTTGCGCCGGTGCGCGCGGGCCTCCGCCGAAGCGGTGAGGAAGATCTTCACGTCCGCGTCGGGGAAGACGACCGTACCGATGTCGCGTCCTTCGATGACGACGCGGTGCTCGGCGCGGCCGAGCCGCTGCTGGGCCTCGACGAGCAGGGTGCGCACCTCGGGCACGGCGGAGACCGCGGAGACCGCGGCCGTCACCTCGGCGCCGCGGATGATCTCGCGCACGTCGTCCCCGTCGAGGCGGATGTCCTCGACGGTGGGGTCGGTGCCGATCGACCACGGCAGGCCGGCGGTGACGGCGGCGATCGCGGCCGGATCGGTCAGATCGGTGCCGCGGCGCAGGGCGTGCAGCGTCGCGATGCGGTACATCGCGCCGGTGTCGAGATAGGCGGCACCGAGATGCTGCGCGAGACGCTTGGAGACAGTGGACTTGCCCGTGCCGGACGGGCCGTCCATCGCGACGATCAACACGTCTCCCGGGGCGGTCACAGCTTCACCGCCTGGTACAGGCCTCCGACCTCGTTGCGGCCGAGGACACGGAGGGTGCCGGGACGCTGGTCGCCGAGCGCGACGGGACCGATGTTGGTGCGCACGAGCCGGATCACGGGGAAACCGACCGCGTCGAGCAGACGTCGCACGATGTGCTTGCGTCCCTCGTGCAGCACGAGCCGCACGAGCGACTGGCCTTCGTGGACCTCGAGCAGCGAGAACTCGTCGACGGAGGCGGGTCCGTCCTCGAGTTCGATGCCGGCCTTGAGCTGCTTGCCGACGCCGCGCGCGAGCACACCCTTGACGGTCGCCAGGTAGGTCTTGGGCACCTCGAAGGACGGGTGCATCAGCCGGTGCGCGAGTTCGCCGTCGTTGGTGAGCAGCAGCAGCCCTTCGGTGTCGGCGTCGAGACGACCGACGTGGAACAGGCGCTGCCCGGCGGCGACGCGTTCGGAGACGATGTCGCCGACGCAGGGACGGCCGAGATCGTCGGACATCGTGGACTGCCAGCCGCGGGGCTTGTTCAGCACGAGGTGCACGAGATCCTTGTTGATGACGACGCGGACGCCGTCGACCCGGATCACGGCGTTCTCCGGGTCCACGCGCAGGCCTTGTTCGACGACGATGTTGCCGTCGACCTCGACGCGACCTGCGGCGATGAGTTCCTCGGCAGCGCGGCGCGAGGCGACGCCGGCCTGGGCGAGCACCTTCTGCAGCCGCACGCCTTCACCGGCGGGCAGTTGGGCGTGGCCGGCTTCGCGGTGTTGGTGACGCGCCGGGCGGGCGTTGCTCACGGTCGGAACGACGCGCTGCGCGGCCCGCTTGGCGGCAGGCTTGGAGGGCTTGCCGGTCGAGGTGCCCTTGCGGTGCGGTTTGCGACCGGCGGCCGGCTGGGCCGGATTGCGGCCTCCGGCCGGCTGGGCCGGATTGCGGCCTGCAGCCGACTGGCCGGGAGTGGCCCGGCGATCGGAGCGGGGTGAGTCGGTGCGCTCCCCCGAACGGGGAGCCCCTGCGCGCCCCGAACGGGGAGCGTCTGTACGTCCGCTGGAGCGAGGCGCTTCGGTGCGTCCTCCGGAACGCGGTGCTTCGGTGCGTCCCGAGCGGGATCCCCCGGTGTTGCGCGTGTTCGCGCTGCGGGGATTGTTTCTTCTACGGTCCGGTGTGCCATCACGGCGAGCGGGTGTATTCACTTGGTTCCTGTCAGTTCTCTGGATCGAACTCCGCGGGCGAGAGAGTCTCGGGACGCGCGTTCCTACCCATTCTCTCAAATCGTGGGTCCGACTCGAGACTGTCGGCGATGTCGTCGATCACATCGACATCGGGCAGAAGCGGCGCAACGGGCGGCAGATCCTGCAGAGATGCCAGGCCGAGGCGTTCCAGGAACAGCTCCGTGGTGACGTAGAGCGTGCCGCCGGTCTCCGGATCGGTGCCCGCCTCGGCGATCAGATCCCGCGCGAGCAGGGTGCGCATCACCCCGTCGACGTTGACGCCACGCACGGCGCGGACACGGCTGCGCGTGACCGGTTGCCGGTAGGCGATCACGGCGAGCGTCTCGAGTGCGGCGCGGGTGAGCTTGGTGCGCGCGCCACCCTGCAGCAGCTTCTCGACGTAGGGCGCGAAATCGCGGCGCGTGTAGAAGCGCCAGCCGTCACCGGCGAACCGCAGGTCGATGCCGGATCCGCGCGCGGTGAGGTCCTGTGCGAGACGCCGCAGCGCAGCCTCGGCGCGGTCGGCGGTGACCCCGATGGCGGTCGCGAGCTGCTCGGTCGGCGCGGGGGTGTCGACGACGAGCAACAGTGCCTCGAGTGCCGCGGTGAGTTCGTCGTCGGCGATCTCGAGAAGTTCACCGTCCCATGCGCGCTCCGGTGCAGCGCTGTCGTCCACGTGCTCCCGCGCGACGGTGTCGTCGCTCACCCGTAGTCCTCCTCGAAATCGATGGCCTCCCCGTCGGTCTCCCCCGTCCACGCGACCTGCAGATGTCCGAGCGGGTCGGGTTGTTCGAAGGTGACGGCACGTTCGCGGTAGAGCTCGAGCAGCGCGAGAAACCGGGCCACGACGAGCAGTCCGAGATCGCAGTCGGCGACGAGTTCGTCGAATCCGACCCAGACGCCGGCGCCGCGGGCGCGCAGCAGCCCGAGGATGTGGGCGGCCTGTTCGGGAACCGACACCTTCGGGGTGTGCAGGTGGTCGAGACCGACGGTCGGTGGTGGTTTCGGCCGGAACGCCGCGGCCGCGATCTCGGCGAAGCGGTGCGCGTCGACACCGAGCACGACCTCCGGTACGAGATTCTCGTAGCACTCCTCGAGGGACACCGCGCGCGGATAGCGGCGCAGGGCGGCGGCCTCGAGGGCGGCGAACTGTTCGGCGATCTGCTTGTAGGCCCGGTACTGCAGCAGACGCGCGAACAGCAGGTCGCGGGCCTCGAGCAGGGCGAGATCCTCGGGGTCGTCGACCTCGCCGGCGGGCAGCAGCCGGGCGGCCTTGAGGTCGAGCAGGGTCGCGGCGACGACCAGGAACTCGGTGGTCTGGTCGAGGCCGAGTTCGGGACCGAGTTTGCGGGTGTAGGCGATGAAGTCGTCGGTGACCTCGTGGAGGGCCACCTCGGTGACGTCGAGGCGACGCTGCGAGATGAGGGTGAGCAGCAGGTCGAACGGGCCCTCGAAGTTGCGCAGGCGCACATGAAAGCCCGAGGTGGTCTCCTCGACCTGCGAGCCGGCCGGTTCGGGGGGTTCCTCGAGGACCACCGCGTCGACCTCCCCATCGGGTGCCGTGCCGGTGTCCGCCGAGTCCTGGACGGGAGCGTGCACGGGGCTCAGCGACCGCTCCGGTGGATCACTTCCCGCGCGAGGGCGCGGTACGACTCGGCGCCGGCGGAGGTGGGCGCCCAGCGGGTGATGGGTTCGCCGGCGACGCTGGTCTCCGGGAACTTGACGGTGCGGTTGATGACGGCGTCGTAGACGAGATCGCCGAAGACCTCCACGACCCGCGACATCACCTCACGTCCGTGCAGGGTGCGCTGGTCGAACATGGTGACGAGGATGCCGGCGACGGTCAGCTTCGGGTTGAGCCGGTCGCGGACCTTGGCGACGGTGTCGTTGAGCAGTGCCAGGCCGCGCAGGCTGAAGAACTCGCATTCCATGGGGATGAGCACCGAGTCGGCGCAGGCGAGCGCGTTGACGGTGAGCAGCCCCAGCGACGGCTGGCAGTCGACGAGGATGTAGTCGTAGCGGTCGAGCATCGGGTACAGGGCGCGGCCCAGGGCCTGTTCGCGGCCGACCTCGGAGACGAGCTGGATCTCGGCCGCCGACAGGTCGATGTTGCTCGGCAGCAGGTCGAGGCCCTCGACGTGGGTGCGCACAAGCACGTCGTCGGTGGACACCCGCGGTTCGACGAGCAGGTTGTGCACGGTGAGATCGAGATCGTGGTGGGCGACACCGAGTCCGGCGGACAGTGCGCCCTGCGGATCGAGGTCGACGAGCAGGACGCGGCGCCCGTACTCGGCGAGGGACGCCCCGAGGTTGATGGTCGAGGTGGTCTTGCCGACCCCGCCCTTCTGGTTGCACATCGCGATGATGCGGGCCGGTCCGTGGGTGGACAACGGCACCGGTTCCGGGACGGGACGGCGGGGCCGGCCGGTCGGTCCGAGATCGGGCTCGGCGGCGGTTCCGGAGGTCGTGGTCGGCTCGGTGGTGGACGTTCTGTCGGTGTCCTCGCGGCCGTGTGCGTCGACCGGGACGGTGTGCGACCGGAGGTGCTCCGGCTCCATGTAGGTGGCGGGTGGCCGAGGTGTGCCCACGTTCGGTACTCCCCCTGTCTTGCGACCCAGATGTTCTCTCCTCGACCCGCCGGGTGGCCGGCGGCTCGTCCCCAGAACGCTACCGCTTCGGCGGCAGGATCACCGCACGGACACGCGTCCCCTGGGGAGTCGGTCATCGTGCCCGCGGATGCGCCTGCGCCCATACTTCGCGGAGGGCACCGGCGGTGACCAGGGTGTATATCTGCGTGGTCGTCACAGAAGCATGCCCCAGTAACTCCTGTACCACGCGTACGTCGGCGCCACCGTCGAGCAGGTGCGTCGCGAAGGAGTGCCGCAGCGTATGTGGGGACACCCCGACGTCGACTCCGGCGCGTTCGGCGGCGGTCTGCAGCACCTTCCACGCGCTCTGCCGCGACAGGCGGCCGCCGCGCGCGTTGAGGAAGACCGCGGCGGTGCGGCCGGTCGCCAGGGCGGGTCGTCCCCGCACGAGATAGGCGTCGAGCGCGCCGAGCGCCGGGCGTCCGACCGGGACGAGTCGCTGTTTGCCGCCCTTGCCGCGCAGCAGCACAGTGCGCGATTCGGTGTCGATGTCGTCGACGTCGAGTCCGACGGCCTCGGAGATGCGGGCGCCGGTGGAGTACAGCAGTTCGAGCAGGGCGCGGTCGCGCAGACTGCGGGGTCCGTCGGCGTCGGGGGCGGCGGCATCGAGGATCGCGGTGACCTGGTCGACGGTCAGCGCCTTGGGCAGGCGACGCCCGGGCGCCGGGGGTTTGACGGTGCGGGCGACGTCGACCGGGGTCTGTCCTTCGGCGGCGGCGAAGCGGTGCAGGCCGCGCACGGCGATCAGGGCGCGGGCGGCCGAGCTCGCTGCCAGCGCCGGGCGGTTGCGTTCCGGGTCTCCGCGGCGCAGGCTCGCGGCGAAGTCGCTGATGTGGTGTTCGTGCACGTCGGCGAGGTCGCCGATGTGGATGTCGGTGAGGTGTTCGACGTAGCGCAGCAGGTCGCGGCGGTAGGAGGCGAGGGTGTTCGCCGCGACCCCCCGTTCGACGGTCAGGTGCGCGAGATAGGCGTCGAGTTGCCCGGTGAGTGTCGGGGACGGCTGCGGAGCGACCTGCGTGGCGGGACGCTCCTCACCGGGCAGCACTGCTCACCCCTCCGCGCGCGTGCGGGCGAAGGTGGTGGGCCGGTCCGGCCACGGCGCGTCCGGTGCGCGGGTCGCGGTGCCCGTCGCGCGGGCGGTCGCGAACGCGAGGAGACCGGACACCGCGGTGGCGTTGACGATCTCCCCGCGCAGCACCATCGCCACGGCCTCGTCGACCGGGACGCGGCGGACCTCGAGATCGGCCTCCTCGTGCTCGGGTTCGGGCCGGTCGACCTCGCTCAGGCCGCGGGCGGCGAAGACGCGCACCGCTTCGTCGGTGAATCCGGGTGAGAGCGCGATGTCGACGAGGAGTTCCCAGTCGGCGGCGGCCAGCCCGGTCTCCTCGGCGAGTTCGCGGCGGGCGGTGTCGAGGGGATCCTCCCCGGGGGCGTCGAGCAGGCCGGCGGGCAGTTCCCACAGTCGCCGGCCGAGCGGGTGCCGGTACTGGTGCACGAGCACCACCCGGTCCTGCTCGTCGACGGCCACCACCGCGACCGCGCCGTGGTGTTCGACCACTTCGCGTTCGGCGGTGTGCCCGTCGGGCATCGCCACGTCGTCGACGCGCAGCGACACGATGGCGCCCGTGTAGATCCGCCGGCTGTCCAGGGTGCGGAAGTCGTGTCGCTGCGCCATGTCGACTACTCGGCGTCGCCGGCGGTGGACGTCGACGCGGTCGAACCGACCGATTCCTCGGAGGTGCTGTCCTCGCCGTGGATGTCGACCGGGAGTCGCTCGGCCGCCTTGTACTGCAGTGCAGCGGCGACGAGTCCGGAGAACAGCGGGTGCGGGCGGGTGGGCCGGCTCTTGAGTTCCGGGTGCGCCTGGGTGGCGACGAAGAACGGATGCTGCTCGGCCGGGTACTCGACGAACTCGACGAGTCGCCCGTCCGGGGAGGTTCCGGAGAACACCAGACCGGACTTGGCGATCTTGTCGCGGTAGGCGTTGTTGACCTCGTAGCGGTGCCGGTGCCGTTCGGAGACCTGCTCGCTGCCGTAGGCCCTGGCCACGACCGAGCCCTTCTTCAGCGCGGCCGGGTAGGCGCCGAGACGCATGGTGCCGCCGAGATCGGCCTCACCGGCGACCGCCTGTTCCTGGTCCGCCATCGTGGAGATCACCGGGGCGGTGGTGTCGGGATCGAACTCGGTGGACGAGGCGTCCTCGATGCCGACCGACCGGGCGGCCTCGATGACGACGCACTGCAGGCCCAGGCACAGGCCGAGCAGCGGGATCCGGCGGGTGCGGGCGAAACGGATGGCGCCGAGCTTGCCCTCGATGCCGCGGATGCCGAAGCCGCCGGGGATCAGGACGGCGTCGACGTCACCGAGGTGCTTCTCGGCACCGGCCTCGGTCTCGCACTCGTCGGAGGCGACCCAGCGGATCTTGACCTTCGCGTGGTGTGCGAAACCGCCGGCGCGCAGCGCCTCGGTGACCGACAGGTAGGCATCGGGCAGGTCGATGTACTTGCCGACGAGCGCGACCTCGACGGTCTCGCGGGGGTTGTGGACCCGCTCGAGCAGGTTGCCCCACACCGTCCAGTCGACGTCCCGGAAGGGCAGGCCGAGCTGGCGCACGACGTAGGCGTCGAGTCCCTCGCTGTGCAGCACCTTCGGGATGTCGTAGATGCTCGGCGCGTCGGGGCAGGAGATGCAGCCGGCGACGTCGACGTCGCACATCAGCGAGATCTTCGCCTTGAGCGAGGCCGGCACGTCGCGGTCGCAGCGCAGCACGAGCGCGTCGGGCTGGATACCGATGTTGCGCAGTGCGGCCACCGAGTGCTGGGTGGGCTTGGTCTTCAGCTCACCGGACGGCCCGAGATAGGGCACGAGCGAGACGTGCAGGAAGAAGCAGTTGTCGCGGCCGACCTCGTGGCGGACCTGGCGGGCGGCCTCGAGGAAGGGCTGCGACTCGATGTCGCCGACGGTGCCACCGATCTCGGTGATCACCACGTCCGGGGTCTGGCCCTCGGCGTCGGGTGCGGCCATCGCGAGGATGCGGCGCTTGATCTCGTCGGTGATGTGCGGGATGACCTGCACGGTGTCGCCGAGATATTCGCCGCGACGTTCCTTGGCGATGACCGTGGAGTACACCTGGCCGGTGGTGACGTTCGCGTCGGCGGACAGGTCGCGGTCGAGGAAGCGCTCGTAGTGGCCCACGTCGAGGTCGGTCTCGGCGCCGTCCTCGGTGACGAAGACCTCACCGTGCTGGAACGGATTCATCGTGCCGGGGTCGACATTGAGGTACGGGTCGAGCTTCTGCATCGTCACGCGCATGCCGCGTGCGGTGAGCAGAGTGCCCAGGCTCGACGCTGTGAGCCCCTTGCCGAGAGAGGACGCGACGCCCCCGCTGACGAAGATGTGCTTGGTAGGGGTACGCGAGTGGCGTGACTGTGGCAAAGAAGCTCCCGTGACGTCAGGTGCAGGACTTTTGGACTGATGCGATACAGCTGGGGCCTGCCGACCCACGGAACTTCACGGTAACACCTCCGTGGGCGGGCGCGTACCCGACTCGCGATTGCGGACCCCCGGTGCAATCGACGTCACAGGCGGCGACGCTCAGCGGGCCGGGGAGCCGACGGTGACGGCGGTGGCGCTCGGCCCCGTCCCGTACCGTCCGGTGCCCCCGTCGTACTGCTCGCGCAGCGCCAGAACCGTCGTCAGGCGCCCCGATTCGCGGTCGAGGTTGTCGACCGTGGACAGGCCCGCGGCGAGTGCGGCGTCGGCCCGTACGACGGCGATCGGTCCGTTGCCCTCCGCCGCCCCCGTGCGGCCGGCGAGCACCGCGCCGGCGCCGCGGCCGTCGACGACCCCGGCGAAGCGCGCGACGAGCGACCCGCGGTTGCCGGCGCGTTCGGCGTTTCCGCTGTGGTCGCCGGTGACGACGAGGGCGCTCTGGGCCGGTTCGACCTGACCGTCCTCGTAGGTGATGAAACCACCGCTGCGCAGCGTGGTCAGAGCGAGGGCGCGTTCCTCGGGGGTGCTGCGCGGCTGTCCGGTTCCCGGATCGACGAGCAGCACCGCGCCGAGCAGATCCCCGGCGAGGCTGCCCGGGTCGACGGCGCCGGTCTGCAGTTCCACCCCGGCGGGCACGACGTTGGTGACGGTCGTGCGGAGCTGGTCGGTGCCGGAGGCGTCGACGAACGACTCGGTCAGCGCGATCCGCGCGGTGACCCGGCCGCCGGCGTCACCGACGGACCGGACGACGGCGTCGACGTCCTCGGGGGCGGCGTCCGGGGTGGTCACGAGAAGGACGGTGCGGTCGAGCAGTTCGTCGCGCACGATCCGCGGGCCGATGGTCGAGTCGAACCCGTCGGCGGCGAGCAGTTGGGCCTCGAGCCGGCTGCCGTGGTCCTCGGCCTCCTGGATCTCGCGGCGCAGCTCGGCCTTGTCGTCGCGCAGGCCGGAGACGACACTGTCGGCCAGCAACCCGGAGCCGAGCACGATCCCGACCGCCAGACCGAGGAACACCGCCACCAGGGAGACGACGTGATGGCGCATCGAGATCACGCGCGCAGACCCCGAATCCACTCGACGGCGGAGTCCCACCACTGACGGGCGAGTTCGACGACGTCGCCACCGAGATTGGACACGGCGAGCGCGGCAATCACGGCGATGAGGGCCGCGAAGACGAGCAGGGCGATCACGCCGCCCGAGACGCGACTGCGGTAGAGGGTGGCCACGGCCTTCGCGTCGACGAGTTTCGGTCCGACCTTCAGACGGGTCATCACCGCCGACGGATTGGTGTCGCGGCGACCGTGGTCGAAGAACTCGTCGAGCGAGACGGTGCTGCCGACGGTCACCACCAGCGCCGCGCCGTGATGCTCGACGAGCAGCAGCGCCAGGTCGGTGGGGGTGCCGACGGCGGGGAAGGTCATCGCGCCGATGCCGAGATCCTGGATCCGCTCGAGACCCGGGGCGTGGCCGTCCGGGTCCGCGGGCAGCACCACTTCGGCGCCGGACTTGAGGGTCGAGGTGCCGATCTCGTCGGGGTCGCCGACGATCAGGTCGGGGCGATAGCCCGCCTTGGAGAGGGCGTCCGCGCCGGGGCCGACACCCACCAGGATCGGCGAGTATTCCTTGATGAACGGCTTGAGATCCTTGAGGTCCTGCACGTGCCCGGGGCCGTCGGAGACGACGACGACGTGCCGGTCGCGCAGGTCCAGATCGATGTCGGGGATGCCGACGCCGTCGATGAGCAACGGGCTCTCCGAGCGGATGAACTCGATGGTGTTGCCCGAGAACGCTTCGAGGTGGTCGACGAGCCCGGTCCGCGCCTCGATCATGCGGTCGGAGATCTCGATGTCGGTCTGCTCGTCCCCCTCGATGAGCAGCTTCTCCCCCGCGTACACGCCGCCCTCGTGCACCCGGACCTTCGCGCCGTCCTTGATCTTCTTGAAGACCTCGGTGCCGACGTTGTCGACGAGCACGATGTCGTGCGCGACGATCACCTCGGGACCGAGATTCGGGTACCGGCCCGAGATGGACGGGGACGCGTTGATCACCGCGGTGACGCCCGCTTCGACGAGCGCGTCGGCGGTGACGCGGTCGAGGTCGATGGCGTCGAGGACGACCACGTCGCCGGGACCGATCCGGCGCAGCAGTTTCGCGGTGTTCCTGTCGACCCGGGCAATGCCACTCACTCCGGGCAACGTTTCGTTGTTACGGGACAGCAGCGCCGGCATCTTCATGCAAGAGATGATGCGCCGGTATACGAGTGAGGTTGTGGAGGCGCGCCGGTAGTCGTGTGAACATCGCTCCGGCGCGCCGGGCACGTCAGCCGGTGCGCTCGGCGTGGGCGACGGCCAGCAGTTCCTCGGCGTGCGCACGCCCGGTCTCGGTGTCGTCGAGACCGGCGAGCATGCGGGCCAGTTCGGTGACCCTCTCCTCCTCGCTGAGGGTGCGCACCCCGCTGCTGATCACCCCGGCGCGGTCGTCGACCTTGTCGACGACGAGATGGGTGTCGGCGAACGCCGCGACCTGCGGCAGGTGCGTGACCACGATGACCTGGTGGGTGCGCGACAGGCGCGCGAGTCGCCGGCCGATCTCGACGGCGGCGCGGCCGCCGACCCCGGCGTCGACCTCGTCGAAGACCATCGTCGCGCCGCGCTCGGAACCGGCGAGCACCACTTCGAGGGCGAGCATGACGCGGGAGAGCTCACCGCCGGACGCGCTGCGGGCGAGCGGGCGGGCCGGGGCGTCGCTGTGCGGGGCGAGCCGGAACTCCACCTCGTCGATCCCGGATTCGCCGGCGTGCAGGAGCCGGTCGCCGACCTGCAGTGGCGCGGTGTCGCTCGCGGTCGCCGCGCGGTCGGCGATGTGCACGTCGAGCACGGCGCGCCCCATCGCGAGGCCGGACAGTTCCTTGCTCACGGCCTTCGCGAGTTTGCCGGCGACCTTGTGCCGCGCCGTCGACAGGGCGGTGGCGGCCTCCGCGGTCGCGGCGGCCTCCGCGTCGACCTCGGCGGCGAGCTTGTCGATCGCCTCCGCGGAGACGTCCAGTCCGGACAGGCGTTCGCGGGCCTCGCGCGCCCACTCGAGGACGCCGTCGATGTCGGCGGCGTACTTGCGGGTGAGGTTCTTCAGTTCCGCCTGCCGGTTGAGCAGCGTCTCGAGCGCGCTCGGGTCGGACGGCAGGTCGGACAGATAACCGGAGATGTCGCCGGTGACGTCGGTGACCACCGCGATCGCCTCGCCGAGGCGGGGGCCGAGCTCGCGCAGGGCGGGATCGTCGCAGCCCTCGAGGCGGGCGCGGGCCTCGCCGAGCAGGTCGAGTGCCGCCGAGTACGCGTCGGCGTCGCCGCTGTCGTCGCCGGCGAGGGCGTTGTGCGCGACGGTGGCCGCCTCGCGCAGCGAGTCGAGGTCGGACAGGCGTCGCACCTCGTCGACGATGCGGGTGTCCTCCCCCGGTTCGGGTGCGACGCGGTCGATCTCGTCGAGTCCGAAGTGCAGGCGGTCGGCCTCCTGCGCGAGCTCACGCGACCGTTCGGTGCGTTCCTGCAGCTCGGCGCGGGCCTCGAGCCAGCGGCGCCGCCGGGTGCGGTAGCGGTCGAGCAGACCGGCGACGGTCTTGCCGCCGAACCGGTCGAGTGCGGCGCGCTGCTCGTCGGGACGCAGCAGCCGCAGCTGGTCGTTCTGGCCGTGCACGGTCAGCAGCGGCCCGGTGAACTCGGACAGCACCCCCACCGGCACGCTGCGTCCGCCGAGGTGGGCGCGGGAGCGGCCGTCGCTGCCGACGGTGCGCACGGCGATGATGCTGCCGTCCTCGTCGCGCTGGGCACCGGTGGACTCGAGCAGTTCGGCGATCTGCTGTTCGATGTGGCTGGGCGCCGGTTCGATCTCGAAGCGGCCTTCGACCACGGCGCGGTTGGCGCCGACCCGCACCCGGGAGGGGTCGGCGCGCACCCCGGAGAGCAGGTGCAGGCTCGTGACGACCATCGTCTTGCCGGCACCGGTCTCGCCGGTGAGCACCGTCAGTCCCCCGTGGAAGCGCGCGTACGCCTCGGAGATCACACCCAGGTTGTCGATCCGGATCTCTGCGAGCATCTCAGAGTTTCCTTCCCCGCCAGCCCTTCACCGGAAGTTCGAACTTGCGCACCATCCGATCCGCGAACGGCGCCGAATCCAGCCGCACCCACCGGACCGGATCGCATCCTCGCACCACCTCGAGCCGGGCCCCGGCCGGGACGTCGATGACGCGGCGACCGTCGCAGAAGACCACCCCGTCGTGGCCACCCGCAAGGGTCTCGACGGCGATGATCGACTCGGGGCTGGTCACCAGCGGGCGCGCGAACAGAGCGTGTGCATTGCTCGGGATCACCAGCAGCGCTTCGAGTTCGGGCCACACGATCGGTCCGCCGGCCGAGAAGGCGTAGGCCGTCGATCCCGTCGGGGTTGCGACGAGAACTCCGTCGCAGCCGAACGACGAGACGGGACGGCCGTCGACCTCGAGCACCACCTCGAGGACCCCGAGCCGCGACTTGTTCTCGAGACTCGCCTCGTTGAGCGCCCACCCGCGGTCGAGGACCTCGTCGTCCATGCGCACCGTCACGTCGAGGGTCATGCGCTGTTCGACGCGGTACTCGCGGCGCACCACCTGCATGAGCGCTTCCTCGAGGTGTTCGGCCTCGGACTCGGCGAGGAAACCGATGCGGCCGAGGTTGATACCGAGGACGGGCACCGCCGAGTACTGCGCGAGTTCGGCCGCCCGCAGGAAACTGCCGTCGCCGCCGAGGACGATCACCATCTCGCATCCGGCGGCCGCCTCCGGCCCCGGTTCGACGACGCTGATGAAACTGCCCGGCAGGGCGAGGACGCCGAGTCCGTTGCTCACCGACTCGTCGTCGAGGGTGCGCAGACCGATGCCGGCCTCACCGAGGATCTTCGCGACCCGCAGCGCGGTGCCGGCGATCTCGTCGCGCCCCGAATGGGAGACCAGCAGGATCTCCCGGCCCGATCGCACCGCGTCGGCCGCGGCGGTCTCTTCGCTCACTGTGGTCCTTCCTGAACCGCACGCTCGATCAGTTCGATCACCGCCGGGTCGAGTTCCTCCGGTCCCGGCTCTCCGGCCCGCAGCCACAGGAAGTACTCGACGTTCCCGGACGGCCCGGGCAACGGGCTCGCCACCGCTCCGAGGGTGCGCAGCCCCTGCCGCTGCGCTTCGCGCGCGACGTCGAGCACCGCCTCGGTGCGCAGCGCCGGGTCGCGTACCACGCCGCCGCTGCCGACCCGGTCCTTGCCCACCTCGAACTGCGGTTTGACCATCGGCAGCAGGTCGCCGCCCTGGGCGACGCAGGCCACGAACGCCGGCAACACCAACTTCAGCGAGATGAACGACAGATCCGCGACCACCAGGTCGACGCGCCCGCCGATCGTCTCCGCGTCGATGCTACGCACATTTGTTCGATCGATCACATGGACACGCTCGTCGGACTGCAGACGCCAGACCAGCTGGCCGTAGCCGACGTCCACCGCGACGACCTCCGCGGCACCCTCGTGCAGCAGCACATCGGTGAAACCGCCGGTCGACGCGCCGGCGTCGAGGCAGCGACGCCCCGACACCTGCAGCCCCTGCGGCGTGAACGCCTCGAGGGCGCCGAGGAGTTTGTGGGCGCCGCGGGACGCCCAGGAGACCTCGTCGCTCACCTCGGTGACGATCAACGGCGTGTTCGGTTCGACGGCGGTCGCCGGCTTGGAGGCCACGGTGCCGGCGATCAGCACCCGACCTGCAGCGATCAGTTCGCTGGCGTGCTCGCGTGAGCGCGCCAGACCACGCCGTACCAGTTCCGCGTCGACGCGTGCCCGGCGTGCCACGTCAGATCTTGTCCACGGTCGACAAGGCCTGCACGAGGACCTCGTGGGCTCGTTCGAGCAGGTCTGCCTGCTCGAGCAGCACGGACTGATCGGTGCTTGCGGCACCGGGGACGGATGCGCCCTCGCGGACACGCGCCAGCAACGCGTCGACCTCCTCGCGGACGTGTGCGGGATCGACGGTGGGGCGTGCGCCGGGAAGGTGTTCGCCCGGACGTGGAATCGGCGTGCTCATCGCCGTCCACGCTAGTCGATGGATGTGACCGGGCCACACCCTCCGGTGCGGATCAGACCGTCGCCGCCCACGCGTCCACGACGGACCGCGCACTCTCGTCCACCGGACGGACCTGCCCGAATCCGGGGTTGGCCCAGGCGATGTCGAGCAGACCCCGCAACGCCTCCATCGGATCGGCCGCCGACTGCGCGGCGGCGAGGTGAAGATCACCTCCGTCGACCGTGACCTCCCACGAGTCGTGCGGGGCGACGCGAAGCCGGTCGGCCGGCTCATCGAGGCTCGCGAGCGAGGCCGCGACGTAGGTCGGGCGCTGCTCGGCCGGAGCCCGCAGCAGATCGTCGACGGTGCTGACCCCGGTCAGCACGAGCAGGGAATCCGCACCGACGGCGTTGGCGCCTTCGATGTCGGTGTCCAACCGGTCACCGATGACGAGAGGACGACGGGCACCGCCGCGACGGATCGCGTCCTCGAGCAGCGGAGCTGCGGGTTTGCCCGCCACGATCGGGGTCGCGCCGGTGGCGTTGCGCACCGCCGCGACCATCGACCCGTTGCCGAGGACGAGTCCGCGCTCGGTCGGCAGGGTCGAGTCGACGTTGGTGGCCACCCACAGGGCGCCTGCGCGGACGGCGAGCGTCGCCTCCGCCAGGATCGCCCAGCCGGTGTCCGGGGAATGCCCCTGCACCACCGCCACCGGATGCGCGTCCGCGGACCGAACCGGGGTGAGGCCGACACCGGCCACCTCCTCGGCCAGGGCCTCGGTGCCGACGACGAGCACCGGCGCACCGGCCGGGAACCGCTCGGCGAGCAGGCGCGCAGCGGACTGCGAGCTCGTCACCACCGACGAGTCGTCGGCCGGGAAGCCGAGTTCGCGCAGGTGCAGCGCGACTTCCGAGGGCCGGCGACTCGCGTTGTTCGTGACGTACAGAACGGTGTCGTCACCGGTGGCCAGCGCTTCGCGAGCACCCGGGACGGGTTCGGCGCCCCGGTAGACCGTGCCGTCGAGGTCGAGCAGCAGGACGTCGTAGATCCGACGCAGGCTGTCGCCGGAAGCCGTACTGCCGGAGAGGTCGGTGCCGTCGGTCACGGCGCCTCTCCGGTGAGCTCCTCCACCCGCTCCTCGGCATCGGTGACGCCTTCGATGTCGGCGCCTGCGGAATGCAGGAACCACTGCAGGCCTTCTTCGGTCCGCCCGGCGGCGACGAGAGCGTCGGCGTAGGCGTAGAAGAGACGGGCGGCCGGTGTACCGGTCCGCTCCGGATCGAGATCGGGCGTCTGCAGGGTGACGACGGCCTGGTCGTACTGACCGAGATCCATGCGGGCACCGGCGAGGACGATCCGCAGCTCTGTTGCTTCGTCGCCGGTCAGCTTGCGAGCTTCCTCGCTCCGACCCAGTTCGAGCGCTTTCTCGGGGCGACCGAGACCGCGTTCGCAGTCGGCCATGACGGCGAGCAGTCCGGTACCACCGGACATGCGACGTGCTGCGCGGAGTTCGGACAGCGCCTCCGCCCATTCACCGGCGTGGTAGGCAGTGATGCCGGCGGCCTCGCGGACGACCGCGATGCGGCCGGCGCGCTGGCGTGCGGCGCGAGCATGGGTGAGCGCGGCACGGGGATCGTCGTCGAGCAGGCGACCGGCCATCACCAGGTGTCGGGCGACGGAGTTCGCGTTCGACTTGTCCAGGCTCAGCAGATCACGGCGGATCGTCGGGTCGAGCTCGGACGCCTCGACGTCCTCAGGGATGTCCGGCTCGTCCGGACGTGCGTCGCGACGCTGCGGCGCGATGCCTTCGCGCCCGCGGCCCGGACCGAATCCACCTTCACCGCCACGACGACGGGGTGCTCCCTCGCCACGACGGTCGCCGGTCTGGGGGCCACGGCGGTCGCCGGAATAGCCTCGCCGGTCGCCACCCCGCTGGTCACTGCCTCCGCGCTGGTCGCCACCACGACGATCGTCGCGGTTACCGTAGGTGCGCTCACCGCGGGGACGGTCCGAACCCTGACGGGGGCGGTCACCGTACTGCCGACCACGGTCGTCGCCGCGGCTGGAACGATCATCGCTGTGGCGGGGCCGATCATCGCTGCGACCGGAGCGAGCGTCGTCGCGGCCGCGATCCCGGCGGTCTCCGCCCTGGAAGGAACGGCGGTCGTCGCCACGCTGGGAACGCTGGTCGTCACTTCGTTGGGGTCGCCGGTCGTCGCCACGCGGGGGGCGTCGATCGTCACCGCGCTGCGGACGGTCGTCGCGTCCGGACGAACGTCCGGCGGATCCGTAGCCACTCTGCCGGCGGTCGTCGCCGCGTCCACGCTCGTCGCGGTCGCGGGGTGCGCGCTCGCCGCGGCTGTCGTCGGCGCGTTCCTCGCGCTCGTTCTTGCGGCCCGACCACGGAGTGGATCCTCCACTCCTGAAGGACCGACGTTCACCGTTGCCGTCGGACACAGAAAAATCCTCTCATGAAAACACGAAAGGGGACCCAAACGAGTGGGTCCCCTTTCGGAACGGGTGTTCGGCGGTGTCCTACTCTCCCACACCCTGTCGAGTGCAGTACCATCGGCGCAGACAGGCTTAGCTTCCGGGTTCGGAATGGGACCGGGCGTTTCCCTGTCGCTATGGCCGCCGTAACTCTATGAAACAATATTCCACGCATCGGATTCGGTTCTCCCGCAGGGGGATTTCCGGTATCTGATGTGTGTGTTGTTTCAGATACCGCACAGTGGACGCGTAACATCTTCGTGGTAAGTCCTCGGCCTATTAGTACCGGTCACCTCCACCCATTGCTGGGCTTCCAGTTCCGGCCTATCAACCCGGTGGTCTGCCGGGGGCCTTACCCCCTCGAGGGGGTGAGAAACCTCATCTTGGAACAGGCTTCCCGCTTAGATGCTTTCAGCGGTTATCCCTTCCGAACGTAGCCAACCAGCCATGCCCCTGGCGGGACAACTGGCACACCAGAGGTTCGTCCGTCCCGGTCCTCTCGTACTAGGGACAGCCTTCCTCAAGTTTCTAACGCGCGCGGCGGATAGAGACCGAACTGTCTCACGACGTTCTAAACCCAGCTCGCGTGCCGCTTTAATGGGCGAACAGCCCAACCCTTGGGACCTACTCCAGCCCCAGGATGCGACGAGCCGACATCGAGGTGCCAAACCATCCCGTCGATATGGACTCTTGGGGAAGATCAGCCTGTTATCCCCGGGGTACCTTTTATCCGTTGAGCGACACCGCTTCCACATGCCGGTGCCGGATCACTAGTCCCGACTTTCGTCCCTGCTCGACCTGTCAGTCTCACAGTCAAGCTCCCTTGTGCACTTGCACTCGACACCTGATTGCCAACCAGGCTGAGGGAACCTTTGGGCGCCTCCGTTACATTTTGGGAGGCAACCGCCCCAGTTAAACTACCCACCAGGCACTGTCCCTGAACCAGATCATGGTCCGAGGTTAGAGGTCCAATACGATCAGAGTGGTATTTCAACAACGACTCCACCCATACTGGCGTATGAGCTTCACAGTCTCCCACCTATCCTACACAAACCGAACCGAACACCAATACCAAGCTATAGTGAAGGTCCCGGGGTCTTTTCGTCCTGCCGCGCGTAACGAGCATCTTTACTCGTAATGCAATTTCGCCGAGTCTGTGGTCGAGACAGCAGAGAAGTCGTTACGCCATTCGTGCAGGTCGGAACTTACCCGACAAGGAATTTCGCTACCTTAGGATGGTTATAGTTACCACCGCCGTTTACTGGGGCTTAAATTCTCAGCTTCGCCACCGAAATGGCTAACCGGTCCTCTTAACCTTCCAGCACCGGGCAGGCGTCAGTCCGTATACATCGTCTTACGACTTCGCACGGACCTGTGTTTTTAGTAAACAGTCGCTTCTCTCTGGTCTCTGCGACCACCCCCAGCTCGGACCGCTAGGATCGTCACCGGGCGTGGTCCCCCTTCTCCCGAAGTTACGGGGGCATTTTGCCGAGTTCCTTAACCACAGTTCTCTCGATCGCCTCGGTATTCTCTACCTGACCACCTGTGTCGGTTTGGGGTACGGGCCGTGTACCAACTCACTAGAGGCTTTTCTCGGCAGCATAGGATCACTGAATTCCCCTCAACGGGTACGCATCACCTCTCAGGCTGTATGTGACACGGATTTGCCTATGTCACGCCCTACCGGCTTACACCAGGTATTCCATCACCTGGCCCAGCTACCTTCCTGCGTCACCCCATCGCTTGACTACTACAATCAGGGTCCCGTGCAGCCAGTTCGTCGACTCCCGAAGGAGACGACCAACCTTTTGGACGGTTAGCACAACTGATTCGCCATTGGGCGCGGATACACGGGTACGGGAATATCAACCCGTTGTCCATCGACTACGCCTGTCGGCCTCGCCTTAGGTCCCGACTCACCCTGGGCGGATTAACCTGGCCCAGGAACCCTTGGTCATCCGGCGGACGAGTTTCTCACTCGTCTTTCGCTACTCATGCCTGCATTCTCACTCGCGCAGCCTCCACACCTGGATCACTCCGGCGCTTCTACGGCTGCACGACGCTCCCCTACCCACCCACACACCTGGCTGAATCTCCGTGGAGACCCAGCGGGTTCATGTGAGTGCCGCGGCTTCGGCGGTGTACTTGAGCCCCGCTACATTGTCGGCGCAGAACCACTTGACCAGTGAGCTATTACGCACTCTTTCAAGGGTGGCTGCTTCTAAGCCAACCTCCTGGTTGTCTCAGCGATCCCACATCCTTTTCCACTTAGTACACGCTTAGGGGCCTTAGCCGGCGATCTGGGCTGTTTCCCTCTCGACTACGAAGCTTATCCCCCGCAGTCTCACTGCCGCGCTCTCACTCACCGGCATTCGGAGTTTGGCTGATTTCGGTAAGCTTGTGGGCCCCCTAGACCATCCAGTAGCTCTACCTCCGGTGAGAAACACGCGACGCTGCACCTAAATGCATTTCGGGGAGAACCAGCTATCACGGAGTTTGATTGGCCTTTCACCCCTACCCACAACTCATCCCCTCAGTTTTCAACCTAAGTGGGTTCGGGCCTCCACGACGTCTTACCATCGCTTCACCCTGGCCATGGGTAGATCACTCCGCTTCGGGTCTAGAACATGCCACTACAGACGCCCTATTCGGACTCGCTTTCGCTACGACTACCCCACACGGGTTAACCTCGCGACATGCCACTAACTCGCAGGCTCATTCTTCAAAAGGCACGCCATCACCCCCAGCAGCAAGCTGCTCGAAGGCTCTGACGGATTGTAAGCGCACGGTTTCAGGTACTATTTCACTCCCCTCCCGGGGTACTTTTCACCTTTCCCTCACGGTACTAGTCCGCTATCGGTCACCAGGGAGTATTCAGGCTTATCGGGTGGTCCCGACAGATTCACACCGGATTTCACGGGCCCGGTGCTACTCGGGTA
>NZ_JBLWIU010000020.1:0-25054 GCF_048381395.1 Rhodococcus shunpengi
TGAGGTTTTCTCACCAGGAGTTCGCTGACGGCGGCCGGGGACATTCGGGCGGTGTGGCGTGAGATGAGGACGTGGGGTCCTACCTGGTAGAGATCGTTTCGACCAAGAAGCAATCCCGAAGCAGGACCCCACGTGATTTCCTATCGTGCCACGCTCGACGTGCCCGAGCGCACCCT
Organism: Rhodococcus shunpengi; assembly: GCF_048381395.1. Taxonomy (NCBI): domain Bacteria; kingdom Bacillati; phylum Actinomycetota; class Actinomycetes; order Mycobacteriales; family Nocardiaceae; genus Rhodococcus; species Rhodococcus shunpengi. Next base: position 177 of record NZ_JBLWIU010000020.1, read on the forward strand.
GGCCTTCGTCGCCAGTGCCCTGGCCGCGCATCGCACCCGAGTCGACCGCCGACCATGGCAGCGGGCCGCAACCGTCTACGTCCAGGCGGTAATGGTGCTCCGCTGGTTCCGCGACGGCACCGACGTCGCCGCCCTGGCGCGCGATGCCCGAATCTCGCCGGCAACCGCCTACCGATACCTACACGAAGGCATCGACGTGATCGCCGCCCACGCCCCTGACCTGCACGAGGTCCTCGCCCATGGGAGTGCATCCGGGTGGGAACACGTCGGACTCGACGGCACCTTGATCGCCGCGACCCGATGCCGGGAGCGCTCCGAAGCCGGACACGACTTGTGGTACTCGGGCAAACACCGCCGACACGGCGGCAACATCCAGGTCCTGACCGACCCGACCGGCTACCCGGTCTGGGTCTCCGACGTCGAACCCGGCTCGGTTCACGACATCACCGCTGCTCGACTCGGCGGAGTCCTCGGCGCCCTCTATGAGGCCGCCACCGGCGGGATGCCCACCCTTGCCGACAAGGGTTACACCGGTGCCGGGATCGGTGTCCACACGCCGACCAAGGGCCGCGACCTCGATGCCGGCACTCGATGCCGCAACACACTTCTGTCCGCGATGCGCGCTCCGGCGGAACGTGCGAATGCCCTGCTGAAGACCCGCTGGAAGGCCTTACAACGAATCAGTCTGTGTCCGTGGAGGATCGGCACGATAACCGCTGCCGCCCTCGTGCTTCTTCACCTACAAGCCCCCGCCTGGTGAGAAAACCTCACTGTACAAACCCGAGAGGTTCACCTCGCTCGTTCACCCCACCCATCATGACGAAACCCCAGGAATCTTATCGGCACAGCGCCGGCACTCCTATCTCTCCGCGGGCGGTTCAGACGTCCAAAACCACTCGGCCTCGACTCATTTCGTCACAGGCACCAAGGGAGACACACCTGCCATCCACATCGACTCCCGCCCAGCCATGTCATCGAGCGCAGCACTACCAGCCCGTCAACACAGCCCCAGACCCCGATCTGGACCGCTTGCGGCCGACGAGCGATCGACCTCCCCTCGTACGAACCCACAGATGACGTCGTCAGCGCGGGGTGCTGACAAACCATCGTTCCGCCGTTCGTGGTCCTCACACGGCGCCCAGGGGCCGCTACAAGAAGCAATAGGACGGCGTGCTCATCGTCAGGTAGTTCACCGTCACGCCCCTTGCGAACCCTGCGGCACAGCCACTCCCCCGCCTACTCATCATCTCCAATGACGTATGTACTGGAAACTTCTCCGCTGCCGCACTTTTCACGGTCGCGACGCTTTCGAGCACCATCGTGCGGTACCTACTGTCGATGCACGCAGGAGGCTGCGCTGGCCCGTCGAAACCGATTGCGTCCAATTCGGCTTCGTGTCCCTTCGGCACGGTCTGGATAAGGCGAGCGGTCCACTACCGGTCAGCCTATCGACAGCGATGGAAGACGTTGTCCGTAAAGAAATCTGTTCGACGACGGCACAGCGGTTGTACTCGATATAGCGCTGTACCACCCGTGTCAGAGCGATATGCTGGAGAGAACACACTCGGTGAGACTGCGCGGGCGGTTGCGTACTCGCAAGTCACCAAAGGGCCTACGTTCTGCCGTACCCCCAACAGGTCGGGGCAGCAGCCGCCGAAATAGCTGACTGGATAGCAACGACATCAACTGGCATCGACGGACATCGATACTCCCGACGAGAGCACCTCACCGCGCCCTTTCATTCCCCTGACATTCTGTCCGCGACAAGAGATACGGAAGTGCCCTGCCGATCGGGTTCGGCAGGGCACTCGAGCGTCGTCGTCCGGTTCTCGCCATCCGAAGACGGCACGCATTCCGCCTTACTTTCTCATTGTCGGGCGTGCTCCAGAAGTACCGCCCGGCGCTCAACCGAAGCGCATTGACTCGACCGCCCGGATTTCAGCCCACCACAATTGCCCCAACTTACTGTGGGCGAAGCCGGTTCGAATCGATAATCTGATGCCTCTGCAGTGAGCTAGTTGTCAGTGAGCAGCGACATACTCGTCGACGAGGGACTGAGGCAGACGTCCTCGAGCGGGAACCTCGAAGCCTTCTTCAACTGCCCACTCTCGAATTTCCTTGGAGCTTGGAGAATTCGGATCGGATGGCCGAGCCGATCCGGCTCTCCTCTTACGTCCTCCGACACGGGTTGCATGCTCGACGTAGTAGTCGATCTTCTTCCGGAAGTCGCGAGCGTTCTTCTTGTTCAGGTCGATGGTGTACTCAACCCCATCGACAGCGAAGCTGATGGTTTCTCCGCCATCCTCCAACGCAGTTCCATCGATGTCGTCGAAAGTCTCAACGATTGTTCTACGTGCCACAGGTTGATCTCCTCTTCGAATGCATCCGACCGGACTCTAAGTAGCCTCTTGTGATCAAAGGCAAACCAACTCCGAAGCCAACATCACCGACATGATCAAGTCTACTCAGAAATTATCGCACGACTGCGACGATCCGGCGCCCTGAAACTCATCGTCAACAAGTAACCGAGCGTTCCGCAATCCCTTACCTGTCACGGTTCGTCACCCGAATGCGACACCAGATGAATCAGTGCACATCCTCTTCGTGCGGCCGTCACGCTCCACCTCGGACCGTTACAGCACCGTGGTCCGCAAAACCATCGAACAGACCCGTGACCACACAAGACAGGGACAGCGGCCCGGATCGCATCGATCGCACACTCCGCACTCCCCATCGGGTACGACACCCAGCACCGGAGTGACCATGCGACCGATGCCTCGTCCCTCAGTCCCTACAGCCCCATCTCGTCCCCTTATGATGCTCCACGAGTCGGCAAGCACGACACCGGACTTCGAACCCAAAGGTGCGACGCGTGAACCCTCCGGAATCGCATCGGTCACGAAAGCGTTCGGTGCAACACCACCGCGGTAACCCCCTCCTCACAGGAGGGGCGAATGTCGGGGACGGTCGAAAAGTAGGCCGGTGGCGACGGTCGAAAATCCGGCCACATGGTGATGGCTATTGTGCCGCGTTCTCGGCCCGGGCGGACGGTAACGTGTCGACTCCGCTGTCCTTGAGTCGGTAGCTCGAACCTTTCAGGGTCAAGACCTCGGCATGGTGCACGACGCGGTCGATCATCGCGGCGGCAACGACCTGGTCGCCGAACACGTCGCCCCACCGGGCGAACGGCAGGTTCGAGGTCAGAATCAGGGAGGCATGTTCGTAGCGGCTCGACACCAACTGGAAGAACAGGTTCGCGGCGTCCTGCCCGAACGGGATGTAGCCGACCTCGTCGACGATGAGCAGTCCGTAGCGGCGCAGCCTGGTCAGCTCGGCCTGCAGGCGCCCGGCGGCGTGCGCAGTCGTCAGTCGGGTGACCCAGTCGACGGCGGTGGCGAACGCGACCCGATGGCCGTGCCCGGCGGCTTTGACGCCGAGTCCGATCGCCAGGTGTGTCTTGCCGGTGCCCGGCGGGCCGAGCAGCACCACGTTGCGTGCCTGGGTCAAGAACATGCCGGTTCCCAGATGCGCGATCGTTTCCCGGTTGAGTGCGGGCTGGTGATCGAAGTTGAATTCCTCCAACGATTTACGGGTCGGGAACCCTGCCGATCGGATACGGATCTGAGCGCCGGACGATTCGCGGGCCGAGACCTCTCGGGAGAGCACCGCGGCGAGGTATTCCTCGTGACTCCAGCCGCCCTCGCGGGCCTGGGCGGCCAGTCGGGCCGCGGCGTCGCGGATCCGGGGTGCTTTGAGCGCGTGCGCGTAGTGTTCGATCTGCTTGACCGGGTCCTCGACGGTCATCACGCTACCTCCCCGGTGGAGGATCCGAGATCGGAATCGATTGCGGTGGTGTCGAAGTCGACGCCGAAGACACGGTCGTAGTCGGCGAGGTCGCGCATCGGATGCCCGCTCTCGGAGATATCGGAGGACGCCTGCTGGAACTGGTGCCGGAGCCGGGCTGCGGTGTCGACATGCCGGGGGTCGGTCACGGTCAGACCGCTGGCCCACAGGCGTTGATGGTCGGCGAGCGGTCGACCGGCGCCGGTGACGGTGACGGCGTCGAGTCCGGTGGTGACCTGCACGAGATGCCCGATCGCCGACGGGTCGACCGAGTAGTCGTTGCCGCCCACGCGCACGTAGTAGTCCCGGGGCAGCCGCAACTCGATGACGGTGTCCGTGCTGGGTGGGACCGGTGGCAGGGCCAGCATTGCGGCGGTGTCGACGGCGACGAGTTCGTCGGGGCGGCCGTCGATTCGGCGCACGGTCCGGCCGTTGGCGATCGGTAACCAGTCGGTGAGTTGAGTGTTGAAGTCTGCCGGTGAGGTGAACGTGCGCCCGGGCAGGAACGAGGTTTCGAGATAGCCGTTGGCGCGTTCGACGATACCTTTCGATTCCGGGTCGTAGGGCTTGAGTTGGATCAGCGTCGTCGACAAGGTGCCGATGAATGCGGTGACCGGGTCGGTCAGCCGGCCTCGGCGTCCGATCCCGGCTTCGTTGTCCCACCATAGTTGGTGCGGCACCGCACCGAACCGGGACGCCAGCAGCGTCCACATCCCGGCGACCAGGTCCATCGTCGTGCGGGACGGCAGCATCATCGCGGTGATGAATCGTGAGAACGCGGCGACCATCACCAGCACCGGTGGCGTCCCGAACTGGCCGAACCCGAGCGGAATCTTCACGGGTGGGAACCACAGATCGCACTGGACTGCCCTGCCCGGTTGGTGGTCGAGGCGATCCGCCGGATCGACCGGCGCGTATTCGGGGCGCAGCAACCGGACCCGCTCACGCAGCCAGGTGATCGATCCACTCCAGCCGACGCGTTCGGCGATGACCGTCGCCGGCATCGTCGGATACGCCATGAGCAATGCCCGGATTCTCGGTTCGGCCTCGGAGATCGCCGAGGTCACCGCGGGTCGCTGGTACTTCGGTGGTGTGTCGCTGGCCAGCGCGTTTGCGACTGTGTCGCGGGCGATGCCCAACCGTTTCGCGATGGCACGCTGCGACAACTTCTCGCTGTGATGCAGGTGCCGGATCAGAGCCCAGTCTTCCATCGAGATCACCCATCCGATCGTGGTTGGGTGGCCTGGTTTTCATCCGTCGTTTCTGGCCTGGTTTTCGGCCGCCGTTGACAGCGAACCCGCAATTCGGTTCGCACAGCTGTTCATCGGGGTCGTTCGTTCCACCGAATAACGATGCCGTTCGAAGCGACCAACCAGCTTTCGCTTCGTTTCGCATGCCCATGATCGCATTTCGACGACCGCGAAGTAGCGGCTCTGAACCACACCTCTCGCTCCCCCGGGCCACGGAGAATCGGACCCCGTGAGTCGGTCCTCGCTCAAGTCGGCCTCCTCGCCAGTCGGCTCAGCGCCGACTGCTCCCTGATGCCTGGAACAAACAACGCAGTGGAGAAACCGTCGCGGTCGTCAAGACGCCACTACGTGCGCGTCCTATGAATACCAGCGGTATTGCGTCGAGATCGCGCATTGCAGCTGCGGCGGTACTCCTCCAAGGACTACAGACAACGCAGCGGTGGCCTTACCTGTACCGTGCGAAACCTCACCCGACGGTAGCGAAGGGTTGATCGAGAACTCCCTTACGAACCCCTAGAAGAGCACTCCCTACGACTCGTGATGCTCACGAGGCCGACCCGGTGACGGGTCCAGCGCGGTGAAGACTCCTTCGCGGAAGCGGGCAGCATCCGTCCGCAGGTGCGTGTACCGGACCCCTCCCCCACTCAGGTCGACACCGACCCACTCGAAGCTGCCCTACGTCCCAATCGCGTGCTCATCCCCGTCCCGGTCCCTGTGGGCCCAGGTTGCCGCGCGACGAACCTCAACTTTTCTCGGCGCGACGCACCTACGGGTGAGCGTGTGGGCCACACGCGATCTACGACCACACCCTGCTCGCAGACACCCCCTGAAGCGCCTCGAGGTCTGTGTCAGCTCACCCGCGAGTCACGAACGACGCGAGAGTGCGATCGGCTTGTGCGCGACCCAGACCTCACCCCGGACACTCCCTGTCCGTGTGACTGACGCACGCTCCATCGATCACCGCAGAGCGCCTGATCGAAGCCGACGTGCTACCCCGGACTCCTCAACGCAGTTCCACCCGAGCACGGCGTGCAGAGCACGGGGCTTCCGCGGAGAGTTCAGGAAGCCGTTCTCTGCCGGCATCCGCCGCACGGGGGAACGTGCTCTCCTTCGCTGCGTGCTCGTCAGCGACTTCGTCTACGGGCCACACCTATGCACGCTCCGCCCTGGTTCATCCACTCGCCGCGCCTCCTCTGCGATCCGAGGACGTCAAGAGCGGTTCGGTCGCGTGATTCGACACGTTTTCACTGCCGGCCAGTACAGGGCGCCCGCGGCGGCTCCTGCGGCCTGCGCGGCGGCACTCTCGAGTGCGCAACGTGCCGGATGTCGCTGCAGAGAAGCCTCATGGCACGCCGGGGGCAGCAGGCACCGACCTTCCACCCATCTCTCCTGATTTCATCTGACTACGTGAAATCAGGGACCTGGAGGCACGATTCGCAATTTCGGTCTGTCGACGTTTCTGTCCGACTCCCCCACACCATCGACCCGAGAAAATAAATTCGATCCGGTACGCGACATGAGGAGGATCATGTGATGAAATTACTGCCAGGAATATAAACCGACCGGAGGAGATCGAACCGTACCCATCCCACACAACTACATGACGCTTGGACAGCACATGACAAAGCCCCCTTGCGGGGGCTCGTCATTCGGTCGAACTTTGCCGAGATCGACCGGAACTCCGAACACCTAACGGCGTTAGTTTTCACCCTCACCGTCGGGTGTCCTTTTGGGGCCGAAGTTGCCGCTTCGACTCCATTTTGTGCTTTCACCAGGGATTTCGTTGCCGAAATCCCCGACTCCCCGAAGGGACTTACCGTGCCTGGTACGTCTCAGGGTACCCCATGCCCTGAACAGCAAACAACCTTTTCGACGACCTCCGATGAGCAGATCCCACGCCAGGAGGCAGAAAAAGGTACTTCTTCCCTCTCCGATTTCGGCAATATCCACTATTCCGACGCCGTATCCCGAGCGAAAGAAAATATCGAACGCGTCGAGAAAATCAATGAGGAAAGTGGCCAGCGCGGCCGCACGTGGTCAATTCCCGTCTCGCCCCAAATGCAGTCCAAAACCCCCATTTGGTCAGGACGCGCACAATGGCAACGACAGGTCCGAGAAATTCTCAACCGAGAAGAGGGCAAAAGCCTGTGCCGGAACCATCACACAGACCCCGAACGGGTCTTCGCGGTCGCGGTGAGCATGGCATCATTTGCGGACCTGCGGACAGGCCGGCGCGTTACTGCGTCCCGAGAGGTACTCGCAGAACGGGCAGGAGTTTCCGTCACTGTCCTCAAGCGCGCTCGGCGAATCCTGACCGAACTCGGACTGGCCCGCGAGATGGTCCGAGGACGTTTCTTACGCACACTCGAACAGTGGGCAGCTGAAGCGCATCACGGACGTAAACAGGTCAAGGCCACCAGTGTCTGGGCGCTAGTCTCCCCCAAGGTTGTCGTCCTTCGGAGCACGCACGATCACACGGCGCCGGTCCCGTCCCCCGCTCGGCGTTACACCAAGGCAGCCCCGACAGTCGGGGAACCTCATCGGTCTCCTTATCCACAGGACGCCAGCCGTGGCCCCCAATCTGTTGCTCTATCTTTTGGTACTTGTACTTCTGTTAAGAAGTACAAGACAACGCGCGCGAGCGCGCGCCGCCTCGATAACTCGCACAAACAACCCCGAGAGCCGCGTTCAATCAGCCTCCAGAAGGCCGCTGCGGGCCTAATTGCACACGCTCCATGTCTGGACACCAACGGACATATCGGAGCCGTCTGCGAGGCTCTCAGGGACCATTGCGTCGATCCTGACCGGTGGACTGGCCGCGATATCGCAGCTGCACTGACCGAAGACACCCGCCGACGTGGATGGATCTGGCCTACACGGGACTCGCTGAAGCATCCCATCCGGTACCTTCGATGGAGGCTCGCAGGCATCGACTGGTCGCTCCCCTCCCCTACCGAGCGTGCCGAGGCCGCGAAACGACTCCGGGACGCCGAACGTCGCGCAGTTGCAGTCGCTATGGTGGAACGAGCGGAGAAGACTGCCTCGGAACGAGTGCGGGTGACTGCCATGGCACGGATCCGCAGCCTGCTGCAGGACAAACGCTCCAAGTAGGCGCTCCGGGAACGTACAAGCTGACGACGATCATGAGAATTGCCATCGACAGATTCGTCGACGCGACCACGATGCGCACTTCGAACGTGTATCAGTGCAGCGGTTGGTTCATGCCCATGGTTTACCGCGGTAAACCAGCAGGGTCTGTGTGTGCTGCGGAGTAGGTCAGTTCCGAATACTGTCCCGCGTCGGAACCTGGCCCGCGGTTTACCGCGGTAAACCAACTCCGGTTCCCACCTCTCGATCTCAGTTGATTCGTCATCGCCAGGCCCCAGGGAATCACGATCGCCTTCGCGCCCAGCTTGGTTTCGTGGATCGCCGTGTGCCGTAGAGTAACAAGCAATCCGAGCGCGTGTTTCGATGAGGAACGACGGTGGTGGCATGTCTACGGTTTACCGCGGTAAACACCCATCCCAAGGACACTACTTGTGCTACTGGCGCTGTTCCGCGGGAGACGCCTTCGCGACCCCATGTGTCGGTTTACCGCGGTAAACGCAGATCGCGAACGGACGTCGTGCAGATCGTTGACATCCCGCGACAACCACGTAACCCTGCTACCCTCAGCGACCGAACTTCACGCTTGAGCTTCCCTCGCGGCGTGTTTCCTTGTTTACCGCGGTAAACAAGGAAACCGTGCCTGATCGACATTCGCCACGTGGTAGGGGCGGTTTACCGCGGTAAACAAGAAGGCCGGTACCGGTTGATCCCGTAGCCGACACTCACCGTCTGTTAGCGATGGTGCGACGTGGTTTACCGCGGTAAACCAGCAAGTCGCGGACGTAGTGCGGCCATGGTCGGATGCGCCACGGTGGGTGAAGCGTATTGATGGTTCCGCTGCATCCTGCAGTCGACGAGTAGTGGAGAAGCATCTATCGATTGGACATACTGCAGGGGGCATTCTTTGCGGGCAGCAGGTCCGGTATGTGAGCGCTCCATCCGGTGGTTTACCGCGGTAAACCACCGGATGGTCAAAACTGCGAGCGCGCGACGCGGCGGCAAAGGTCGGCCAGATAGTCCGGCGCCTATACGGTTTACCGCGGTAAACCACAGGTGGTTATACACGATCTGCTATCGAACCGATCTGAGATGGACAACTAGATCCGTTCCGTCTGGAAACGGGGTGAGAACGCAAGCAGGGTTGGGCGACGTGGGGGGATTAGCCAGGAGGGTGTGGTTTACCGCGGTAAACCACGCGGTGAACAGGAGGGAATACCCGAAAGGAAGGCGAGACGTAGATCTGAGCTAGTCCTGTGCCTTCAATGCTTCGGAGAGCGGCTCGACTGGATAGGTCATCTCGCATTCGCCCGCCTTCAGGCCTCAAGAGGCAAGGATTGGTTTACCGCGGTAAACCCAGCGTCACGTGCCAGAGGAGCTCGAACTCGGCCGGTGTAGACCACCCGGGTCCGTGACGAACCTCGGCGACACGCATAGGCAGAGGAACGACCAGATAGGGCTGGCGGAGGGGCACTCACATACGCGCTAGGAGGGGAGGGGCGGTTTACCGCGGTAAACCCTCCCCGACATTCTTCTCGCAGCGATGAACTCAAGTAGAAGTAGAGAGCTGCGAGCTGCAGGAGCGACCTACGAGAACATTGGCGACAGGCGTGTTTACCGCGGTAAACACGCTCTCTTTCGTAAACTCCTGCTCGCGACGAATCGGTGCTGCTTCAGCGATGCCAACCAGTTCCCCGAGGCGCGAATTGCAGGAGGGCGACGGGGGAAAGGGAACCAATGCACACTCGGCCCAGCGCATCGCACCGTAGGAGGGTACGCGTTCCCACCCGACTGCGCCGATGACAAAGACCGAGAAGCGCCACGCGGGCTAGGTTGCTCTGGCGCCCATTCCGTTGATGCATGCACGGCCGCTGCATATGAAAAGTCCGATCTGATGCGTGGGAGAGATGCGTCATGGGGGAGCGTGACTTTTCAGACCGCACTCGTTGAAGGAGTGGCGCGTCGACCGCAGAATCTGCCATAGTTTACCGCGGTAAACTGCGGCTCCCGCGCATGGCGTGGACAGAACTCGGAGACGAATGCGACGAATCGCTTCCGGGCAGGGAGAACCGGAATCATGATGAACCTCCGGCAGTTCTGTGCAGGGCATAACTACGCCGGCCTCAGGAAGATACCGCGCCCCTTACCGAGCAGGTCAGAAAGGTGGCCGAAAATCGTCACAGTGACGAAATTCCAGAGGGGTGGGGGATACCTCTAGATCGGCAGTATTCGCACCGTGTTCAGCACATGTATGACGCCTTCACGGTGACGTCGGTGACACGCCGAAACCCTCACAGGTTTTTTGATCCAGTACCCAGGCGGATTCGAGTTGGGGGAGTGCCTTGGTGCACCCGTCGACCCCGACCGGGCCGCGTTTCCATCCACGCGTCGACAGTCTCGGGAAGCCAACCGAACCGGGGTCCGATCGACGCATCAGCTTGCGGCAGAACACCTTTCCGCAGATATCCTTTGGCAGTGTTGTAGGTGATGCCGACACGGTCGGCAACCTCGTGCAAAGTCAAGTAGCGAAGCACATCTGCGATGATACGGCGAAAGCTTGTTCCGTAGACCCGTAAGGGTCTATTGTACGAGTTGCGCGCCTCATGCAACTGCATCGAAACCGTTACAGTGGTGCAGGCGCAATCGTCATCTCCGCCAAGAGATGACGACGCGAGTCCGAAGTAGCCCCACCGTGGGGTGAAGCATACGGAGGTAACCTGTGGCTGTTCATGTCATGCTCAACCAAAAGGGCGGCGTTGGAAAATCCACCCTCACAATGAACCTCGCCGCCGTCAAAGCGGATGTTCTCACCGCTGGTGACGACGACGACGTTCAATCCCCGGTCGCAGCGATCTCCGTCGACCCCCAGGGTTCGGCGGTCTGGTGGGCCTCGCGCGTCGAGGAACTACCGTTTCTCATCGACCAGGTCCACGACAACCTCGATGTGCTGCGCAATCTCGACAAGCTTCCCGGCATCAAGCACGTCTACGTCGACACCCCCGGTTGGATCGACCTGTCCGGCGCCGACGACGGCACCGATGTTCTCGGCACCGGCAGCTCCGCCGACGCCCTGCGCGCGGTGCTCGAGGTCGCCGATCTGGTCATCGTCCCGATCGAACCCGAACCGTTGTGCTTCGATCCCACGGCGCGCACCATCAAGCAGGTCATCGAACCTCTCGGCAAGAAATTCATTGTCGTGGTGAACAATTGGGATCCCCGCGATGGTAAGGTCGATCTCGAGCAGACCCGCGAGTTCGTCCAGGCCAACGGCTGGCCTCTCGCCCGAACGGTGGTGCGGCACTACAAGGTCCACACGCGCGCTGCCGCCGAAGGCCGCGTTGTCACTGAATACGAAGCCAACCGCGTCTCTCTGCAGGCACGGGAGGACTTCTACAAGCTCAGCCTCGAGCTCGCGGACGGTGGTCGCTGATGCCGCCCAAGGGTGGGCGCGCGAACTTCGCCTCTCTGGTCGGAGCAGTAGGCGAGCACTCTCCGGTCGACCGCAAGCGCACCCCGACGCCCACGAAGACGAAGACCACGATCGAGCCTGTCGAAGGCCAACTGCTCGCCGATGTTCCGGTCGATCAGCTCATCGCCAACCCGCGCAACCCGCGTGACGAACTCGGGGACCTGTCGGATCTGGCGACCATCGCCGACCGGCAGCTGCAACCGGGCACCGTCGTCAGCCGCACCGCCTGGCTGAAACTGTGGCCCGAGGACGAAGACGAGATCGGCGCAGCGCAGTACATCGTCGTCAACGGTAACCGCCGGCTCGCCGCCGCCCAGAAGTACGGTCGCCCCGGACTCGACGTGGTGCTGCGCGACAGCATCGCCGTCGACAAGGGCGAAATCCTCTGGGCGGCAACAAGTGAGAACATCGACCGCCGTGACTTCGACGTCCTCGAAGAAGCCAAGGCAGTCGAGCTGATGGTCTCCGAGTTCGGCAGCGCGGACGCAGCAGCAAAGAAACTCGGCCGCTCCAAAGGTTGGGTCTCCCAGCGCCGCGCCCTGCTCAAACTCGCACCCGAATTGCAGGCAGCCCTGCGCGCAGGGGATCTCGCCGTCCGGCAAGCCCGCTCTCTGGCCCGAGTCCCGCTCGAAGAACAGGTTGCGGCATGGGAAGCGGCCCAGAACCCTGAGCCGGCACCCGAAGCCGATGCAGAGGCTCCGGAACCCGAAGCACCGCAGCCGAAAGAACCCGCCAACAAGCTCGAACCGGTGGACAAGATCGCACAAGCGCTCAAACGACTCGGGGCTGATCCGGATGTGCTGGCCGCGGCAGTGCGTAAGCACTTCTCCGACGACGAGCGCCGCAAACTCATCGATGCACTCGAGCTCCGGTAGGCACGACTCGGAGACAGGTTCGGTGGCGGATGGCAGAAGGGCTGCAGTGGTGAGCCGATGAGCGGAATCGACGACCAGATCGCCCTTTTCGATCTCGACCCCGAACCCGAAGAGCCGTCGGCTGAACCATCGGCATCCGAAGAGCTGCCATCCGAAACACCGGATATGTCAGCGGAAGATCCGTCGCCAACCGACGCCGACACCGTCCCATCCGACACCGGTGTTGCTGCCAGCGCCGATCAGAGAGAGGACCTCCCGGTCCAATCTCGGCCATGGGAGTCCCTACCTGTCACCGAGGACGCCGATGGTCACGCGATCATCGTCACCGCTGAGGCCACCTACACACCGTCAGGTGCCCGGTTGACCGGACCGGTCGACACGATCGAGAAACTGGACAAGCTTCTGCACTGGGCCGCGTTGACCCCACATGGCCTCACTGCCCAGGTGTGGTTCGTCGGTATCGACTCCTGTGCCCAGCTGGGTTGGACCATCGACCCCGGTAGCGAAGACGATGTCGACGACCTCGAACAACTCCGTCAGCGCGCCGCGACCGAATTGACCCACGCCATCACCGCAACCTTGCCGCCGCTGATCGCCGCCGGCTGGGAACTGCGAGGCGACCCCGGTTACGTCATCCACCTGATCCGCAAAGTCGGCAAGGCCACCCAGATGGTCGACCTCGTCCTCGAACCCTACGTGTGGACCTACTGGAACAAGGACTTCGGCTGGGGTAACCGCGTCGGCGACATGGGCATCCTCGGCAACCCCGCCGCCGGTACGTACCTGCCCGACGAGGACCTACCCGCCGCGCGTGAACTCGGCCGCCGCCTCGCCTGGTCCGTCAAACACCTCGACACGTTGCCCGGACCAACACCAGCCCGCACCGGTGCTGCGGTCCTGGACAAAATCCGCCGCGAGCGCCTGCGCACCGGCAAGGGCATCGTCGTCACCGCCGGAGGCCCGCTCCCGCCCATCGACGGTGCACCACGGGGCGACTTCGAACCGCCTGCCGGCTGGTCCCGCATTCCCGATGCCGACGATCTCGACGGTGTGACCTCACTGGTCACCATCGACCAGCGCGCCGCCTACCTGGCCTCGGCGGGCATGCTGTCCTTCGGCTACGGCCGGGTCCGCAACCTCCTCGGTGCCGATGCCGCCGCTGCGGGGGCCGTTGACAAGCCGACATTCGGAATCTGGCGCGTAACTCTGCCCGCCGCAGGCCAGTACGCCCTGCCGGAGAAGCTGCCGTTGCCCCACCCGGCCATGCTCGACGACCGACCCGTACAGACATGGATCACCACCGTCAGCCTCGACGGTTTGCGCGCTCCCATCGCAGACGGAGGGATGGGCCTGGACATCGACGATCTCGGCATCACCGAAGCCTGGGTCTACGAGGAGCAAGGTCGTGCCCTCGACAAGTGGGCCAAGGTCCTGCGCGAGGCCCGTGCCGTCGCGGTCGATACCGGTGATGCGGCGATGAAACGGTTCCTCGGCGCCTGCTACAAAGGTTATGTCGGGCGGATGGTCAACCCGGACATGTGGACCGCTACCCGCATGCAACACCACCACCAGCCACTGTGGCGGGCGGCGATCATGGCGCACTGCCGCTGGCGTGGTCGCCGCGTCGCGATGCGCATCGCCCGGGAGACCGGACGCTGGCCGATCCGCACCATGACCGACTCCTGGGTGTACCTGGTGGGGGAGGGGCAGACCCTCGCCGACGACAGCGACGCGTTGGGCAAGATGGTTCTCGAAAAGCACGTCGATCTCACCGACGAGATGCTCTTGGCGTTCGCAGCAGCCGAGACCACCCACGAGGTCCGTCTGGCGATCGCCGCAGCGTACGGCACCGATGAGGGGGAGTAGATGGCGCTGCATCTACCGAAACCCCGATCGAAAGCTGTGCCGCAGAAAACCGTCGGCCTCGACGGCATGAAGGTCACCGTCGCCGCCGCAGCGGCTGCCGGTGTCGCCAAGGCACAAGAAACCAGCCGGGGCCTGGCCGGGTTGACCTCGCGAGTCTCGGTCAAGCAGATCCGCACTGTGATCGGCAACGACGGACTGCGACAGGCCGCCGTCGACGCCGGCCGCACCCCGCCATCGGACCGCACCCTGCGCCGCTGGGCCCAGCAAGGACGCATCCCCCATGCCGAGGTCGCCGAGCTGGCCCAACGCCGCGCCGCCATCGCACGGCTCGGGGGAGTGAACGAGGTCGCCAGGAAGATCGGCCGCAGCCCCTCGTCGGTACGCAAGTACATCTCCGGCAAGACCAACGAACTGCGCAACGACGCACGATCGAAACTCAAGGACGTCAAAGCCAAGGACGTCATGGACAAGGCAGGCGTCCTCAACCCGGACGGAACCCCGAAGATCGCCACCATCCGCATCACCGGTCGTGTGCATGTCCGCAATGGCGACGACACCGGATACGACTACCGAACCCGCACACTGGACTTCGGCAACTCCGACGTCCCCTTCAGCGCCGCAGAATCACAAGCATTGGCAGCAGCGCTGGCCAACGACGACCAAGCCCGCGTGGTCGCCATCCTCGAACGTCACGCAACCATCGACTATCCCGAGAACAAGGGATTCGACGTCTACAGCGACCAGTTCGGCTTCCACTTCGACGCCATCGACAAGATCGACGTCACCTGGCATTGAAGCCGATTCGTTCCTATGACGGGATAAACGTAAGACGTAACATCAAACGCCTGGTGACGACTGCGGCGAAGAGCCTCCGCTCAGCCGAGCGAATGTAGACGGAGAGTCGGGTCGGTCAGTTCGTCCATCGTGATCGAGACTGTCGCCACCGAATTGAGAAAGCAGCACCCGCTTACAGGACACCGCGAAGCTGACACCGAGAACCGGAACCGGCGAGCGAGATGTAGGTTCTCGGCTCGTTCGTCACTTCTCCGATTTTCCGGGCTGTGAGTTCGCGACGTCGTGCCCGCGTGTAATTCTCACGAACTCGGCGAAAATCCTCAGCCTCATCACCTCCGTGTGAGCGGTCATGGACACAGGTGGCAGTCGTCGATGCCGACGGAGCGCAGCGGGGCCGTTCCGAACCGCAGGTGTAAGGCCGCAAGGTGAGCGTCGCCCTCGACGGTCTCGCTGCGGGCCCCTACACCGTCGCCTTCCGTGTGACCTCCGCCGACGGACACCCGATCAGCGGCACCACCATCTTCATCCTGATTGATGTTCCTCTGTATTCGTCGCCACACACGACACGCGGTCCTGCGGCGCCATAGGTTCGGAGAGAGCAGGTTGCGGAACCGATTGTCTCGGAATTGCGGCCGCAGCACGCCGAATCCGTGCCCGAAAGGTACGATTTTCCCTGGTCAGGGGTGGGTTCAGGAAGACCCGACGCGGCGGCGGGTCTAGTGTGCGACGACGTGAATACACGCACGAGCGCGTGGCCGGGTCCGCTGCGGCGGGTCGGCGCGCAGGTGATGCGCAGCCCGGCCCGGGTGGTGGCATCGAGCTTCGCCCTTGCCCTGCTGGTGGGGACCGCCTTGTTGTTGGTGCCGGCCGCGACGCAGTCCGGTGTCGGCGCGGGAGTGCTGCCGGCATTGTTCACCGCGACGTCCGCGGTGTGTCTGACCGGGCTGATCGTCGTCGACACCGCCACCTACTGGTCCGGATATGGGCAAGCGGTGATCGTCGCGCTGATCCAGGTCGGGGGATTCGGGATCATGACGATGGCATCGCTGATCGGCTTGGTGCTGGCCAACCGCATCGGGTTGCGGGCGCGCCTGAATGCCGCTGCGGAAGTCCGTACCTCCGGACTGGGAGATGTCCGGTCGGTCATCGTCGGGGTGGTACGCACCAGTGTGCTCATCGAAGCGGTCGTGGCAACGGCGTTGGCAGCGCGGTTCGTGATCGGCTACGACGAATCCGTACCGCGGGCGGTGTGGCTCGGGGTCTTCCACGCGGTCTCAGCATTCAACAACGCCGGTTTCGCGCTCTACAGCGACAACCTCATCGGGTTCGCCGACGATCCGTGGATCTGTGTGCCGCTGCTGGTTGCCGTGGTCCTCGGCGGGATCGGTTTTCCGGTGTTGTTCGAGATCGGCCGGCATCTACGCGGTCGCAGCCGCCGGTGGTCGCTGCACACCCGGTTGACGGTGACGGTGACCGCGGTGTTGCTGGTACTCGGCCCGCTGCTGGTGTTGGCACTCGAGTGGCGCCACACCCTCAGCGGCCACCCGCTCGGGGCGAAACTGCTGATCGCCACCTTCCAAGGGGTCATGCCGCGCACGGCCGGGTTCAACAGTGTCGACTACGCCCAGATGGACGAGGCGACGCTGTTGGTGACCGATGTGCTGATGTTCATCGGTGGCGGCAGCGGCGGCACCGCCGGCGGCATCAAGGTCACCACCTTCGCGGTGCTGCTGTTCGTCATCGCCGCCGAGGTGCGCGGCGAGAAATCGGTGACGATCTTCGACCGGCGCATCGACCCCCGGGTGCAACGCCAAGCCCTGTCGGTGGCCTTGATCGGGGTCGCGCTGGTGGTGATCCCGACCCTGGCCCTGCTCGCCGGCACCGGATTCGACCTCAACGCGCTGCTGTTCGAGGTGATCTCCGCCTTCGCCACGGTGGGACTGTCCACCGGCATCACCGCGCAACTACCGGCCTGGGGACAGCTGATCCTCGTCGTGTTGATGTATCTGGGCCGGATCGGTCCGATCACTCTGGTCAGCGCGCTGGCAGCCCGGGAGAACAATCGCCGTTTCGAACGTCCCGTAGAAAGGCCCTTCATTGGCTAGAAAACCCGCCACCGCTGACGTCGTCGTAGTCCTCGGTCTGGGCCGGTTCGGCAAGTCACTGGCGCTCGAGTTGATGGCGCAAGGCACCGAGGTGCTCGGCATCGACTCCAGCGAAGCGGTGATCGACAAGGTCTCGAGTCGGCTCACTCATGCCGCGGTTGCCGACACCACCGACGAGGAGTCCCTGCGCCAGCTGTCGGTACACGAATACGGCCGGGCGGTCGTGGGTATCGGCTCCGATCTCGAGGCGAGCCTGCTGACGGCGTCGGCGCTGATCAACATGGCGGTGCCGAACGTGTGGGCCAAGGCGATCAGCAATGCGCACGCAAAGATCCTCACCCAGATCGGGGTGCATCATGTCGTGCGGCCCGAGCACGACATGGGCAAACGCGTCGCGCATCTGGTGCGGGGCCGGATGATGGACTACATCGAGTTCGATGACGGTTTCGCCATGGTCAAGACCAGCCCGCCGGCGTTCATGGTCGGCCAACCCTTGGCGCAGACCACCATCCGTAGCCGGTACAAGGTCACGGTGGTGGCGATCAAACGCCCCGGCGAAGGGTTCACCTATGCCACCGCCGACACCATCGTCGCCCCGGGCGACACCATCATCGTCTCCGGTCAGGTCCGTGACACCGAGCGTTTTGCCGAGCTGACCTGAGCACCGTCTTGTTGCCGGATCGGGGTGCCAGTCACAGTGAACCGATCAGGATCAGCAGCGGCCGGATCGTTCGGCGGTACCAGAATGCCGAATCCGAACGAAGCCACAGTCGGCAGTCGGGTCGTGCACCGACCGGTTCACCGAGGAGCGGCCAGTCCGGTCTCCGAGGTCTCTAAGCTGACGGGCATGACTGGGACAGTCCTGTGAGCGGCCGACGGATGGGTGCGTTCGATCATGCCCGGTAAGTTGCGGGTACCGCTGCGGCGTTCGGACACCCTCACCGACCGTCCCGACTTCGCGCTCGTGGGTGTGCTGCGCGTACCGCAGGAGCTCACCAGTCCGGGCCGGGCGATCGTCCGCCGAATCGGGTATGCCCTGGCCGCGCTGATGGTCGCGGTGATCGTGGTGTATCTGGGTCGGGACGGCTACCGCGATGTGCAGGAGAATCCGCTCTCGCTGCTGGATTGCATCTACTACGCCACCGTGTCACTGTCGACCACCGGTTACGGAGACATCGCGCCCCTGACACCGCAGGCTCGGCTGATCAACGTCCTGGTCATCACACCCTTGCGGGTGTTCTTCCTGATCGTGCTGGTCGGCACCACCTTGTCGGCACTGACCGAAAGTTCCCGGCAAGCATTCAAGATCCAGCGGTGGCGTCGCCGCACCCGCAGCCACACCGTGGTCGTCGGGTACGGCACCAAGGGCCGCAGCGCTGTCGATGCCCTCCTCGCCGATGGACTCGCTCCCTCGGAGATCGTGGTGGTCGACACCGACCCGATGAGTCTGGACATCGCGTCGCGTCAGGGACTGGTCACCGTGCACGGCTCGGCCACCAAATCGGACGTGCTGCAACTGGCCGGGGCCCGGCACGCAGACTCGATCATCGTGGCCGTCAGCCGGGACGACACCGCCGTTCTGGTCACCCTCACCGCGCGCCAGCTCGCTCCGCAGGCACGCATTGTCGCCGCGGTGCGCGAATCGGAGAACACCCATGTGTTGCGCCAGTCCGGCGCCGACACCGTGGTGGTCTCGGCCGAGACGGCGGGCCGGTTGCTAGGGCTGGCTCCTACCACCCCCACGGTGGTGGAGATGATCGAGGACCTGTTGACCCCGGAGGACGGTTTCGCCGTCTCCGAACGCGGCGCCGAACCGCATGAGGTCGGTCTCGCGCCGCGCGAGTTGCCCGTGATCGTGCTCGGCGTTGTACGTGACGGGCAGTTGATCCGGATCGATTCCGCCGCGATCGGTGTCGTCGCCGCGGCCGACAGGTTGCTGTATCTGCGCTTTGTGTCGAACTGACCGTTCGGCCGTGGGTGTCGATCGGACTCCGCCGGGCATTGTGGTTTGCGGTCACGGCGAGCATCTCTGCGCGGTGTTCTGTGGGGTGTGCGACAGTGCGTACCGAGTCGGCGAGGGTGAGTGTAGGGCCACCGAGTGAGGACCAGCCGCGCTCGCCCGGGAACTTCGTCGACGATTGCCGAGCGCAATGCGACGAGACCGCCCCTGCGGCACCGGGTGTCGTAGGGGCGGTCTCTCCGCCGTTTGTGCGGCCGGTGCCGCCCGACTATCACCCCGTGGTGTTCCAGGACGCCACCACCGGAACCACCTTCCTGACTCGCTCCACCGCCCATGCCGACCGCACCAGCGACTGGCCGGACGGCAGTACCTACCCGCTGATCGTCGCGGACGTCTCCAACGCCTCACACCCTTACTGGACCGGCACCGCCCGCCTACTCGACACTGCAGGCCGTGTCGAGAAATTCGAACGCAAATACGGCCGACGCCGCCCTGACACCACCCTCGAAAGGACTCCGGTCATGGGCAGTACCCAAACGACGCACCTCCCGCGCCAACACCCGCTCCCGGCGCGCGCAATGGACAGCGGCTACCCCCCACCCTCGTCCCGATCACACTCTCGGGCACCACCTTCCGCGTTCCACGCCGCCTGGTCAAAGCGGCCCACGCCGGCCTGATCGACCCCCGCGAGCTCTGAACCAACCGTGGCCGCACCCGGCGCATACTCTGCGCCGGGCGCAGCCGCTCACCCCCGAGCCGCACACACCCGTTCGAGATGCCGAGGCCGAGACTGCGAGGTTCGAGCGTCAGTCTGCAGCCAGCAATTGGATACGCACCGGGCAGCCGACCACTCCGGATTCTGTGGAGTCGGAGGCGACACGACAGACCGGGAGCGGATTTTGCGAGGGGATTGGCGAACCCGGAGGCAGAGGGGCACAGGCCAGACCGCACCGATCCGGCACTTCATCCCCAGGAGAGGGCTCAGCCGGCGGTTTCGGGTTGATCGGACAATCCAGGCGCAGGTGCTCGCTGTGGTAGACGGCCTCGTCGAGCAGTTGGGCGACGTGGCCGTCGTAGAGGCTGTAGACGATGGATCGGCCGGTGCGGGTGCCGACGGCCAGTGTCGCGATGCAGCGAAGACTGACAAGACACGCCGCTGCAGATTGACAGAGCGTGAACGAAGTACGAGCGCTCGTCAGGCTGACTTCGAAGCAACCCCCAGTTTGGTGGTGCCCTCGTCTCGGAAAGATCCAGTCAATCGGTCCTGACCATCTCGCTAATCTTCGCTGCATCTCGACAACAACTACCACGTAAAACCGCACGATAACTTGACGCGGGCTCTTGTCACTCATGGTTTGTGTGAAGTCAGTGCTGCTAATTGCCATTAGCGCACCATCATCGCCGAAACCCCTGTTGAGCGCGTTTTCCTACTCGAGAGCGTCGGTACGGGCCGGTAGGCTCCTGTTTCGTGCCCGATGACCTGATCAGCCGCCGCCCGGACGACTCTTTCGCGCCTGTCCCGATCTCGTCGGACCCCGCCGCGCCGTCCGCGCCGGTGTTACCGACTGAGACCCTCACGACGGTGGTCGAGGCAGCGGCGCGGTCGCGGTCCGAGTCGACCCGCCGCAACTACGCCGCGGACTGGGCCCGCTTCACCGCCTGGTGCACCAGCGAAGGGCACAGCCCGTTGCCGGCGCATCCGCTCACCGTCGCCGCCTACCTTCTCGAGGCGGCTGCGACGGTGACGGAGGCGGGGGAGCGGGCCTACTCACCCTCGACGTTGGCCCGCTGGGTCGCCGGGATCGGCTTCCACCACCGCCGCGCCGGTCATCCCGCTCCCGGGGCGGACGAGCTGGTCACCGCGACCCTGTCCGGGATCCGCCGGGATTACGCCGCGGCGGGGGAGCGGCCCCGGTCTCCGCGGGCACCGCTGCTGACCGCCGACATCGTCACCATCGTCGAGACGATGCGCGCGGACTGTGACGGCTGGGCCGCGGAGGTGTTGGAACGCCGCGACTCCGCCATCTTCTTGGTGGGGTTCGCCGGGGCGTTTCGGCGCAGCGAGCTCGTCGCGCTGAACTGCAGTGACGTCTCGCTGCATCGGCTCGACGGGCTGCACATTCGGCTCCGGAAATCCAAGACCGATCAGGAAGGACGGGGCAGTGTCCGGGCCCTGCCGTTCACCCACAGTCATGCGAGTTGTCCTCCGTGTGCGTGGATGCGGTGGGCGCAAGTCGTCGCCGCCTTCGACTCCGGCGGCCGTTCTGCTGTCATCCGGCTGCTGCGTACCGCCGAGCCGTTCGAGACGCACGTGTGCCGCGGAACCCGGCCGCGCATGATGCCGAGCTCACCGTTGCTGCGGTCGATCCGCAAGAACGGCAACCTCTCCGACACGGCGTTGTCGGGTGCGGCGGTGCACAAGGCGATCCGCCGCCGCGCCGAGCAGGCCGGCTACGACCCCGACATCGTCCAGCGGTTGGGCGGGCATTCGCTGCGGGCCGGGTTCGTCACCCAGGCCTTCCGCAACGGCGCGTCCGCGCACGCGATCATGCGTCAGACCGGGCACACCACTCCCGCCATGCTGGAAACCTACGCCCGCGAACACGCCCCACTCATTGGGAACGCTGTCACGAATCTCGGGTTGTGAGGCGCGATGACCAGTGCCCGACGAGAGTCCATTCACCACAACGATGGTCATGATGCCGATCTCGGCCTGTGGATCCCCGTCCGCTACCGGCACGACTGGATGCTGTTCGCCGACTGGTGCGCCGCCACCGACCACCGGCCCATCCCCGCCGCGCCTGAGACTCTGGCGCTGTTCTTGGGTGAGCACCCGGCCGCGGTCGCGACGCAGCGGCGCCGGCTGTCGGCGATCAACGCCGTCCACACCCGCCACGGCTACCCCGCCCCGGGGCGCACCGAGACGGTGCGCCGGCACCTCGACACCACCCGGGCCTCGCGCCTCGACCGGCTCGGACGCCTGCTGCTGCAGCGGGCGGTCGAACTGCCCACCACCGGGTGGCCGAGCGGACTGTTCGGCCGCCGCGACGCACTCCTGTTGGTCCTCGTCGCCACCGGCATGAGCTTCACCGACCTCACCCGGCTACGCCGCCGCGACCTTCGCCTCGACGGCGACACCCTGGTGGCCACGACCCGGGCTGGCGAACGCGTCCGTCTCCCACCAGATCCCGAGACCGGCTGCAATCCGGCCGCGATCTATCGGCGGTGGGCGGAGATCCAGGCGTTCCTCGACCAGCACCCCGGCACCCATCTGCTGCGCCATCACCTCACCGACCCGACCGAGATCATCACCGATCCGCTCGACGCGGAGCAGGCCCGGCAACCGTTGCTGTGTCCGATCGACCGCTGGGGACACCTCCCGCACAACCAACCGATGACCCCGCAGTCGGTGTCGGTGCTGGTACGGGCACACCTGTCCGGCCAGGCCCCGGTGCGTAGGGCGCTGCCCGTTCCCCAGCCGGACGACACCGGCACCTGGGTGGAGTCCGACATCGATCTCGACCCCGACTACTACGACCGTGGCACCGCCGCCCGCCGCCGTGACCACGCGGACCTCGGAGGGCTGGCCGATGTCTTTGACGAGATTGAACGACGCGCCGACGCACTATTCGACGAACTGCTCACCGTGTTGGAGAGGAAGTAAACGTGCTGGAAGTGCGTGTGCGGCTCATCCCCGCTCGCGCGGGGAGCACTTCAATCCGGCGACCGAGCAGGAGCGGATTGACCGGGAAGCTCTGTGCCTGCAGTAGATGACCAAGGACGCGGCCGAGCAGTCGAGCGGGAAAACCGGGCAGCGCTGGCGTCGACATACCAAGACGCGGTGTAGGCCAAGGTCGACGACGACCTCATTGCCCTGGCATCGGCGTGCGTCAGTGTGTCGTATACAGCCCTATCAGACGTGAAGTGCTGGTCGGTTCCTCAGGTCCAGTAGGCCCCCTGTCAGCGGTGAGTGTCTCGCTGGCACTACCCGAGCGGTCTGCTACCATATGGATGCAGGAGCGGGAGTAAGTCCTACCGGTTCACAACCGGACGTTCCACAGAAGCGCGGAGATCCGGAGTTAACGACCCGGTTCAACCTTCGGGTTGGATAGCTCAAATTGTAGAGCCCCGCTTTGTTAATCAGAGTCGATTGGGCGCATGATCTGCACAGATCATGCGCCCAATTCCTATCTCCTGCTCAGCTCACTCTGTAATTCACTCGGGGTGAGTGCAAGACGTGGATAGTCGTAGCGCGCGATACCCTCCGCCAGCCGGAGCGCTTTCCCCCTGTCGGTCCTGACAATATGTGGATTCCGCTCCACGACTTCGTCAATGACCATGGCTGCCCACGTCGATCGAGTCAATGCAGATTGCAACATTATGTTGGTTTCCCGATCGAGTCGCTTCGTAACGGCTAGGACGGCAACCATCTCGCCGTGCCCAAACTGGATCTGGTCGCCGACTTGCAGCGGGGTAGGGTCACGGTGGGCTAGATGTATGAGGCCATGACGTTGGTGACACCGGTCCGGAGCTTGCTCGCGGGCGGCCGGTTTCCGACGGCAGTATGCGGCCGATGATAGTTGTAGTGCACATTCCACACCTGTAGGGCCTGGGCGCGTTGCCGTTCGCTGGCCCAGACGCGGGCGTAGAGGAACTCCTCGGCCAGGATGCGGTTGTAGCGCTCCACTTTCCCGTTGTGGCGAGGCGTATACGGGGTGATCCGCTGATGCCGGCCACCGTGGAGCACTTTCGCGAAGTCCTTCGCGCGGTAGCAGGACCCGTTGTCGGTGACGACCCGGTGGATGTGCACGATGCCGTGGGCGGCGAAGAACACCCGTGCGCGGTGCATGAACCCGATTGCCGTGGCGGCCTTCTCGTCGGATAGCGCCTCGGTATAGGCAAGGCGGGAGAACCCGTCGACCGCCGAATGCAGGTAGACGTAACCGGCGCGGGCACCGGCGACCTTGGCGCGCTCGACCTTCTTGGCCTGCTCGCTGCCCCGACCGTGGACACGCCAGCCACCGCCGTCGGGGATCCGGCCGACTTTCTTGATGTCGACGTGCACCATATGGCCGGGCCAGCGGGCGATGATCCGGCGTGGCTGGCGATTGTTCTCGCCGTTCGGATCGAGGAACCTGCGCCGGTTCAACCCGAGGTGAACGAGGTGCCGGCTGACGGTGCGCACCGAGATGCTGATGCCGTCGGCGCCCAGTTCGTGGGCGATGCGGGCTGCGGACCACTTGCGGGTCCGCCGCAGGGTCTCGATCCGCGCCACGGTCTCAGCCGGGGTCGCGGTGGGCTGATGGTGCGGCACGCTGGGGCGGTCGAGCAGACCGAGTTCGCCGTGTTCGCGGTAGCGGGCCATCCATTTGCTGGCGCAGGACCGGGAGATCCCCATCTCGGCGGCGACATGGGACAGCGGACGGGTCTGGCACCGCTCGACGAGACGGCGGCGACCTTCGACGGACAGCGGGGCGTTACGGTGGAGCATGGACGGGTTCTTTCGGTTGCGCTGGGTGAGTTGGTGGTACTTCCCATCCTGCCGTTGGAAGGCCCGTCCGCCTTCTTCAATCCCCTGAGCTGGTGTCTACAACGTCATGACCCGCAACA
>NZ_JBLWIU010000021.1:0-3121 GCF_048381395.1 Rhodococcus shunpengi
GGGTAAGTCCCAGGGAGTGGTGGGAATCGGTTGAGGGCATCCGGGCAGGTCCACGGCGTGTCGATCCCTCACCGAGGGTGGGCCATCGCGTAGTGATCAACGAGTTACCTACCACAGTGACTCACAGAAAGCAGCTACGCGATGACCCACGACCATTCTGCACTGCTCGCCCAACTCGACGCACTCAAGAGCGCCGACAACACCAACGTGTTCGCCGAACTGATCCGCACCGGACTGCAAGCTCTGATCGAAGCCGAAGCCACCGACAAACTCGGCGCCGGCCGCTACGAACGCACCGACACCCGCATCACCCACCGCAACGGACACCGCACCAAAACCGTCGCCACCACCAGCGGAGACGTCGAGGTCAAGATCCCCAAGCTGCGCTCCGGGTCGTTCTTCCCCTCGCTGCTCGAGCGCCGTCGGCGGATCGACAAGGCTCTCTACGCGGTGGTGATGGAGGCCTACGTGCACGGGGTATCGACTCGCAGCGTCGACGACCTGGTCGGCGCCCTCGGAGTCGACTCCGGGATCTCGAAGTCGGAGGTCTCGCGGATCTGTGCCGGTCTGGACGCCGAGATCGCCCGGTTCCGGGAGCGCACCTTGACGCACACGAGCTTTCCGTATGTGTTCCTCGACGCCACTTTCTGCAAGGTCCGTGTCGGTGCGCACGTGGTGTCCCAGGCGTTGGTGGTCGCAACTGGGGTGTCGATCGACGGTAGCCGTGAGGTGTTGGGCACCGCGGTCGGGGACAGCGAATCCTACGAGTTCTGGCGGGAGTTCCTGGTCGGGTTACGGGGTCGGGGACTGTCCGGGGTGCATCTGGTGATCTCCGATGCGCACAGCGGGCTCAAAGCTGCCATTGCGCAGCAGTTCACGGGTTCGTCCTGGCAGCGGTGCCGGGTGCATTGTAGCTGTAAGAAATTAATGTATCGATTCGCTGGTGTCGCTCTCGTGCGGTGGTATGGCGGCGAGAAGTTCGGCGGCGGTGCGGTAGCGGATGGGTGCCGGCACCGGGATGTAGCCGTCCTGTTCGAGCAGTGGTCGCACGTCGAGCAGCGCATTACCGATGGTGCGCGGACTGACCTGGAACAGTTCGGCAAGGACAGCGCGAGTGCATAGTCGCCGCAGGTGCAGCACCGTGGCCAGGACACGTTCGGCATCGGTGATCTTCTGAAGGAAGATTCCGCCGCGGCCGCCGGGCATCCGCTCGCCGCCACGTTGGGCGTAGCGGCGTCGTTCGACCATGGCGGCTTGCCGAACGGCGAGACGTTCGACGAGTTCGTCCAGTTGCCGGCGACTCATGCCGGTCAGCGTCGGATGCGACAACGTTTCGGGGAGCAGCCGATTCGGGGCGGGACCGAGTACCCGGTCCTCGCGGACAAATCCGACAAGGTCGGCGGCGGTGCTCAACCGCAACCCGATGATCGGGGTGACGTGGTGGCCACGCTCGTCGAACAGCATCCGCGTTTCGGCGATGATCTCGCCGATGGAGTTCGGATTGACCCCGAGCAGTTCCGAAAGCACCCGCTGGGAGCACACCTGCCGCAGATACACGACGGTGATCAGCAGCGCGGCGGCGTCCGAGATCAACCGCCGCTTGCCGGCACCCGGCGCCCGGCGGCGCCGCCCGCCGCGTTGGTGCCAGCGGCGTTGCTCGGCGCGGGCGGCCTGCACCGAAGCCAATTGGGCGGTGAGTTCGTTCAACTCGGCACCGGTCATGCCGGTCAGGCGGGGGTCGGCGAGCAACGCAAGGACCGCGGCACGTTCGCCTTCCCGGTCGCGGCCGACAGCCGCAGCGGTATCGGTGTGGGTCGGTTCGATGGTGTAGTTCCACGTTCCGCACTGGGCATGCGGGCGGATGGATAACGCACGCAACTCGTCTCGGCCCACCGAAATCCCGGTCGGATACTCGCTGGTGTCCAGTTCGGCCTCCACGCGTAGCCCGGTGCGGGTGCGGGTGGAGGCGATGGTCTTGACCACGACCTCGTGGCTGGTCAACGGCTGTATGAGGCCATGACGTTGGTGACACCGGTCCGGAGCTTGCTCGCGGGCGGCCGGTTTCCGACGGCAGTATGCGGCCGATGATAGTTGTAGTGCACATTCCACACCTGTAGGGCCTGGGCGCGTTGCCGTTCGCTGGCCCAGACGCGGGCGTAGAGGAACTCCTCGGCCAGGATGCGGTTGTAGCGCTCCACTTTCCCGTTGTGGCGAGGCGTATACGGGGTGATCCGCTGATGCCGGCCACCGTGGAGCACTTTCGCGAAGTCCTTCGCGCGGTAGCAGGACCCGTTGTCGGTGACGACCCGGTGGATGTGCACGATGCCGTGGGCGGCGAAGAACACCCGTGCGCGGTGCATGAACCCGATTGCCGTGGCGGCCTTCTCGTCGGATAGCGCCTCGGTATAGGCAAGGCGGGAGAACCCGTCGACCGCCGAATGCAGGTAGACGTAACCGGCGCGGGCACCGGCGACCTTGGCGCGCTCGACCTTCTTGGCCTGCTCGCTGCCCCGACCGTGGACACGCCAGCCACCGCCGTCGGGGATCCGGCCGACTTTCTTGATGTCGACGTGCACCATATGGCCGGGCCAGCGGGCGATGATCCGGCGTGGCTGGCGATTGTTCTCGCCGTTCGGATCGAGGAACCTGCGCCGGTTCAACCCGAGGTGAACGAGGTGCCGGCTGACGGTGCGCACCGAGATGCTGATGCCGTCGGCGCCCAGTTCGTGGGCGATGCGGGCTGCGGACCACTTGCGGGTCCGCCGCAGGGTCTCGATCCGCGCCACGGTCTCAGCCGGGGTCGCGGTGGGCTGATGGTGCGGCACGCTGGGGCGGTCGAGCAGACCGAGTTCGCCGTGTTCGCGGTAGCGGGCCATCCATTTGCTGGCGCAGGACCGGGAGATCCCCATCTCGGCGGCGACATGGGACAGCGGACGGGTCTGGCACCGCTCGACGAGACGGCGGCGACCTTCGACGGACAGCGGGGCGTTACGGTGGAGCATGGACGGGTTCTTTCGGTTGCGCTGGGTGAGTTGGTGGTACTTCCCATCCTGCCGTTGGAAGGCCCGTCCGCCTTCTTCAATCCCCTGAGCTGGTGTCTACAACGTCATGACCCGCAACA
>NZ_JBLWIU010000022.1:0-9224 GCF_048381395.1 Rhodococcus shunpengi
TCGAGACGGGCCGCCAACTCCTGCACCGACGACGCCTCGAACACCACCGGCACCGCCACCCGATACCCCAACCGCGCCGACAACCGCGCCACCAACCGCGTCGCCGCCAACGAATTACCACCGAGATCGACGAACGAATCATCCAACCCGACCCGCTCGACCCCCAGAACCTGCGCGACCTCCGCGGCCACGGCCACCTCCACCGGCGTCCGCGGAGCCCGATACTCGGCCACCTCGAACACCGGCGCCGGCAACGCCGCCCGATCGACCTTCCCCACCGGTGTCAGCGGCACCTCGTCGAGCACCGTCACCGACGACGGCACCATATAACCGGGCAACACCTCCCCCACCGACGCCCGCACCTGCGCCGGATCGAGCACCACCCCCGCCTCGGGCACCACATACGACACCAACGCCGACTCCCCCGACGCCAACGCCGCCCCCACCGTCACCGCGAAACCGACCCCCGGCACCGACGACAACACCGCATCGATCTCCCCCAGCTCGATCCGGAACCCCCGGATCTTGACCTGGAAATCACTACGCCCGACATACTCGAACACCCCATCGCCGCCGCGACGCACCAGATCCCCCGTCCGATACATCCGAGCCCCCGGAGTGAACGGATCGGCCACGAACCGCGCCGCGGTCAACCCGAACCGACCGTGATAACCCCGCGCCACCTGCGCCCCGGCCACATACAACTCACCGACCACACCCTCGGGCACCGGACGCAACCGCTCATCGAGCACGAACGCCCCCACCCCCGCGATCGCCGACCCGATCACCACCGGCGCATCGGACACCAACTCCGCCGACGAGGTCGCCAGAATCGTCGTCTCCGTCGGACCATAGGCATTGAAGAACCGCCGCCGACCCGGCACCGACCACCGCCGCACCAGATCCGGAGTGAACGACTCCCCCGCCACCACCACCACACGCAGATCGTCCAAGCCCGCAGGATCCATCGACCCCAACGCACCCGGCGTCATGAACACATGCGACACCGACTGCGAGGCAATCACATCCGCCAGATCCGGACCACCACCGACCCCCGCCGGCGCCACCACCACCGTCGCCCCCGCCGAGAACCCCACCCCCAACTCGAGCAACGACACATCGAAACTCGGCGAACACACATGCAACACCCGCGACGAAGCATCGACCCCGAAATGCTCACGCTCGGCCGACACCACCCCACCGACACCGGCATGCGAGACCACCACACCCTTCGGCCGCCCCGTCGACCCCGAGGTATAGATCATCCACGCCGCATCCGACAGCTCGAGCGAACGCACCCGATCCGCATACGACACCGGACGCGACGACAACTGCCCCACCTGCGCAGCCACCGACACCTCGTCGACCGCCACCACCGGCACCGACCCCGCCGCCTCAGCCACCACCTGCGCCACCGACGCCACCGTCAACGCCAACACCGCACCCGAATCGGCCACCATGAACTGCACCCGCTCGGCCGGATAACCCGGATCCACCGGCACGAAAGTCGCCCCCGACTTCGCCACCGCCCACAACACCACCACCGACTCGAGCGACCGCGGCACCGCCACCACCACCGCATCCCCCGGCCCCACCCCACGACCGATCAACCACCGCGCCCACCGCGACGACACCGCATCGAGCTCCCGATACGACAACGACCGAGAACCCTCCACCACCGCCACCGAATCACCCGCCGACTCCACCGCCGACACCAACAACTGCGGCAACAACACACCACGACGACCACGGGTCATACGCGGAGCACGAGGGCGAGCACGGTCCTGGCTCCGTGCCCTCATGCGGTGGGTTCCCCCATCCGTGTGCGCGTCCCCGAGCGTGCTCGGCCCCCGACAAGACCTCTGTGCAACACGGAACAGCTCTCCTTCCGGCCGTGGACGCCCCGAACGAACTCGGCCGGTAAGTAAAGTTACCTTTCCGCAATCATTCCTGCAGGACCCAGGGGGAACGCAGGTCGGAAAGTTTGCCGGCGAGTCCGGCGGAGAGCTCCACGCCGTCGTGCGCAGGCCCGTCCGTGACGACGACCGCCACGAGGTCCTCGGTGTCGGGCAGAGCGGCGAGTTCGTCGGCCGGAACGAAGCCGTGGGTCACCCACTCCTCGTCGACGAGGATGCCCGGGTCATGGTCGGGACCGGCGGGAACGACGACGGCACCGGTGATCGCCGCGGCCAGGACGGCGAAGACCGTCCACTGGTCGAGGCGGGAACCGGCGAGAAGGACCCGCGACTCGTAGGTCAGATCGAGGTCCTTCCGGCCGCGCCGCAGCGCCGCGACGACCGCACCGTGGGTGAGATCGAGTTCACTCGTCCGGACGGCCGTGTCGTCGGGGCCGAGGACACCGGAACGGTCGGTGTACGCGATCGAGCGGGTCGGCTGCTCGGTGACGAGGGCGAGCGTCTCCGGATCGTCGACGAACGTCCCCGCGACCGACGACCGCAGATCGTCGCTGCGTGCGAGGGTGGTCAGCACGTGGTCGGCAGTGACCGTGGGGTCGACCGTGACGGCGGCTCCCGTCTTGACGGCGGCCCACACCGCAACGATCAGGTCGGGACCGACCGGAAGGTCGACGGCGACGGTGCGACCCGGACCCGCTCCGCGGGAGATGAGGTACCGGGCCCACTGCGACGACCGGCGCTCGACGTCGACGAAGCCGAGTTCGGTGTCGCCCACCACCACGGCGGGCGCCTCGGGATCGGACTCGACCGCGATCTGCAACTCCTGGACGACGGTCCGGTCGACCGTCTCGAGAGCGGTTTCCCGCACCGGAGCGGCGACCGGGGTGGTTGCCGCCTCGCGCTCGGTCTCGGTCCGGACCTCGATGTCGCCGACCACCGAACCGGGATCCGCGGCAACGGCGTCGAGGACCGTCACGAAGCGTTGCGCGAGTGCCTGCGCCGTCGTCTCGTCGAAGAGATCGACGGCGTAGGTGAGCGCGATCCGCATGCCGTCGTCGTCGGCGAGCGGCTCCACGGTCACCTGCAGGTCGAATTTCGCGGCGAGCACCCCCGAATCGAGTGCTTCCACCGTGAGCTCGGGCAGTTCGAGCCGGGCGGGTTCGAGGTTCTGGAACGAGAGCATCGTCTGAAAGACGGGATGACGTGCCGGCGACCGGGTGGCGACGACCTCGTCGACGATGCGCTCGAACGGGATGTCGGCGTGCGCGAACGCTTCGAGATCGGCGGTGCGTGCCTGTTCGAGAATGTCGGCGAAATGCGCGCCCGGATCGACGTCCGTGCGCAGGGCGAGTGTGTTCACGAACATGCCGACGATGTCGTCGAGCACCCGCGAGCCGCGTCCCGCGACGGCGGTTCCCACGACGACGTCCCGCGAACCGCTCATCCGCGCGAGCAGCACGGCGAGCGCGGCGTGGACGACCATGAACAACGACGCACGGTTCTCGGTCGCCAGCGCCTCGAGCCGCTGCCGGGTCGACGCGTCGACCTCGGTGAAGACCGTGGCCCCGCGCAGGCTCGGTACCGCGGGGCGCGGCCGGTCCGTGGGCAGGTCGAGCAGGTCCGGTACCCCGGCCAGCTGCTGCTTCCAGTAGGCGAGCTGCCTGCCCGCCGGCGAATCGGGGTTCTCGGCGTCGCCGAAGGTCTCCTGCTGCCACGCCGCGAAGTCCGCGTACTGCACCTCGAGCGGCGGGCGGTCGGGTCGCGAACCGGACAGCCGGGCGACGTAGGCCTCCATGAGGTCGCGGGCCAACGGCACGAGCGAGGCGCCGTCGGCCGAGATGTGGTGCACCACGAGCGCGAGGACATGATCGTCGGAGACGACCGAACCTGCACTACCGCCGGCGGAGATCGAGACGAGGCGACCACGTACGGGCGGCTCGGAGGACACGTCGAATCCCTGCGAGGCGACCTCGACCACGGCCTCGAAAGCCTCCTGCTCGGAGGCCACGCGGACCACCTCGAGCGGCGGCATCGACTCCGCATCCAGGATCTTCTGGAACGGGCCCTGCTCGTCCTGCGTGTAGACGGTGCGCAACGTCTCGTGCCGCTCGACGACGTCGCGTACCGCCGCGGTCAGCGCATCGATGTCGAGTGCGCCCCGCAGCCGGATGGCGAGCGGGATGTTGTAGGTCGCGGAGCCCGGGTCGAGCTGGTTGAGCACCCACATGCGCTGCTGCGCGAGCGAGAGGGGGATGCGATCGGGACGCGGCCGTGCGACGAGCTCCGGCACCGCGCGATCGGAACCGCCGGCGTCGACGCGCGCCGCCAGACCCGCGACGGTGGGATCTTCGAACAGTTCCCGGATGGCCAGGCTCGCTCCGGTCGCCTCGTTGATGCGGGCGACGACCCGTGTCGCGACGAGGGAGTTGCCGCCGAGGTCGAAGAACGAGTCGTCGGCACCGACGCGTTCGATACCCAGCACCTCGGCCCAGACCTGCGCGACGATCCGTTCCGATCCGGTGGCCGGTTCGCGGAAACGATCGGCGTCGATGTCGATGCGGGGCACGGGGAGAGCGCGCCGGTCGAGCTTGCCGTTCACCGTGAGCGGCAGTTCGTCGAGCACGGTCACCACATCGGGAACCATGTACCCCGTGAGGAATTCGGATGCGTGCGCGCGCACCGCGGCCGGATCGACGGTCTCACCGGTGCGGGCGACGACGTAACCGACGAGACGTTCGCCGAGTCCGTCGTCCCGGACCATCGCGACGGCCTGTGCGACACCCGGAGCCTGCAGCAGCTGCGACTCGATCTCGCCCAGTTCGATACGGAAGCCGCGGAGCTGGACCTGCGAGTCGCTGCGACCCGCGTATTCGAGGATGCCTTCGCCGTTCCACCGCGCGATGTCGCCGGTGCGGTAGAGGCGACCGCGGCCGAAGGGGTTCGCGACGAAGCGCGCGACCGTCAGGTCGGGGCGTCCGAGATATCCGCGGGAGAGCTGGTCGCCGGAGATGTACAGCTCGCCCGGCACGCCGGCGGGCACGGGATGCAGGCGCCGGTCGAGGACGTAGGCGTCCAGTCCGGGAAGCGAGCGTCCGATCGCGCTGGCGGCACCGGCCTTCGCGAGGGCGCGGTCGATGGGCTGGTACGACACGTGCACCGTGGTCTCGGTGATGCCGTACATGTTCACCAGTTGCGGACCGGCGGGGTGACGATCGAACCAGCCCGCGAGCCGGGCCGGGTCGAGTGCCTCGCCGCCGAAGACGACGTAACGCAGCGCGAGCGGTGCCGTGTCGGCCGCGAGAGTGCGATCGGCCTCGTCGAACTGGTAGAACGCCGACGGCGTCTGGTTGAGCACCGTGACGCCCTCGCGGCGCACGAGCTGCGCGAACAGCTCGGGTGACCGGGAGGTGAGGTAGTCGACGACGACGAGCCGGCCTCCGTACAGCAGCGGTCCCCACAGCTCCCACACCGAGAAGTCGAAGGCGTAGGAGTGGAACAGCGTCCACACGTCGTCCGGGCCGAAGCCGAAGCGGGGTTCGGCGTTGGCGAAGAGGGTCAGCACGTTCCGGTGTGTGACGGCGACGCCCTTGGGGCGGCCGGTGGAACCGGAGGTGAAGATGACATACGCGAGATCGTCCGGCTGCGGCGATGCGATCCGGTCGGCGTCGGTGAGCGGATCGGCCGAGACCGAGGCGTCGTCTTGTGCGGCGGCGACGTCGAGCATCTCGATTCCGCTGCCGCGCAACGCCTCCGCTCCGGGCTCGTCTCCGAGTGCATCCGAGGTGAGGATCACGCGAGGTCGCGCCTGGTCGAGGATGTACCGCACACGGTCCTGCGGGTGAGCGGTGTCGATCGGCAGGTAGGCGCCGCCGGAGAGCACGACCGCGGTGAGAGCGACCACGAGGTCCTCGGTCCGCGGCAGGGCCACCGCGACGAGAGTGCCCGGTCCGACGCCTGCGCCGACGAGCCGGCGTGCGATCCGGTTCGCGCGGGCACCGAGCTCGGCGTACGTGAGGGTCGTCTCCCCGTGGGTCACCGCGGCATTCGCGGCGTGCGCGCGGACGGCCACGTCGAAACGGGCAGCCAGCGTGGCCGGTTCGGCGACCGGGACGGATTTGCCGAGCGTGTTCCACTCGGTGAGGATGCGGTCGAGCTCGCCGTCGGTGACGAGCGGCACGTCGCCGACCGCGACGCGCGGATCGGTGGTGACCGCCTCGAGGATCCGCGAGAACCGTTCTCCGACAGCGGCGACGGTCTGCTGATCGAACAGTTCGGTGGCGTAGTTGAATTCCACCACGAGGCCGGAAGGATCGCCGGCGGCGTCGACGACATCCGCGACGGTGACCTGCAGATCGAACTTGGCGACCTGCGCGTCGAAGTCGATACCGGAGACAGTCAGCTCGGGCAGTTCCAGCTGCGAGACCGGCATGTTCTGGAAGGTGAGCATCACCTGGAAGAGCGGGTGGCGCGCCTGCGAACGAGGCGGATCGAGCACCTCGACGAGCCGCTCGAACGGCACGTCGGCATGGGTGAACGCCTCGAGGTCGGCCGTGCGCACCGAGTCGAGGAAGTCGCCGAAGGACGCATCGGGTTCGACGGGTGTACGCAGCACCAGGGTGTTGACGAACATGCCCACCAGATCGTCGAGCGCGGCGTCGCCACGGCCGGCGACGGGAGTACCGATGGTGATGTCGTCGTTACCGCCGAGCCGGGCGAGAAGCACGGCGAGCGCGGCGTGGACGACCATGAATTCCGTTGCGCCGCTGCGGCGGGCGAGATCGGCGATCGCTGCGCGGACCCGCTCGTCGAGGGTGAGGCGGTGCGAGGCACCCCGATAGCTCGCGACGGCCGGCCGGGGACGATCGGACGGCAGCGTCGCCTCTTCGGGCAGATCCGCGAGGGTCCGCGTCCAGAAGTCCGTCTCGCGCGCCATGAGCGACTCGGGGTCGGACTCCTCGCCGAGGACCTCGCGCTGCCAGAGTGTGTAGTCCGCGTACTGCACCTCGAGCGGTGCCCATCCGGGTTCCCCGCCCGCGACACGCGCGGCGTAGGCCGTCACCACGTCGCGGGTCAGCGGCCCCATCGAGTAGCCGTCGGCGGAGATGTGGTGCACCACGACGACGAGCACGTGCTCGTCCGGGGCCACGGCGAACAGACGCACTCGGATCGGAACCTGTTGCGTCACATCGAAGCCGGTAGTGACCGCTTCGGCGACCCGGGCCGGGACCTCGTCGGCCCCGACGGTCTCGGGACGGACCTCGACGACCGCGTCCGCGGCGGGCAGCACCTGCTGGTAGCCGACACCGTCGATCTCGGGGTAGACGGTGCGGAGCGATTCGTGACGTTCCACCACGTCGGAGACTGCTGCCTGCAGCGCATCGACGTCCAGACGTCCCGAAAGACGAATGGCCACAGGGATATTGTTCACGGCGGAATGCGGTTCGAGCCGGTTGAGGAACCACATGCGTTGCTGCGCCAACGACAACGGCACCCGATCCGGACGCTGCCGCGCCGCCAACACCACACTCCCGACCCCGGCACCGGCGGTGCCGGTATCGAGACGGGCCGCCAACTCCTGCACCGACGACGCCTCGAACACCACCGGCACCGCCACCCGATACCCCAACCGCGCCGACAACCGCGCCACCAACCGCGTCGCCGCCAACGAATTACCACCGAGATCGACGAACGAATCATCCAACCCGACCCGCTCGACCCCCAGAACCTGCGCGACCTCCGCGGCCACGGCCACCTCCACCGGCGTCCGCGGAGCCCGATACTCGGCCACCTCGAACACCGGCGCCGGCAACGCCGCCCGATCGACCTTCCCCACCGG
This sequence comes from Rhodococcus shunpengi, assembly GCF_048381395.1. Classification (NCBI taxonomy): domain Bacteria; kingdom Bacillati; phylum Actinomycetota; class Actinomycetes; order Mycobacteriales; family Nocardiaceae; genus Rhodococcus; species Rhodococcus shunpengi. The sequence goes on from NZ_JBLWIU010000022.1 coordinate 7,753, forward strand.
TGTCAGCGGCACCTCGTCGAGCACCGTCACCGACGACGGCACCATATAACCGGGCAACACCTCCCCCACCGACGCCCGCACCTGCGCCGGATCGAGCACCACCCCCGCCTCGGGCACCACATACGACACCAACGCCGACTCCCCCGACGCCAACGCCGCCCCCACCGTCACCGCGAAACCGACCCCCGGCACCGACGACAACACCGCATCGATCTCCCCCAGCTCGATCCGGAACCCCCGGATCTTGACCTGGAAATCACTACGCCCGACATACTCGAACACCCCATCGCCGCCGCGACGCACCAGATCCCCCGTCCGATACATCCGAGCCCCCGGAGTGAACGGATCGGCCACGAACCGCGCCGCGGTCAACCCGAACCGACCGTGATAACCCCGCGCCACCTGCGCCCCGGCCACATACAACTCACCGACCACACCCTCGGGCACCGGACGCAACCGCTCATCGAGCACGAACGCCCCCACCCCCGCGATCGCCGACCCGATCACCACCGGCGCATCGGACACCAACTCCGCCGACGAGGTCGCCAGAATCGTCGTCTCCGTCGGACCATAGGCATTGAAGAACCGCCGCCGACCCGGCACCGACCACCGCCGCACCAGATCCGGAGTGAACGACTCCCCCGCCACCACCACCACACGCAGATCGTCCAAGCCCGCAGGATCCATCGACCCCAACGCACCCGGCGTCATGAACACATGCGACACCGACTGCGAGGCAATCACATCCGCCAGATCCGGACCACCACCGACCCCCGCCGGCGCCACCACCACCGTCGCCCCCGCCGAGAACCCCACCCCCAACTCGAGCAACGACACATCGAAACTCGGCGAACACACATGCAACACCCGCGACGAAGCATCGACCCCGAAATGCTCACGCTCGGCCGACACCACCCCACCGACACCGGCATGCGAGACCACCACACCCTTCGGCCGCCCCGTCGACCCCGAGGTATAGATCATCCACGCCGCATCCGACAGCTCGAGCGAACGCACCCGATCCGCATACGACACCGGACGCGACGACAACTGCCCCACCTGCGCAGCCACCGACACCTCGTCGACCGCCACCACCGGCACCGACCCCGCCGCCTCAGCCACCACCTGCGCCACCGACGCCACCGTCAACGCCAACACCGCACCCGAATCGGCCACCATGAACTGCACCCGCTCGGCCGGATAACCCGGATCCACCGGCACGAAAGTCGCCCCCGACTTCGCCACCGCCCACAACACCACCACCGACTCGAGCGACCGCGGCACCGCCACCACCACCGCATCCCCCGGCCCCACCCCACGACCGATCAACCACCGCGCCCACCGCGACGACACCGCATCGAGCTCCCGATACGACAACGACCGAGAACCCTCCACCACCGCCACCGAATCACCCGCCGACTCCACCGCCGACACCAACAACTGCGGCAACAACACACCACGACGACCACGGG
>NZ_JBLWIU010000023.1:0-18687 GCF_048381395.1 Rhodococcus shunpengi
TCGAGACGGGCCGCCAACTCCTGCACCGACGACGCCTCGAACACCACCGGCACCGCCACCCGATACCCCAACCGCGCCGACAACCGCGCCACCAACCGCGTCGCCGCCAACGAATTACCACCGAGATCGACGAACGAATCATCCAACCCGACCCGCTCGACCCCCAGAACCTGCGCGACCTCCGCGGCCACGGCCACCTCCACCGGCGTCCGCGGAGCCCGATACTCGGCCACCTCGAACACCGGCGCCGGCAACGCCGCCCGATCGACCTTCCCCACCGGTGTCAGCGGCACCTCGTCGAGCACCGTCACCGACGACGGCACCATATAACCGGGCAACACCTCCCCCACCGACGCCCGCACCTGCGCCGGATCGAGCACCACCCCCGCCTCGGGCACCACATACGACACCAACGCCGACTCCCCCGACGCCAACGCCGCCCCCACCGTCACCGCGAAACCGACCCCCGGCACCGACGACAACACCGCATCGATCTCCCCCAGCTCGATCCGGAACCCCCGGATCTTGACCTGGAAATCACTACGCCCGACATACTCGAACACCCCATCGCCGCCGCGACGCACCAGATCCCCCGTCCGATACATCCGAGCCCCCGGAGTGAACGGATCGGCCACGAACCGCGCCGCGGTCAACCCGAACCGACCGTGATAACCCCGCGCCACCTGCGCCCCGGCCACATACAACTCACCGACCACACCCTCGGGCACCGGACGCAACCGCTCATCGAGCACGAACGCCCCCACCCCCGCGATCGCCGACCCGATCACCACCGGCGCATCGGACACCAACTCCGCCGACGAGGTCGCCAGAATCGTCGTCTCCGTCGGACCATAGGCATTGAAGAACCGCCGCCGACCCGGCACCGACCACCGCCGCACCAGATCCGGAGTGAACGACTCCCCCGCCACCACCACCACACGCAGATCGTCCAAGCCCGCAGGATCCATCGACCCCAACGCACCCGGCGTCATGAACACATGCGACACCGACTGCGAGGCAATCACATCCGCCAGATCCGGACCACCACCGACCCCCGCCGGCGCCACCACCACCGTCGCCCCCGCCGAGAACCCCACCCCCAACTCGAGCAACGACACATCGAAACTCGGCGAACACACATGCAACACCCGCGACGAAGCATCGACCCCGAAATGCTCACGCTCGGCCGACACCACCCCACCGACACCGGCATGCGAGACCACCACACCCTTCGGCCGCCCCGTCGACCCCGAGGTATAGATCATCCACGCCGCATCCGACAGCTCGAGCGAACGCACCCGATCCGCATACGACACCGGACGCGACGACAACTGCCCCACCTGCGCAGCCACCGACACCTCGTCGACCGCCACCACCGGCACCGACCCCGCCGCCTCAGCCACCACCTGCGCCACCGACGCCACCGTCAACGCCAACACCGCACCCGAATCGGCCACCATGAACTGCACCCGCTCGGCCGGATAACCCGGATCCACCGGCACGAAAGTCGCCCCCGACTTCGCCACCGCCCACAACACCACCACCGACTCGAGCGACCGCGGCACCGCCACCACCACCGCATCCCCCGGCCCCACCCCACGACCGATCAACCACCGCGCCCACCGCGACGACACCGCATCGAGCTCCCGATACGACAACGACCGAGAACCCTCCACCACCGCCACCGAATCACCCGCCGACTCCACCGCCGACACCAACAACTGCGGCAACAACACACCACGACGACCACGGGCACGCTCGCCGCGCGCCGGGCGCGCAGCGCGCTCGGGGCGTGCGCCACGTTCGGGGCGGGGTGCGCGCTCGGGCCGGGGCGCGCGTTCGGGACGCGGTGCCCGGCTGCGGGCACCGTCCTGCGTCTCGCGGGGCTGCGTCTCAGAAGGGAAATCGGACGAAGAGGATGCGTTCACCGGAGAGGCCCCGTTCGAGCTGCCGTCGTGTCGTGAACGCATGAAAAAGCCCATACCCTTCGCTTTCGATCCCAATGGTCGCGTCTGCGAACCGAGCAAGCATAGTCACCCGCCGGAGACGGGCGAACTTACTCGGCAGTAACCCCATGGGGTTCATCTCTCCGACCGCTCCCGACGTTACCGGCGCATCCCGCGGGGACGCGTCCGCCGAGGTGGCGGGACCATCCGAAGCGGTCCCACCACGTCGTCAGTCCAGGTCAGCGAGCCGGTACAGGCGGTGTGCCGCGCCCCACTCCTCCAGTAATCCGTCGGGGGCGTCGTCCACCACGACGACGGCCGCGAGGTCCTCGAGCGACCCGGGTTCGAGCGTGCTCAGCGACGCCTCGGGCAGGTGCACGTGGGTGACCCACTCGTTGTAGAGCACGCTGTCCAGTGCCGTACCCGACGACGCGTCCTCGGGCACGACCACCACGACGGCACCGGTGGCCGTGACGACCAGCGGTTCGAGCGCCACCGCCTCGATCTCGACACCGCCCACCGCGAGGCTGCGCGACTCGTAGGTCAGCTCGTACCGATCCCGCAGCGCGCCGATCCTCTCGACCAGTTCGGCGTTCGTGAACGTCCGCGAGGGCAGCACGAGCGCCGGGTCCGCCGAGCCGACCGGACGCAACCGGTCGGCGTAGGTCACCGGATCCGCCGGCTGGGCAGCCAGCTCGTCCCGCACACCGGGCTCGTCGACGACCAACCAGCTGTCCGCACCGTTCGCCGCGGTACCGGCGACCGTCAGTCCCAGAGCGGCTCCGGCGGGCAGCTGCCCGTCGACGCGGGTGGGATCGACCGGCGCGATCGCGGCACCGGTCTTGACCACCGCCCACTGGGCGACCACGGACTCCACCGAGCGTGGGATCGCGACCGCGACCACATCGCCGGTGCCGAGGCCGCGGCCGATGAGCAGCCGAGCCAGGCGGGACGACCGTGCGTCGAGTTCCCGGTAGGCGATCTCCGTCCCCTCACCGCCGATCTCCGGATCGGCCGGGAGCGAGAGCGCCGGCGCCGCCGGATCCTCCTCGACCACCTCGGCGAAGACCGTGGCCAGCGTCCGCGCGCCGGTGTCCACCGCCGCGCTGGACGGTCCGGACTCGGCGACGATGCGGGCGAGTTCCTCCGCATCGACGAGGTCGATGTCGCCGACCGCCGACTCCGGATCGGCGGCGAACGCGTCGAGCACGCGCACCAGCCGCTCCGAGATGTTCCTGACCTCCGACTCGGCGAAGAACCGCTCCAGGTACTTGAAGGTCAGGTCGATCTGCGTGTCGGCGACCGTCATGAGAGTGATCGGGTAGTGCGTGGCGTCCTTGACCCCGACCCCGGTGATCGTCATGCCGTCGATCGACCCCGCGGCGTCGGACAGTGCCTCGCGGTCGATCGGGTACGACTCGAACACCAGCAGCGAGTCGAAGCCGATCGGGTTCCCGATCCGCTGTTCGATCTCGGACAGCCCGACGTAGTGGTGGTCGAGCAGACCGGCCTGTTCGGACTGCAGGCGCTGCAGCAGCTGCGCCACCGACTCGTGTGGATCGACTCGCACGCGCACCGGCAGGGTGTTGATGAACAGACCGACCATCGACTCGACGCCGGGCAGGTCGGCGGGGCGACCCGAGACCGTGGCACCGAACACGATGTCCGGGTTGCCGGTGATGCGGCCGAGCAGCACACCCCAGGCGGCCTGCACGAGCGTGTTCACCGTGACGCCGAGCTCCGTGGCCAGCATCGTCAGCCGGGCGGTGTGATCGGTGTCGACCAGGACGGAGACCTTCGAGATCGTCTCGTTGTCGGGATCGCGCTGGACCGGCGCGATCACCGTCGGCTCGGAGAGCCCCTGGAGGGTCTGTGCCCACGCGTCGAGCGAGGCGGCGTGGTCCTGCTCGGCGAGCCAAGCGAGGAAATTCCGGTAGGAACGCACGCGCGGCAGCACCGTGCGGTCTCCGCGCAGCACGTACAGGGCCATGAGGTCCTGCATGAGCAGCGGCATCGACCAGCCGTCGAGGAGGATGTGGTGGCTCGTCACCGCCAGGTGGTAGCGATCCGCCCCGGACCTCACGAGCAGGAACCGCATGAGCGGTGCCGTCTCCATATCGAAACGCCGGGCCTGCTCGTCGGCGAGCACGTCCGCGAGTTCGGCCTCTCGGACGTCGTCCGCGCGATCGGTGAGATCGACCGTCCGCCACGGCAGTTCGACCTCGTCGAGCACGAGCTGCAGCGACTGCCCCTCGTCGTCGGTGACGAATGCCGTGCGGAGGTTCGGGTACCGGTCGAGCAGTGCCTGTCCCGCGTCCCGCAGACGGTCGGGATCCACCGCGCCTTCGAGGTCGAGGACCGCCTGCATCGTGTAGACGTCGACGCGCTCGTCGATCGTCATCGATGCGTGGAAGAGCAGACCGGTCTGCAGCGGCGACAGCGGCCACACGTCCGCCAGCGACGGGTAGCGCTGCTCCCACGTCTCGATCTCCTTCTGGTCGATGTCGACCAGCGGCAGATCGGACGGGGTCAGGCCACCTGCGGCCGGCGACGCGGCGTGCCGCGCGAGTGCGCTCAACGCCTCGAGCCAGTGCTGCGCGAGTTCGTCGACGTCGTCGCGGTCCAGCAGACCCGCCGGGAAGGCGATGTTCGCCCCGAGCTGTGGGCCGTCCGCACCGTCGGAGACCACGGCGTTGATGTCCACGCTCGCGTTGGCGGGCATGTCGGCGTCCTGGGTCACGTCGAGCTTGCCCAGCGCGTCGGTGGGCGCCCAGCCGATCTCGGCGAGCCCCTCCGGCACGTCCGCCGAGGAGACCCGGCCGAGGTAGTTGAAGCTGACCTGCGGCGAGCGTGCGATCTCGGCCAGGCGCGCCGACGATTCCGGATCGAGGTAACGCAGTAGACCGAAGCCCATGCCCTTGTCCGGGATCCCGAGCAGCTGCTCCTTGACGGCCTTGACCGCCGAACCCATCGCGGCACCGCCGGCGAAGGCGTCGTCCACGTCCACACCGGCGAGGTCGACCCGCACCGGGTAGGCGCTGGTGAACCAGCCGACCGTCCGCGACAGGTCGGCACCCGGCACCACGGCCTCCTCACGACCGTGACCCTCGAACTTCACGAGGGCGGACGAGGATTCGACGCCGCGGTCGCGGCGCCAGCGCACCATCGCCAGTCCGAGCGCGGCCACCAGACCGTCGGCGACACCGCCGCGGAACAGGGACGGCACCGACGTCAGCAACGCATCGGTGTCGGCCGCCGGGACGGAGATCTCCAGTCGCTGCACCGTCGCCATCGTGTCGACGGCGGGATCGAACGGGCGGGCGCCCAGGTCCGGATCCGGTCCCTCGAGGATCCGTTCCCACAGCGGCAGTTCGCTCCGTCGCGACGGAGCCGCTTCGACGAGGCCGTGAGCCCAGCGGCGCAGCGACGTCCCGACCGCCTCGATCTGCGGCTCCTGACCGGAAACGATCTGGCCCCAGGCCAGCCCGAGGTCCGGCAGCAGGATGCGCCACGACACACCGTCCACCACGAGGTGGTGGGCAACGACCGTGAGGATGCCCGGGCGGGTGTCGCCGAGGTCGAACCACAGGAAGCGGATCACGGAACCGCTCGACGGATCGAGACGGCCGAGGGCCGCGTCGATCTCGCGGTTGGCGATCTCCGTCAGCTCGGCGTCGTCGACGTCCGGGGACAGTTCGACGCGGTCGAGGATCGCTCCGGGTTCGACCGTGCCGGCCGCGCGGACCCGCAGGACATGCGTGCCGTCGGCACCGCGTTCGAGGATCGAGCGCAGCGCGTCGTGGTGGTCGATCACGGCGCCGATGGTGCGGGTCAGCACGTCCCGGTCGATGCCCTGCGGCAGCGTGACGGACACGAGCTGCGAGAACCGGTCGAAGCCGCCGGGCCAGCCGAGCACGTCGCGCATGATCGGCGTGAGCGGCACCTCGCCGACACCGCCACCGGGCAGCTCGGTCAGGCGGATGGGACCGGAACTCTCCGCCCGCGTGGCGACCTCCGCGAGGCCCGCCACCGAACGACGCTCGAAGACGTCGCGCGGCGTGAACACCACACCACGCGCCTTCGCCCGCGACACCAACTGGATCGACACGATGCTGTCGCCACCGAGCGCGAAGAACGACTCGTCGACACTCACCTTGTCCAGATGCAGAACCTCCGCGAACACCTCCGCGATGATCTGCTCGACCTCACTCTCGGCAGCGCGGTACTCGCGTTCCTCGATCACCGGCTCCGGCAGAGCATCGCGGTCGAGCTTGCCCACCGGCGTCAACGGCACCTCGTCGAGCACCACGATCGCCGACGGCACCATGTGCGGCGGCAACGACCGCGACACGAACTCCGTCAGCTGTGCGGTGTCGACCGTCCGGCCGCGGGTCGGCAGCACGTACGACACCAGCACCGTGGCACCCGAGCCGGTCGTGCGACCCAGGGTCGCCGCGAAGTCCACCGTCTCGTGTTCGGTCAGCGCCGCGTCGATCTCGCCGAGTTCGATGCGGAAACCGCGCACCTTGACCTGGAAGTCGCTGCGGCCGACGAATTCGAGTTCGACGGGGCCGCCGTCGATCGAGCGCCAGCGCACCACGTCGCCGGTGCGGTACATGCGGGATCCGTCGGCGCTGTACGGGTTGGCGACGAATCGTTCCGAGGTCAGGCCGCTGCGACCGTGGTAGCCGCGTGCGAGTGCACCACCGGCCATGTACAGCTCACCGGCGACACCCTCGGGCACCGGCTGGAGCCGGGCGTCGAGGACGAGCGCGGAGACCCCGTGCGTGGGATTGCCGATGGTGATCGGCCGTCCCGGCTGCAGCTTGCCGAAGGACGAGATGATCGTCGTCTCGGTCGGGCCGTAGCCGTTGAAGTACTTCCGTCCCGGCGCCCACCGCGCAAGCAGTTCGGGCGTGGTGACGTCGCCGCCGACGGAGACCACCTCGAGGCTGTCGATTCCGGTCGGATCCATCGTGCCCAGCACCGCGGGCGTGATGATCGTGTGGGTCACGCGCTCGGTCTTCAGCAGCTCGGCGAGATCCGGGCCCCCGATGATCCCGGCGGGCACGATCACCAGCGTGGCGCCGCTGGAGAACGCCGCCATCCACTCGAGCACCGACGGGTCGAAGCTCGGCGAGCAGATGTGCAGGAAGCGATGGCCGGCCCGCAGGTGGTAGAGATCCACCGCGGTGTCGACCACTCCCCCGAGTCCGGTGTGCGTGACGACGACACCCTTCGGTCGACCGGTCGAACCCGACGTGTAGATCACGTAGGCCGGCTGGTCGAGCCGGATCGGGCGCAGTCGCTCGGCGTCGGTGATCGGATCGGCCGACCGTGCCTCGAGTGCGGCGGCGGTCTCCGCCGAGTCGAGCACGAGCCAGTCGGCCTCGTCCGGCAGGCCGTCGATGTGCGCACCGCCTGTGATGCCCAGTGCCGCACCGGAATCGGACAGCATGTAACGCACGCGGTCGGCCGGATAGGTCGGGTCGACCGGCAGGTGTGCGGCGCCGGTCTTCGCGATCGCCCACACGCTCAGCACCATCTCGTACGACCGCGGGTACGCGACCGCGACGATGTTCTCCGGTCCGACACCACGCTCGATGAGCAGGCGTGCCAGTCGCGACGAGGTCTCGTCGAGTTCCCGGTAGGTGATCGAGCGACCCTCGTAGCGCACCGCCACGGCATCGGGGTCCATCGCGACACCGGTCGTGAGGATGTCGGTGAGGCTTCCCCCGGCACTGACACGGTCGCCGTGGACGTGGGTGAGCCGGTCGAATTCGTCCGCGTCGAGGATCGCCAGGTCGCCGACGGGCGCCTGCGGATCGTCCAACGCACCGGTGAGCAACATCGAGAACCTGCGCGCGAACTCCTCGACGGTCCGCCGATCGAACAGAGCCGTCGCGTAGGAGAACTCGGCTCCGATACCGGCGGGCTCGCCCGTCTCGTCGTACTGCTCGCGCAGCGTCAGGGACAGGTCGAACTTCGCGGTGTCGACGTCGAAGGGGACCCCCGAGACCGTCAGGCCCGGGAGTTCGAGACCGGCCGACGGCAGGTTCTCGAACGACAGCGCCACCTGGAACAGCGGGTGGCGGGCGGTCGACCGCTCCGGCGCGAGGATCTCCACGAGCCGCTCGAACGGGATGTCCGCGTGGGCGAACGCCTCGAGGTCGGTCTCCCGGACCCGGGCGAGCAGCTCGGTGAAGCTCTCCCCGCCGTCCACCCGGCTGCGCAGCACGAGCGTATTGACGAACATGCCGATCATGTCGTCGAGTTCGTGCTCGCCACGGCCCGCGATCGGGGTACCGATCGCGACGTCGTCGGTGTCCGCCATGCGGGCGAGGAACACCGCGAGCGCGGTGTGCATCACCATGAACATCGTCGTGCCGGTCCGGCGTGCGAGTTCGGCGACGGCGCGGTGCGTCTGCGCGTCGATCGTGAGTCCGACCGTGCCGCCGGCGAACGACTGCACCGGCGGGCGCGGACGGTCCATCGGCAGGTTCAGCTCGTCCGGAAGTCCGGCGAGGGCGTCCTGCCAGTACGCCGCCTGGGCGGACAGCACGCTCTCGGGATCGTCCTCGGAGCCGAGCACCTGGCGCTGCCACACCGCGAAGTCGGCGTACTGCACCGGCAGCGGCGTCCAGCCCGGTTCCTCCCCGTGTGCACGGGAGAGATAGGCGGTCATGACGTCCCGGGTCAGCGGAGCCATCGACCAGCCGTCGGCACTGATGTGGTGGACGACGAAGACCAGCACGTGGTCGGTCTCGCTCAGCCGCAGCAGCGCCACCCGCAGCGGCAACTCCGCGGTGACGTCGAAACCGGTGGTGACGATCTCGCGGATCCGATCCGGCACGTCCGCCGGGTCGACGTCCTCGGCGACGACCTGCGGTGCCGCATCTGCCGTGGGCAGGACGAGCTGGTAAGGACGCCCGTCGTCCTCGGGGTAGATCGTGCGCAGCACCTCGTGACGGTCGAGCATGTCGCGGACCGCCGCCTGCAGGGCCTCCACGTCGAGCGCACCGGTGAGCCGCACGGCGACCGGCAGGTTGTCGGCGGCCGACGAGTTGTCGAAGCGGTTGAGGAACCACATGCGCTGCTGCGCGAGCGACAGCGGGATGCGGTCGGTGCGCGGCTGCGGCACGAGCGGGGCACGCCCGGTCGTACCGGCCTGCCGTTCGGCGTGCGCGGCGAGCGCCTCGACGGTCGAGGCCTCGAACAGGGCCCGCACGGGGACCCGGACGTCGAGCGCAGATCCGAGACGGGCGACGAGCTGCGTGGCGATCAGCGAGTTGCCGCCGAGCGCGAAGAAGTCGTCGTCGAGACCCACGCGGTCGACGCCGAGCACGTCGGCGAAGGTGCCTGCCACGATCTCCTCGACCGGCGTGCGCGGTGCGCGGAACTCGCGCACCTCGAAGGTCGGCGCGGGCAGCGCCTTGCGGTCGAGCTTGCCCGAGGTGTTGAGCGGGAACTCGTCGAGCACCACCACGGCGGCGGGCACCATGTACGACGGCAGGGAGCCGGAGACGAACTCGATCAGCGCACCGCTGTCGATCTCGTGGCCCGGCACCGGCACGACGTAGCCGGCGAGCTGGTCACCGGTCTGGGTCTGGGTCACGACGACCGCGGCCTGATTGACCGATTCGTGTGCCAGCAGGGCGGTCTCGATCTCGCCGAGCTCGATGCGCTGACCGCGGAACTTCACCTGGAAGTCGGTGCGGCCGATGTACTCGAGCTCGCCGTCGCCGTTCCACGTCACCAGGTCGCCGGTGCGGTACATCCGGTCGCCCGGTGCACCGAACGGGTTGGCGACGAACCGGTCGGAGGTGAGATCGGGTCGCCGGACGTAGCCGCGCGCGAGCTGGACACCCGCGAGGTAGAGCTCACCCGGGACACCCACCGGCACCGGCCGCAGACGACCGTCGAGCACGTATGCGCGGACGTTCCACTCGGGCACACCGATCGGCACGACGTCGACCGGTCCCTCGGCGGGCGCCTGCCAGTAGGTGGCCGAGACCGCGGCCTCGGTCGGTCCGTAGAGGTTGTCGATGTCCGCGGAGCTGATCCGGCGCACACCGTCGACCGTCTCGGGCGGCAGGGCCTCACCGATGACGAAGATGTCGCGCAGCGTGCTGCACGAGGCGGCGTCGGCGTGCGCGGCGAAGACGGTGAGCATCGACGGCACGAAGTCGGTGATGGTCACCTTCTCGCGGGCGATGACCTCCGACAGGTAGGCCGGGTCGCGGTGACCGTCGGGGGTGGCGATCACGAGTTTCGCGCCCATGCTCAGCGGCATGAAGAAGCCCCACAGCGACACGTCGAAGGTCGTCGCGGTCTTCTGGAAGTACACGTCCTCCGAGGTCATCTCGAATTCGTGCAGCATCCACTCCGTCTGGTTGACGATCGCGCGGTGCGTCACGGCCACGCCCTTCGGCCGTCCGGTGGAACCGGAGGTGAAGATCGCGTAGGCGGTGTTGTCGGGACGCAGCGGCGAGAGCCGGTCCTCGTCGCGGATCGGTGTCGCCGGCACGTCCGCGAGGTCGAGACGGTCGATCTCCACCGCGTCGACGGCGATGCCCGACGGGATCTCGAACTCGTCGCGCGCCGTGGTCACGATGCACACCGGGTCCGCGGTGTCGAGGATGTGGCGGATGCGGTCGGCCGGATGATCCGGGTCGATCGGCACCCAGGCGCCGCCGGCCCGCACGATCGCGTACATGCCCACGAGCAGTTCCGTCGAGCGGCGGACGGCGAGGCCGACCAGCGACTCCGGTCCCACGCCGCGGCCGATCAGGTGCCGGGCGAGACGGTTGACCCGCGCGTCGAACTCGGCGTAGGTCAGTTCCTCGCCCTCGTAGGAGAGGGCGACCGCATCCGGGGTGCGTGCCACCTGCGCGTCGAAACGCGTGGTCAGCAGCGCGGTCCCGTCGAGGTCGTGATCGGAGTCGTTCCACGCGTGGAGGATCCGGTCGAGTTCCTCGGAACCGAGCAGCGCGATGTCGCCGACCGGCATCTCCGGTTGCTGCGCCATCGCCTCGAGTGCGCGGACGAAACGCTCGACGAGCGTCTCGACCTGGTCGCGGTCGAACAGTGCTCGCTGGTAACGCAATTCGACCTCGAGCGCGGACCGCAGGTGCACGAACAGGCTCAGCGGGTAGTGGGTCGCGTCGTGGGTGCCTACACCCGTGACGGCCATGCCGTCGATGGAGGCGGACTGCTCGGCGAGGGCCTCCTCGTCGAGCGGGTACGACTCGAACACCGTGAGCGTGTCGAAGGCGACCGACGGACTCGTCGCCCGCTGGATCTCGGTGAGTCCGAGATGGTGGTGGCCTAGCAGTGCGGCCTGCTCGCCCTGCAGGCGTTCGAGGAACGCCGAGACGGGCTCGTCCGGATCGAAGGCGACCCGCACGGGCAGCGTGTTGATGAACAGGCCGACCATCGACTCCACACCGGGCAGGTCGGCGGGGCGACCCGAGACCGTGGCGCCGAAGACGACGTCCTCGGCACCGGTGAGGCGGCCGAGCAGCACGCCCCAGGCGGCCTGCACGAGCGTGTTCACCGTGACGCCGAGGCGCGCGGCGGCGCCGCTGACGGCGGCCAGTCGCTCGGCGTCGAGTTCGACCTTGACCCGGTCGTCGCCCTGGAGTCCGGGATGGCGCGGGGTCTGCGGACCGAGCAGCGTCGGCTCCTCGAAGCCGGCGAAGGTCTGCGCCCACGCCTCACGCGAGGATTCGCGGTCGCGGGCGGTGACCCATTCGAGGAAGGAGCGGTACGAGCGCACCCGCGGCAGCAGGGACACCTCTCCCCTCGTCGCGTACAGGGCCATGAGGTCCTGCATGAGCAGTGGCATCGACCAGCCGTCGACCAGCACGTGGTGGGTGGTCACGCCGAGCTGGTAGCGGCCGTCGCCGAGGTGCACGAGGACGAACCGCATGAGCGGTCCGGTGTCCATGACGAAGCGGCGTGCCTCCTCGTCCTTCCAGAACGGCACCGTGGCGGTGACGCCGTCCGCGGCGACCTCGGCGGACAGGTCGACGGTGCGCCACGGCACCTGCACGTCGTCGAGGACGAGCTGCACCGAGTCGCCGTCGGCGTCGGTCACGAAGACCGTCCGCAGGTTGGCGTGCCGGTCGAGCAGTGCTTGCGCGGCGCGGTGGAGCCGCTCGGGATCCACCTCTCCCTCGAGATCGAGGACGGCCTGCATCGTGTAGACGTCGACGTCGTCCTCGCCGGTCATCAACGCATGGAAGAGCAGACCGGACTGCAGCGGCGACAGCGGCCACACGTCCGCCAGCGACGGGTAGCGCACGTGCCAACGGTCGAGATCGGCCTGGGTGACCGACACGAGCGGCACGTCGGAGGGCGTGAGTCCACCGGCTGCGGGGTCGGCGGCGTGCGTGACGAGCGCCGCGAGGGCGGCCCGCCAGTGCTGCACGAACTCGTCGACGTCCTCGCGGTCGAGCAGACCCGCGGGGAAGGCGATGTTCGCGCCGAGCTGCGGACCGTCCGCGCCGTCGTTGACGATCGCGTTGATGTCGATCGCCGCGCTCGCGGGCATGTCGGCGTCGAGGGCGGCGTCGACGCGTCCCAGCGCATCGGTCGGGGCCCAGCCGATCTCGGCGAGTTCCTCCGGCACGTCCGCGGAGGACACGCGACCGAGGTAGTTGAAGCTGATCTGCGGCGACCGCGCGATCGCGGCCAGTCGTGCCGACGATTCCGGATCGAGGTAGCGCAGCAGACCGAAGCCCATGCCCTTGTCCGGGATGGCCAGCAGCTGTTCCTTGACCGCCTTGACCGCCGCACCCATCGCGGCACCACCGGCGACGGCGTCGTCGACGTCGATGCCGGTCAGGTCGACCCGCACCGGGTAGGCACTGGTGAACCAGCCGACCGTCCGGGACAGGTCGGCGCCCGGCACCACGGATTCCTCGCGACCGTGGCCCTCGAACTTCACGAGTGCGGACGAGGATTCGACGCCACGATCGCGGCGCCAGCTCACGAGTGCCAATCCGAGCGCGGCCACCAGACCGTCGGCGACACCGCCGCGGAACAGGGCCGGCACCGTGGTGAGCAGTGCATCGGTCTGCGCGGCGTCGAGATTCATCTCGATGCGTTCGACGGTGGAGGTGACGTCGACGGCGGGGTCGAAGGGACGTTCGCCGAGCAGCGGGTCCGGTCCTTCGAGGATCCGTTCCCACAGCGGCAGTTCCGACCGGCGCTGTGCCGCGGCATCCACCAGGCCGTGGGCCCAGCGGCGCAGCGACGTCCCGACGGCCTCGAGTCGCGGCTGCTCACCGGAGACGATCTGGCCCCAGGCCAGACCGAGGTCGGGCAGCAGGATGCGCCACGACACGCCGTCCATCACCAAGTGGTGGGCGACGACGAGGAGCACGCCGCGACGTTCGGCCGAGCCGAAGTCGAACCACACGAATCGCAGCACCGAGCCGGCAAACGGGTCGAGTGCTCCGAGCGCGGAATCGAGTTCGCGGGAGGCGATCTCGGTGAGCTCGGCGTCGTCGACGTCGGCCGCGACCTCGACCCGCGTCAGCAGGGCATCCGGGTCCACGGTGCTCGCGGAGCGGACCCGCAGGGTCACCTCTCCGTCGGCATCGCGTTCGAGGATCGAGCGCAGCGCGTCGTGGTGGTCGATCACCGCGCCGATGGTGCGGGTCAGCACGTCCCGGTCGATGTCGGCCGGGAGGGTCACGGCGACGGTCTGCGAGAAGCGGTCGAAGCCGCCGGGCCAGCCGAGGACCTCGCGCATGATCGGGGTGAGCGGCATGTCGCCGACACCACCGCCGGGGAGTTCCTCGAGGCGCACCGCCTGCGTCTCGTCGGCGCGGGTGGCGACCTCGGCGAGGCCGGCCACCGAACGACGCTCGAAGACGTCACGCGGCGTGAACACCACACCCCGGGACTTCGCCCGCGACACCAACTGGATCGACACGATGCTGTCGCCACCGAGCGCGAAGAACGACTCGTCGACACTCACCTTGTCCAGATGCAGAACCTCCGCGAACACCTCCGCGATGATCTGCTCGACCTCACTCTCCGCAGCCCGGTACTCGCGCTCCTCGATCACCGGCTCCGGAAGAGCATCACGATCGAGCTTGCCCACCGGCGTCAGCGGCACCTCGTCGAGCACCACGATCGCCGACGGCACCATGTGCGGCGGCAACGACCGCGCCACGAACTCCGTCAGCTGTGCGGTGTCGACCGTCCGGCCGCGGACGGGCAGCACGTAGGACACGAGGACGGTCGCGCCGGACGGGGTGGACCGACCCACCGTCGTCGCCCAGTTCACCGACTCGTGCGCGCTGAGGACCGCGTCGATCTCGCCGAGTTCGATGCGGAAACCGCGCACCTTGACCTGGAAGTCGCTGCGGCCGACGAACTCGATCTCGAGCCGGTCCTCGACGGGTCGCCACCGGACGACGTCGCCGGTGCGGTACATGCGGTCGCCGGGTTCGCCATAGGGGTTGGGGACGAACCGCTCGGCGGTCAGCGCGTTGCGGCGGTGGTAGCCGCGAGCGAGTGCCCGGCCGGCCACGTAGAGCTCACCCGCCATACCGGCGGCGACGGGCCGCAGACGCGAGTCGAGCACGAGAGCGGTCATGCCCACGATGGGTTCGCCGATGGTGATCGGACGTCCGGATTCCATCTCGCCGAAGGTCGACACGATGGTCGCCTCGGTCGGCCCGTAGGCGTTGACATAGGTGGTGCGCTGCGACCATTCGGCCAGCAGTTCCGGCGTCGTCACGTCGCCACCGACGGAGAGCACCTCGAAGCTGTCGATGCCCGTGGAGTCCATCGTGCCGAGCACCGCCGGCGTGATGATCGTGTGGGTCACGCGTTCGGTCTTCAGTAGTTCGGCGAGATCCGGACCGCCGATGATCCCGGCGGGCACGATCACGAGCGTCGCGCCGAATGCGAAGGCCGCCATCCACTCGAGCACCGACGGGTCGAAGCTCGGCGAGCAGATCTGCAGGAACCGCGATTCGGAGGTCACCCCGTACAGATCGGTGACCATGTCCTTCAGGCCCGCCAGACCCGTGTGGGTGACGACGACGCCTTTGGGCTTGCCGGTCGACCCCGAGGTGTAGATCAGGTAGGCGGGATGGTGGACCCGGATCGGGCGTACCCGGTCGGTGTCCGTGATCGGGGCGGCGGAGCGGGATTCGACGTCCGCGGCGAACGCCGGGTCGTCGAGCAGCAGCCATTCCGCGTCGTCGGGCAGTCCACCGACGAACTCGGACGACGTGATGCCCAGAGTGGCACCGGAGTCGTCGAGCATGTAGCGCACGCGGTCGGCCGGATAGGTCGGGTCGACAGGGACGTGCGCCGCACCGGACTTGGCCACGGCCATGACGGTGACCGTCATGTCGTACGAGCGCGGGAACGACACGGCCACGAAGTTCTCCGGGCCGATGCCGCGATCGATCAGCACCCGGGCGAGCTTCGACGAGGTCTCGTCGAGTTCGCGGTAGGTGATCGAGCGTCCCTCGTACCGCACCGCGACGGCGTCGGGATCCATCGCGACCCCGCGCGTGAGGAACTCGGCGAGGGTGCTCGGTTCGGTGATGACGTCGTGTCCGCGCATCGCCGTGAGCTGTGCGAACTCGTCGTCGGCGAGCAGGGGCAGGTCGCCGACCGGTGCACGGTCGTCCGTGAGGATGCCGCCGACCAGTCGCGTGAACCGCTCGGCGAAACGCTGGATCGTGCTCTCGTCGAAGAGTGCACTGGCATAGGAGAACTCGGCGGACAGGCCGGCGGGTGCGCCGGATCCGTCGATGTGTTCACGCAGGGTCAGACCCAGGTCGAACTTCGCGGTGTCGACCTCGAACGGGACGCCGGAGACGGTGAGCTCGGGCAGTTCCAGAGCGGTCTCGGGCAGGTTCTCGAACGACAGGACCACCTGGAACAGCGGGTGGCGTGCCGTCGACCGCTCGGGGTTGAGGATCTCCACGAGCCGCTCGAACGGGATGTCGGCATGGGCGAACGCCTCGAGGTCGGCCTCGCGCACTCGTGCGAGCAGGTCGGAGAAACCCTCACCCGTGTCCACCCGGCTGCGCAGCACGAGGGTGTTGACGAACATGCCGATCAGGTCGTCGACCTCGGCCTCACCGCGACCTGCGATGGGGGTGCCGATCGCGACGTCGTCGGTGTCGGCCATCCGTGCGAGGAAGACCGCGAGCGCGGTGTGCACCACCATGAACATGGTCGTGCCGGTTCGCCGCGCGAGCGCCGCGAGACCGCGGTGCGTGTCGGCGTCGAGGAGGAAGTCGACCGTGCCGCCGGCGAAGGACTGCACCGCGGGACGCGGCCGGTCCATCGGCAGGTTCAGCTCGTCCGGGAGCCCGGCGAGGGTGCGCTTCCAGAAGTCGGCCTGCGCCGCGAGCAGGCTCGCGGCATCGTCCTCGTCACCGAGCACGTCGCGCTGCCAGATCGCGAAGTCGGCGTACTGCACGGGCAGCGGTGCCCAGCCGGGAGCCTCGCCCTCGGCGCGGGACATGTAGGCCGTCATGACGTCGCGGGTCAGCGGCGAGATGGACCAGCCGTCGGCGCTGATGTGGTGGACGACGAAGACCAGCACGTGATCGCGCTCGGAGAGCTCGAACAGTCGTGCGCGCAGCGGGATCTCGGTGGTGACGTCGAACCCGCGGGAGACGACCGCCGTCACCTTCTGCAGCAGGTCGTCCTCGGTGGCCGATTCGACGTCGATGTCGGGCGCGGCTTCCGCGACCGGGAGGATCAGCTGGTAGGGCTGTCCGTCGATCTCGGGATAGATGGTGCGGAGCACCTCGTGCCGGGCGAGCAGGTCCTGGACCGCTGCTTGCAGCGCACCGAGGTCGAGTGCCCCGGTCAACCGGACCGCGATCGGGATGTTGTTGACCGACGACTCGGTGTCGAAGCGGTTGAGGAACCACATGCGCTGCTGCGCGAGCGACAGCGGCACACGCTCGGGCCGCGGTTGCGGCACCAGCGGCGGACGCGCCGCCGCACCGGTGTGCTGCTCGGCCGCGACGGCGAGCGCCGCGACACTGGGGGCCTCGAACAGCACGCGCACGGGGACGCGGGTGTCGAGTGCCGCGCCGATGCGCGAGACGACCTGGGTGGCGAGCAGCGAGTTGCCGCCGAGTTCGAAGAAGTCGTCGTCCACACCCACGTGAGTGAGGCCGAGGACGTCGGCGAACACGCCGGCGACGATTTCCTCGATCGGGGTGCTCGGGGCGCGGAATTCGCGGGTCTCGAAGACCGGCTCGGGCAGCGCCCTGCGGTCGAGCTTGCCGTTGACGTTCAGCGGCAGCGCATCGAGCGTCACGAACGCCGACGGGACCATGTACGACGGCACCCGGGCGCCGAGCGCGGACCTGATCGACTCGATGTCCGCCTGCGCACCGTCCGCGGGCACGACGTAGGCGACCAGCTGGGTGCCGACCCGCTCGTCCTCACGGGCGATCACCGCGACATCACGCAGCGCATCCATCGCGCGCAGAGCGGATTCGATCTCACCGAGCTCGATACGGAAACCACGCACCTTCACCTGGAAGTCGGTGCGCGACAGGTAATCCAACTGACCGTCACGGGTCCACCGCACCAGATCACCCGTGCGATACAGACGCTCCCCGTCACCGAACGGCGAGGCGACGAACCGCTCCGCGCTCAGATCCGGGCGCCCGAAATAACCACGCGCGAGCTGCGCACCGGCGAGGTAGAGCTCACCGGCGACACCGGCCGGAACCGGATGCAGGCGCTCGTCGAGCACGTAGACACGGGTGTTCCACTCGGGCACACCGATCGGCACCGACGCACCCGAGATGTCGGTGACATCACCGGCGGTGACGGACACCGCGGCCTCGGTCGGGCCGTACAGGTTCACGAGCCGCGCCCGGTTGTGGGTCAGGAACCGCTGGGCGGTCGCCGGCGGCAGCGCTTCGCCGATGGCGAGGATGTGGCGCAGCGAGGAGGCCAGCACTCCGTCGGCGTCGACCATCAGAGCCTCGAGCATCGACGGCACCACGTGCAGCGTCGTCACCGCCTGCTCGGTCAGCAACCGGTTCAGATAGGCCGGATCACGATGACCGTCCGCCGACGCGACGACCACACGCCCACCGGACACGAGAGCCGACCAGAACTCCCACACCGACAGGTCGAACGTCGCCACCGTCTTCAACAACACCGCATCATCGACGCCGAGACCGAAATGCTCACGCTTCCACAGCAACTGGTTGACGATCGCCGCGTGCGGCACCGCCACACCCTTCGGCCGGCCCGTCGAACCCGACGTGAAGATCACATACGCCGTATTCGACGCACGCAACGGCGCAATCCGCTCGCCGTCGGCGATAGAGGCGGCCGAGACGTCCGAAAGATCCAGGCTGTCGAGCAGCAGGGTGGGGACAGACTTCTCCCCCGGTGCCGTGAACCCGTCGCGTTCGGTGGACAGGATCACCACCGGAGCAGCCGTGTCGAGGATGTACGCATTGCGCTCGTCCGGCTGATCCGGATCCACCGGAACGTACACGCCACCGGCCGTGACCACCGCATACATACCGACCAGCAACTCGACCGAGCGACGCATCGCCAACGCCACCGTCGACTCCGGACCCACACCCTCCGAAATCAACCTGCGCGCAAGACGATTGACACGCGCATCGAACTCGGCATAGGTCAGCGACTCACCCTCGAACACCAACGCCGTCGCATCCGGCACCCGCAAGACCTGCTCGCCGAACAGATCCAC
>NZ_JBLWIU010000024.1:0-307679 GCF_048381395.1 Rhodococcus shunpengi
CCCGTGGTCGTCGTGGTGTGTTGTTGCCGCAGTTGTTGGTGTCGGCGGTGGAGTCGGCGGGTGATTCGGTGGCGGTGGTGGAGGGTTCTCGGTCGTTGTCGTATCGGGAGCTCGATGCGGTGTCGTCGCGGTGGGCGCGGTGGTTGATCGGTCGTGGGGTGGGGCCGGGGGATGCGGTGGTGGTGGCGGTGCCGCGGTCGCTCGAGTCGGTGGTGGTGTTGTGGGCGGTGGCGAAGTCGGGGGCGACTTTCGTGCCGGTGGATCCGGGTTATCCGGCCGAGCGGGTGCAGTTCATGGTGGCCGATTCGGGTGCGGTGTTGGCGTTGACGGTGGCGTCGGTGGCGCAGGTGGTGGCTGAGGCGGCGGGGTCGGTGCCGGTGGTGGCGGTCGACGAGGTGTCGGTGGCTGCGCAGGTGGGGCAGTTGTCGTCGCGTCCGGTGTCGTATGCGGATCGGGTGCGTTCGCTCGAGCTGTCGGATGCGGCGTGGATGATCTATACCTCGGGGTCGACGGGGCGGCCGAAGGGTGTGGTGGTCTCGCATGCCGGTGTCGGTGGGGTGGTGTCGGCCGAGCGTGAGCATTTCGGGGTCGATGCTTCGTCGCGGGTGTTGCATGTGTGTTCGCCGAGTTTCGATGTGTCGTTGCTCGAGTTGGGGGTGGGGTTCTCGGCGGGGGCGACGGTGGTGGTGGCGCCGGCGGGGGTCGGTGGTGGTCCGGATCTGGCGGATGTGATTGCCTCGCAGTCGGTGTCGCATGTGTTCATGACGCCGGGTGCGTTGGGGTCGATGGATCCTGCGGGCTTGGACGATCTGCGTGTGGTGGTGGTGGCGGGGGAGTCGTTCACTCCGGATCTGGTGCGGCGGTGGTCGGTGCCGGGTCGGCGGCGGTTCTTCAATGCCTATGGTCCGACGGAGACGACGATTCTGGCGACCTCGTCGGCGGAGTTGGTGTCCGATGCGCCGGTGGTGATCGGGTCGGCGATCGCGGGGGTGGGGGCGTTCGTGCTCGATGAGCGGTTGCGTCCGGTGCCCGAGGGTGTGGTCGGTGAGTTGTATGTGGCCGGGGCGCAGGTGGCGCGGGGTTATCACGGTCGGTTCGGGTTGACCGCGGCGCGGTTCGTGGCCGATCCGTTCACTCCGGGGGCTCGGATGTATCGGACGGGGGATCTGGTGCGTCGCGGCGGCGATGGGGTGTTCGAGTATGTCGGGCGTAGTGATTTCCAGGTCAAGATCCGGGGGTTCCGGATCGAGCTGGGGGAGATCGATGCGGTGTTGTCGTCGGTGCCGGGGGTCGGTTTCGCGGTGACGGTGGGGGCGGCGTTGGCGTCGGGGGAGTCGGCGTTGGTGTCGTATGTGGTGCCCGAGGCGGGGGTGGTGCTCGATCCGGCGCAGGTGCGGGCGTCGGTGGGGGAGGTGTTGCCCGGTTATATGGTGCCGTCGTCGGTGACGGTGCTCGACGAGGTGCCGCTGACACCGGTGGGGAAGGTCGATCGGGCGGCGTTGCCGGCGCCGGTGTTCGAGGTGGCCGAGTATCGGGCTCCGCGGACGCCGGTGGAGGTGGCCGTGGCCGCGGAGGTCGCGCAGGTTCTGGGGGTCGAGCGGGTCGGGTTGGATGATTCGTTCGTCGATCTCGGTGGTAATTCGTTGGCGGCGACGCGGTTGGTGGCGCGGTTGTCGGCGCGGTTGGGGTATCGGGTGGCGGTGCCGGTGGTGTTCGAGGCGTCGTCGGTGCAGGAGTTGGCGGCCCGTCTCGACACCGCCGATACCGGGGCCGGTGCCGAGAGTGTGGTGTTGGCGGCGCGGCAGCGTCCGGATCGGGTGCCGTTGTCGTTGGCGCAGCAACGCATGTGGTTCCTCGGACGATTCGATTCTTCTGCGGCATACAATATTCCGATCGTCGTCCGGCTTACCGGAGATCTCGATGCCGAGGCGATGCAGGCGGCGGTGCGCGATCTCGTCGCTCGGCACGAATCGCTCCGCACCGTCTATCCCGAGATCGACGGTGTCCCGGTGCAGGAGGTCCTTCCGGTCGAGGCGTTCCTGCCGGAGCTCCTGCCGGTCGAGGTCGAACTCGACGCCCTGCAGTCCGAGGTCGACGCAGTCCTCTCGACCCGGTTCGACGTCACCCGTGAGGTTCCGGTTCTGGCCCGACTGCTGCGGTGCAGCGGCAGTGTCGAAAGCGGCCGTGACGCAACGGAACACGTGCTCGTCGTGGTCGTCCACCACATCGCCGCCGACGGAGCGTCGCTCGCGCCGCTGACCCGCGACCTCGCCGCCTTCTATGCCGCCCGCGCGACCGGGACCACGGCGGAGTTGCCGCCGCTGGCCGTCCAGTACGCGGATTACGCACTGTGGCAACGGGATGCGCTCGGTGATGCATCCGACCCGGAATCGGTCGCCGCGCGGCAACTCGACTACTGGCGGCGCGCCCTCGACGGGTTGCCCGACCAGCTCGATCTGCCCACCGACCGTCCCCGGCCGACCGTGCAGTCGCACCGCGGGGGCAGTGTCGACGTCGAGGTCGACGCCCACGTCCACGAGCAGTTGCGCGAACTCGCCGCGCGTCACGGTGCGACCCCGTTCATGGTCGCCCAGGCCGCCTTCGCGGTGATGCTCGCCCGGCTGTCGGCGACGCGCGACATCGCGATCGGCACCCCCGTCGCCGGGCGCACCGATCCGCTGCTCGACGACCTCATCGGCATGTTCGTCAACACCCTCGTCTTCCGGACCGTCGTGGACCCCGCCGAATCCTTCGACGAACTCCTCGACCGCAGTCGCGCGACGGTGCTGGAGGCCTTCGACCACGCCGACCTGCCGTTCGAGCGGCTCGTCGAGGCGCTCGATCCAGCCCGCTCTTTGGCCCGGCACCCGCTCTTCCAGGTGGGCCTGTCGTTCCAGAACCTCGCACCGTCCCGGCTCGACCTTCCCGGCCTGTCCGTCGAGAGTCTGGTCCCCGACACCCGTATCTCGCAGTTCGACCTGCATCTGCTCGTCGGCGAACGCGTCGACCAAGACGGGCGGTGCGGCGGGTTGACGGGTCGGCTCACGTACGCGGCCGACCTGTTCGACGAGGAGACCGCCCGCTCGTTCTCGTCCATGTTCACGCGCGTGCTCGCCGTACTCGTGGACTGCCCGTCACGTCCCGTCGGCGATGCCGACATGATCGGAGAGGACGAGCGGGCCCGGCTGCTCGACATCGGCAGGGGAGAGCACTGCAGTCCGGACGCATCCGTCCTTCCCGATCCGTTCCGGGCGCACGCCGATCGTCGCCCCGATGCGATCGCCCTCGTCCACGAGGGAACGTCGGTGTCCTACAGGGAATTCGACGAGCGTGTGAACCGGTGTGCGCGTGCGCTGATCGCGGCCGGTGTCGGCCCCGAGACCCGGGTCGGCCTCATGATCGGACAATCCGTCGAGCTGGTCGTCGCGATGTACGCGGTATCCGTCGCCGGCGGAGCCTACGTTCCGCTCGACCCCTCCCTGCCGCCCGGGCGCATCGCGCAGATCGTCGCGGCCGCCGAACCCGCCGTCGTCGTGCGTGCGGGTGGGGCGTCCGCGGACGTCGATCTCGACGGTGCTGCGGTGATCGAGGTCGACGATCCCACCCACGCGAGACTGTCTGCGGCGCCGGTGACCGATGCCGAGCGGCTCGCCCCGCTGCGACCGGAGAACATCGCGTACGTCCTGTTCACCTCCGGTTCGACGGGGGTCCCCAAGGGTGTTGCGGTCACCCATCGTGCGGTCACCAATCAGATGCGTTGGCTGCGGGAGCGGTTCGACCTCGGACCCGACGACGTGTCGGTCCTGCACACCCCGGCGACCTTCGACCTGTCGGTCTGGGAGTTCTGGGGCTGGTCGACGTGCGGTGGCCGGCTGGTGATCGCCGACCGGGGACGCCACCCCGACCCTCGCGTCATGATCGCCCTGCTCGAACGCGAACGGGTCACCACCTTCCACGGGGTCCCGACGATGCTCGGCATGCTCCTGTCGGGGGTCGAGGACCGACTCCCGTCGACGCTTCGGCGTGTGCTGTCCATCGGCGAGTCCCTGCCCGCCGCGACCGCGCGGGAGTTCGCGGCCCGCAGCGACGCCGAACTGGTGAATCTCTACGGGCCGACGGAAGCGGCCGTCTCGGTGACCGATCACCCGGTGACCGACGCCGACGTCCACGGCGTGCCGATCGGGACACCGGTGTGGAACACGGGCGTCCACGTGCTCGATGACCGTCTCGGTGCGGTCCCGCTCGGCGCGGTCGGGGAGTTGTACCTGTCCGGCGAGCAACTCGCGCGCGGCTACGTCGCGCGGGCAGGTGAGACCGCCGGCCGGTTCGTCGCCGACCCCTTCGGCAGCGGAGGGCGTCTCTACCGGACCGGGGACCTGGTGCGCTGGGTGACGACCGCACGCGGACCCGAACTCGATTACGTCGGTCGTCGGGATCTCCAGGTGAAGATCCGTGGGTTCCGGATCGAGCTCGGTGAGATCGAGGACGCACTCCGGGCATGCCCCGGCGTCGCTGCCGCGGCGGCAACGGTGCAGCAGGACGCACATCGTGGCGACCGCGTGGTGGCCTTCGTGGTCACCTCGGACGGCACCGCACCGGACACCGCCGCCCTGCGGACCTCACTCGGCGAACGGTTACCGAACTACATGGTCCCGGCCGACATCCGCGCGATCGACTGCCTGCCGAAGGGGAGCACCGGCAAACTCGACCGGAACGCCCTCCCACTCGTCCCGGCCGCGCCGGCCGAGCACCGTCCGCCCGCCACCGCCGTCGAATCCGCCGTTGCGAAGGTGTTCGGGAAGGTCCTCGGCATCGAGTCGGTCGGACGTGACGACGACTTCTTCCGCTCGGGCGGTACCTCGTTGGTCGCGGTCCGGGCGGTCAGCGAACTCGCGGCGGCGCTGGAGCGTCCCGTGCCTCTCGAGTGGCTGTTCGCCCACCCCGTCGTCGCCGAGCTGGCGGAACGAATCGAACGTAGCGAGCGCGAGGGTGAGGAGTCGGCGTCCACGGCGTTCGACGTCGTGTTCCCCCTGCGCACGGGACCCGCCACCGGTGAGCCGGTCTTCTTCGTCCACCCCGTCGTCGGCCTCGCCTGGGGATTCTCGCGGCTCGCCGAGTTCGTCGAGGCCGGTCGTCCGGTCTACGGACTGCAGTCTCCCGCGCTGTCGGGCACCGAGGAGCTTCCCGGATCGATCCGGGAGTGGGCGGCCCTGTACGTGGACGAGATCCGGCGCGCACATCCCGACGGTCCCTACCACCTCGTGGGGTGGTCGATGGGCGGAGTGATCGCGCACGAGATGGCCGTGCAACTGCAACGACGCGGGAGCTCCGTCGGCTCCCTCGTCCTGCTCGACGCGCACGTCCCGGCCCCGCTGCCGGAGTCCGTCGATCCGCAGTCGGTGGCCCTCGCGGCGCTGAGCGGTCTCGACAACGGCGACCGCGCGACGCCGCATGTCGGGGATATCACATCGATTCTCGAGCGTGTCGAACACGGTGGCGACGTCTTCCCGTCCGTCGAGTTGTTCCTCGCCGGTATCGGCCACTCGTTCGACGTCCTCGAACGGCATCTGCCGGAACGCTTCGACGGCGACCTGCTCTTCGTGGGGTCGCGGAGTTCGTCGTCGCCGGAAGACGATTCCCGGCGGGACTGGACCGAGTTCGTCACCGGACGGGTACATCGCCACGACATCGACGTGTCCCACTGGGCGATGACGGGAGAGCATGCGTGTCGCACCGTCGGACCGCTCCTCGCCGCCTGGTGCAACCGCCGCGTATGTCCGAATTGTGAAGCCTACGAGCGCGACTCGACACTCCGTGTCGGCGATTGAAGTGGCAGCGTCTGTACTACTGTGCAAAACTCGTGTAGTTCGGCGAACGTGATCCGGCTGTCGGGGGCCTGATCACGTCGATGCGCTAGGACGCGTGCCTGTTTCGGCGTGCGTTGATCAGCCGTACCGTCCCCCGGCGCGAAGCGGGGAGTGGTATGACGACGAATGCGATGGACTTCGACTCGGCCCACTCGGACGAGGGATCCGTTTCCGGGATCCGCACGTCGAGCAGGCCTCGGAGATTGCGCCGCAGCGCACCGACCGCATCGTTGCCCCATCTGCTTGCCGTCGCCGTCGAACGGAATCCGGACGGTATCGCCGTCGTCTCCGAATCCGGCGCTCTCACCTACCGCGAACTCGACGCAGCATCGTCACGCCTTGCACGTCTTCTGATCTCGCGCGGAATCGGTCCCGAGGACCGCGTGGCGCCGTTCCTCACGCGCTCGCTCGAATCCGTCCTCGCGACATGGGCGGTGGCGAAGACCGGCGCGGCGTTCGTGCCCGTCGACCCCACCTATCCCGCCGATCGCATCGCCTACATGCTGGACGATTCGGGGGCCGGGCTCGTCCTGACCACCGAGGAACACGCCGGCACGCTGCCCGGTGAGGTACCCGCACTCGTGCTCGACACGGCCGAGGTGCGCGACGAATCGGCCGGGATGTCCTCGGAGCCCGTCTTCTTCGACGAGCGACGCGGTGTCGTCCGTGCGGAGAACGCGGCGTACGTCATCTACACCTCCGGCTCCACCGGTCGCCCCAAGGGCGTCGTGGTGACGCATTCGGGGCTCGCCAACTTCTGCGCCGAACAGGTGGAGCGCTACGGACTCTCGTCGCAGTCGCGCACATTGCATTTCGCGTCACCGAGTTTCGACGCCTCCGTGCTGGAACTCCTGCTGGCGGTGGGTGCGTCGTCGACGATGGTCGTCGCCCCGCTGACCGTCTTCGGCGGGTCGGAGTTCGCGGATGTCGTGCGGAAGCACGGGGTCACACACGCATTCGTCACACCCGCTGCGCTGGCCTCGGTGGACCCGGCCGGTCTCGAGGTACTCGGCACCGTCGCGGTGGGCGGCGAGGCGTGCCCGCCCGAACTCGTGACGCGATGGGCGCCGGGCCGCCGCTTCCACAACGTCTACGGACCCACCGAGACGACCATCGTCTCGAACATCTCCGAACCCCTCACCCCGGGCGACCGGGTGACGATCGGACCTCCGATCGGCAATGTCACGGAGACCGTGCTCGATTCGCGACTCCACCTCGTCCCCGTCGGTGTCGCGGGCGAACTCTACACAGCAGGGCCGGGGGTGGCCCGCGGGTATCTCGGTCGCCCAGGGCTCACCGCAGCGCGATTCGTCGCAGCGCCGGGAGGTGCGCGGATGTACCGCACCGGCGACGTCGTGCGCGGACCCGAGACGCCCTCGTCGGGCATCGTCTACGTGGGCCGTAACGACTTCCAGGTCAAGGTCCGCGGATTCCGCATCGAACTCGGGGAGATCGACGCCGCACTCGCGTCGCACCCAGGGGTCGACTTCGCCCTCACCGTCGGCCGCGAGACCCCTGCCGGCGAGACCCAACTCGTCTCCTACGTGCACGGCACCGACGACCCGCTCGATCCGGGCAGCCTCGTCGAACACGTCGCCGGCGTGCTCCCGACGTACATGGTCCCCGCCGCGGTCGTGCCCCTCGACCGCATCCCGCTGACCCCCTCCGGCAAGGTCGACCGCGCGGCGCTTCCCGAGGTGGGAACGACCGTCGCCGAATTCCGCGCTCCCGTCACCGCTTCCGAGAAGGCCGTCGCCGATGTCTTCGCCGATGTCCTCGGTGTGGACCGGGTCGGACTCGACGACGACTTCTTCGATCTCGGCGGCAACTCGCTCCTCGCGACGTCCGTCGTCGGCCGCCTCCGCGCGCGTCTCGGCGTCACAGTCCGCGCGGCCGCGCTGTTCGACGAGCCGACCGTCGCGGCACTCGCCCGGCACCTCGACGCGGCCGGCTCCGATCGCGCGGTACCGCTCGTCGCCGGCCCGCGACCCGCACACCTGCCGCTGTCCTACGCGCAGCAGCGCATGTGGTTCCTCAACCGCCTCGATCCCGAATCCGCCCTGTACAACATCCCTCTCGCGGTGCGTCTGACCGGTGGGCTCGACGTCGACGCGATGCGCGCGGCGTTCGCCGACCTCGTCGAGCGTCACGAGACCCTCCGTACCGTCTACCCCGAGATCGACGGTGTGGGTGAGCAGCGCATCCTCGAACCGGGAGCACGCGTCGTCGACGTTCCGGTCGAGCAGGTGCCCGCCGGCGAGTTGCCGGAGCATCTCGCGCGCGTCGCGGGCCGCGGATTCGACGTCACGGCCGAGGTTCCGGTGCGTGCGCACCTGTTCGCGACCGCACCCGACGAGCACGTGCTCGTCCTCGTCCTGCACCACATCGCCGGCGACGGCACCTCGCTCGCGCCGCTCGTGCGCGACCTCGTCACCGCGTACACCGCACGTGTCGGTGGGCACGCGCCCGACTGGGTGCCCCTGCCGGTGCAGTACGCCGACTACACGCTGTGGCAACGGGAGGTCCTCGGCACCGACGACGACCCCGAATCGATCGCGGGCCGTCAGCTCGCGTACTGGACGGGCGCGCTCGCCGGTGTCCCCGAGCATCTCGATCTCGCCACCGACCACGTGCGACCTGCGATCCTCGGCGCGGGCGGCGGTGCCGTGCGCGTCGAACTCGAGGACGACGTCCACGAGGCGATCACCGGCCTCGCCCGCCGGGCGGGAACCACCCCGTTCATGGTCGTGCACGCCGCACTCGCCGCACTCCTCGCACGCCTGTCGAACACCCACGACGTCGTGATCGGGACCCCCGTCGCCGGGCGTTCGGCGCCCGAACTCGACGGTGTCGTGGGCATGTTCGTCAACATGCTCGCGCTGCGCACCGAGGTCGATCTCGGCGGCACCTTCGCCGATCTGCTCGAGCAGGCCCGCACCGTCGACATCGATGCCTTCGACCACGCCGACATCCCGTTCGAACGGCTCGTCGAGGTGCTCGACCCCGTTCGGTCGCCGTCCCGGCACCCCCTCTTCCAGGTCGGGTTGTCGTACCACAACTTCACCATCGACACGCTCGAGCTGCCGGGCCTGCGTGTGGAGGCGCTCGACGCGTCGTCCTCGTCGGTCCGCTTCGACCTGCACGTGACGATCGTCGACAAGGGCATCGACGGCGGACCGGGTGGATTCGACATCGAATTCGGTTACGCCACCGACCTGTTCGAGGAAGCCTCGATCCGGCGCATGGTCGACCGCTACCTGCGCATCCTGCGCTCCGTCGCCGAGGACGCCGACGTCGTCGTCGGCGACATCGACCTGCACGAGCCCGACCAGCTCGCCGCGATGCTCGAAGCCTGGGAGGCCGAGCAGATCGCGGTGGGTCCCGGCCGGACCCTCGCCGACCTGTTCGACGATCAGGCCCGCACGACGCCCACGGCATGCGCGCTCGTCGACGCGAACGGCGAACTCACCTACGGGGACTTCGCGGACCGGGTCCGACGCCTCGCGCGGATGCTGATCGAGCACGGCGTCGGTCCCGAGACGGTCGTCGCGCTCCCGATCCGACGTTCGATCGACCTCGTCGTCGCGATGTACGCGGTCGTCGAGGCCGGCGGCGCGTATCTGCCGCTCGACCCCGACCACCCGCGCGAACGCGTCGAGTACATCCTCGGATCCGCCGACCCCGCCTGCATCCTCACCACGAGCCGCGACCGCCTCGACCTGCCCGGCGACCGGCCGACCATCGAGGTCGACACCGTCGACCTCGCCGCCTACAGCGGCAAGGAGATCCGCAACGCCGACCGCCTCGCTCCGCTGCGCGCGAGCAACGCCGCCTACGTGATCTACACGTCCGGGTCGACGGGACGGCCGAAGGGCGTCGTCGTGCCGCACGAGGCGATCGTCAACCAGCTCGTCTGGAAGCGGAAGGAATACCGCCTCGGTGTGGGCGACGCCGTCCTGCTCAAGACCGCAGCGACCTTCGACCTGTCGGTGTGGGAGTTCTGGTCGTCGCTGACCTCCGGCGCGAAACTCGTCGTCGCCGCACCCGACGGCCACCGCGACCCGGCCTACCTCAACGACCTGATCCGCCGCGAGCACGTGACGACCCTGCACGTCGTGCCCTCGATGCTCGACGCGTTGCTCGACGACGCCGACGGGGAGCTGCCCGACTCGCTGCGACGAGTGCTCGCGATCGGTGAGGTGCTTCCCGTCGACACGGCCGAACGCACCCTCGAACGGTCGGACACCGACCTCGTCAACCTGTACGGGCCGACGGAGGCGGCGGTCTCGGTGACCGCGCACCGCGTCACCGAGACGGGGGAGAGCTCGGTTCCGATCGGCGGCCCGATCCCCAACACGCAGGTCTTCGTCCTCGACGAGCGGCTGCACCCGGTGCCCCCGGGAGTGGCCGGGGAGCTCTACCTCGCCGGAACCCAGCTCGCGCGCGGCTACTCCGGCCGACCGGAGCTGACCGCCGAGCGGTTCGTCGCCAACCCCTTCGGCGACCCCGGCACACGCCTGTACCGCACCGGCGACCTCGTGCGCTGGCGGTTCGACGACGATCAGCTGTCGGGCACGCTCGAATACCTCGACCGGGCCGACTTCCAGGTGAAGGTGCGTGGTTTCCGCATCGAGCTCGGGGAGATCGAGTCCGCGCTGCGGGCGCTGCCGCAGATCCGCGACGCGGTGGTGACGGTGCAGCACGGCGACCGGATCGTCGCCTTCGTCGTCCCCACCGGCGGAGCCCCCGACATCACCGCGATCCGCGGCGCGCTGGCGCGGACGCTGCCGTCCTACATGGTCCCGCAGGGCTTCGTGACCCTCGACGCCCTCCCGCTGAACGTCAACGGCAAGGTCGACCGCAAGGCCCTCCCGGAGGCGGAGGTCGTCACGGCGCCCTACCGCGCCCCGCGCACCGGCACGGAGGCGACGGTCGCGTCGGTCTACGCCGAAGTGCTCGGCAGCGACGACCCGGTCGGTCTCGACGACGACTTCTTCGGCATCGGCGGCAACTCGCTCAGCGCGGTCAAGGTCGCCGCGCGCCTGCGGGACCGCCTCGACGCCCACGTCGAGCTGCCGTGGCTGTTCCTGCACCCGGGTGTGGGGGAACTCGCCGCCCGGATCGACTCGCACAGCACGTCCGAGACGGACACGCTCGGGAGTGCCGGTCTCGACCCGCTGCTGCCGCTGCGTTCCGGTGGGGACGGTGCACCGGTGTTCTGCATCCACCCCGTCACCGGCCTCGCGTGGGGCTTCGCCGGTCTCGTGCCGTACCTCGGCGACCGTCCCGTCTACGGTCTGCAGTCGCCCGCGCTCGGCGAGGCGGGCAACCTGCCCGGCGACATCGGCGCCTGGGCGGACGAGTACGTCCGACTCATCCGGCAGGCGCACCCGCACGGCCCCTACCATCTCGTCGGATGGTCCATGGGCGGCATCCTGGCCCACGCCGTCGCGGTCCGGCTGCGACGGGCGGGGGAGCAGGTCCCGACCCTCGCGATCCTCGACGCCTATCCCGAGACCGGGGCCGCGCGGACCGACGCGCAGCGCACCGCGGCCACCGCCCCGACGGTCGCGAACGTACTCGGCATCCCGGCCGAGGGCCCGGCTGCGGAGATCCCCCTCACCGAGCTCACCGCCGAGAGCGCGCAGCAGGTGGTGCAGGCTCTGCCGGCGCCGTTCGACAGCCTCTCCCCGGAACGGATCACCCGGATCGTCGAGGGCGTCCGGCACTCGTACTCGGTCCTCGCGACGCATCGTCCCGAGGTCTACGACGGTGACCTGACGGTCTTCGTCGCCGAGAGCGATCGTCCGATGTCCTCCACCGAGGCCTGGTATCCCTACGTGAACGGGCTGGTGACCACACGTGAGGTGCCGGTCTCCCATTGGGACATGGCCACCAGGAAGGCGTGGGCGGTCATCGGACCCGCCATCGGTCGCCGTCTCGACGAGAGGCGCTGACCGGCCACAACTCGACATCCCGCCACGGTGGGGCGGCCCGCGCCGGGTCGTCCCACCGTGGCGTGCGCGCCCACGGCCGTAACATGGCTCTTCGGCCACCGATGCTCTAATGGGCACATGACTGCCCGGTAACAACCGGGTGGCCGCGGCCGGAACGGGACGTACGAGGGATCGGGACCAGTGGTGAGTGAAGCCTTGCGTAAGGTCGGCGAGCAGGGGGCCGAGGGGAACGGTGGAGCCTCCGGCGGTGCTCGTATCGAAGCCTCCGGTGATGCCCGACCTGCGGCAGCCGAGCGGCGGCGGCCACGCAGGCGTCCCGAGCGTCGCGGAGCCAGGGCCGCGCTGCTTCCTCAGCTGATCGCGGCGGCGGTCGAACGCGACCCCTCCGCGACGGCAGTGGTGGAGGACGACCGTTCGCTCACCTACGCCGAGCTCGACGAGGCGTCCTCGCGACTCGCGCGGTACCTGATCGGCCTCGGTGTCGGTCCCGAGGACGTCGTCGCGCTCGCGATCGCCCGGTCGATCGACTCGGTGCTCGCCACCTGGGCGGTCGCGAAGACCGGTGCCGCCTTCGTGCCCGTCGACCCGAACTATCCCGCCGACCGGGTCGAGCACATGACGGTCGACTCCGGCGCGGCGCTCGGCCTGACCCTCGCCGAGAACGAGCCCGCCCTGCCCTCCACGACCCGGTGGATCGCACTCGACGACCCCGCGATCGCGCAGCAACTCGCGGCTCTTCCGTCCGAGCCCGTCTCGTTCGACGAACGGGTCCGGACCCTGCGGGTCGAGAACACGGCCTACATCATCTACACCTCGGGGTCGACCGGACGGCCGAAGGGCGTCGTCGTGACCCATTCGGGTCTGGGGAACTTCTGCACCGAGCAGGTGGAGCGGTACGCCCTGACCTCCGACTCACGCACGCTGCACTTCGCGTCCCCGAGCTTCGACGCTTCAATCCTCGAACTGCTGCTGGCGATCGGCGCGTCGTCGACGATGGTGATCGCCCCGACCTTCGTGTACGGCGGCGAGGAGTTCGCCGAACTCGTTGTGCGACAGCAGGTCACCCACGCCTTCGTCACGCCGGCCGCGCTGGCCTCGGTCGACCCGACGGGCCTGGACGTGCTCGACTGCATCGTCGTCGGCGGTGAGGCGTGCCCTCCGGACCTGGTGGAGCGGTGGGCGTCGGGACGGCGGTTCTTCAACGGCTACGGTCCGACCGAGACGACCATCATGACCAACATCTCGGACCCGCTGGTTCCGGGTGAGCAGATCACGATCGGTGCGCCCATCCGCAACACCACCGCGCACGTGCTGGACACACGACTGCACGCCGTTCCGGCCGGGGTGACGGGTGAGCTCTACCTGTCGGGTCCGGGCGTGGCCCGCGGATACCACCGCCGACCGGAGCTGACCGCTGCCCGGTTCGTCGCGGCCCCCGGCGGCACGCGCATGTACCGTTCCGGCGACCTCGTCCGCGGACCTCGGGACGCCGCATCACCCATCGTCTACATCGGCCGGAACGACTTCCAGGTCAAGGTTCGCGGCTTCCGCATCGAACTCGGCGAGATCGACGCCGTGCTGGCCTCCTCGCCGGCAGTGGACTTCGCAGCGACGCTCGCGCGGACGGGCCCGTCCGGGCAGGCACAGCTGGTCGCGTACGTGCACGCGGCCCCCGGCGCGACCGTCGACCCGCAGGAACTGTCGGCCCTCGCCGCCGAGCGGCTCCCTGCCCACATGGTGCCTTCGGCGATCGTGCCGATCGACGAGATCCCGCTCTCGCCCACCGGCAAGCTCGACCGCGATGCACTGCCCGATCCGGGGCCGATCGTCACCGAGTTCCGGGCCCCGGAAACCGGCACCGAGATCGCCATCGCCGCGGTGTTCGCCGACGTGCTGGGACTCGATTCCACGCGGGTCGGCCTCGACGACGACTTCTTCGATCTCGGCGGCAACTCGCTGGTCGCCACGCGGGTGGCGGCGCGGCTGAGCGAACGCCTCGGCGTGCGGGTGCCCGCCCGTCTGCTCTTCGAGGGTTCGACGGTCGCGCAGCTCGCGGCGCTGGTCGAACCCCTCACCGGTGACGACCGGATCCCCCTCGTGGCCGGGCCGCGCCCCGAGACGATCCCCCTCTCCCTCGCGCAGCAGCGCATGTGGTTCCTGAGCCGGTTCGACACCGCCTCGGCCGCGAACAACATCCCCGTCGCGCTGCGGCTGCGCGGGACACTCGACACCGATGCGCTCGGCGCCGCGGTCGCCGACCTCGTCGAACGCCACGAGACGCTCCGCACCGTCTACCCGGACAACGACGGTGTGGGCAGCCAGCTGATCCTGCCCGCCTCGCAGGCGACACCGGCGCTGCGTGCCGAGGACGTCACGGAGACCGAGGTGCACGACCGCGTGGTGCGCGCGGTGACGACCGGCTTCGACGTCACCGCCGAGGTACCGCTGCGCCTCGAACTGCTGCGCATCTCGCGCGACGGCGTCGAGGCCGCGTCCGTGGAGGACGAACACGTCCTGATCATCGTCGTCCACCACATCGCCGCCGACGGCACCTCCATCGAGCCGTTCGTGCGCGACCTGGTCACCGCCTATCTCGCCCGCACGTCGGGCTCGGCGCCCGGTTGGGAACCGCTGGCCGTGCAGTACGCGGACTACACGCTGTGGCAGCGGGCCGTCCTCGGCGACGAGGACGATCCGGAATCGACGGTCTCGAAGGAGATCGCCTACTGGACTTCCGTTCTCGCCGATCTGCCGGATCGTCTCGAACTGCCCACCGACCGGCCCCGTCCGGTCGAGGCGTCGGGTCGCGGTGCCACCGTCGAGTTCGAGATCGAGCCGGCTCTGCACGAGGCCGTCGTCGAACTCGGCCGGGCCGCGGGATGTTCGCCGTTCATGGTCGTCCACGCCGCTTTCGCCGTTCTCCTGTCCCGGATCTCGGGTGCGAGCGACATCGCGATCGGCACTCCCGTCGCGGGCCGCGGCGAGCAGGCGCTCGACGATCTGATCGGCATGTTCGTCAACACGCTCGTGCTGCGGACCACCGTCACTGCCGAGCGGACGTTCGCCGACGTCCTGCGCGAGGTCCGCGCCTCGGACATCGACGCGTTCGCCCACGCCGACCTGCCCTTCGAGCGGCTCGTGGAGGTCCTCGACCCCGTTCGTTCGGCCGGTCACCATCCGCTCTTCCAGGTGGCCCTGTTCTTCCAGAACATGGAGCAGCCCGAACTCGCCCTGCCCGGACTGGATGTCGAGCCGGTGGATCTCGGTGGCAGCATCGCCAAGTTCGACCTGCAACTCACCGTCGGACCGCGGGAGGTCGAGGGACGCCCGGCCGGTATGGGTGCCCAGTTCACCTACGCCACCGATCTTTTCGACGAGACGACGGTGCGGTCGCTCGCCGCCCGCCTCGTGACGGTTCTCGAAGCGCTCACCGGCGACGTCGACACGGTCGTCGGCGACGTCGACCTGCTGGCCGCGCCGGAGCGGCAGACGCTCACCGTCGAGGTGAACGCCACCGAACGTCCGGTCACCCCGCAGACCCTGCTCTCGCGTTACCGCACGCAGGTCGCCTCGACTCCGGACGCCACCGCGGTCGTCTTCGGCGACGACGCGCTCACCTATGCGGCGTTCGACGCGCGGGTCAACCGACTCGCCCGTCACCTGATCTCGGTCGGTGTCGGACCCGAATCGCTCGTTGCACTGGGCATCCGGCGTTCGATCGATCTCGTCGTCGCCATGTACGCGGTCGTCACGGCGGGTGGCGCCTACGTGCCGCTCGACCCCGATCACCCGGCCGACCGGATCGGCCACATCCTCGACACCGCACGACCGGTGTGCGTACTGAGCACCACCGCCGACGCCGGGGACCTTCCCGCCGGTGTCGACACGATCGTCGTCGACGACCCGGCTCTGTCCGACCATCCGGCCGAGCCCGTGCGCGAGGACGAACTGCGAGGCACCGTCCAGGCCGCCTCGCCGGCCTACGTCATCTTCACGTCCGGATCCACCGGACGCCCGAAGGGTGTGTCCGTCCCGCACGAGGCGATCGTCAACCAGCTCGAGTGGATGGCCGCGGAGTACGACATCTCGGCCGACGACGTGTACCTGCAGAAGACCGCCACGACCTTCGACGTGTCGCTGTGGGGCTACTTCCTGCCGCTGTGCACCGGCGGAACGCTCGTCGTCGCGACCCACGACGGTCACCGCGACCCGGCCTACGTGGCCGACGCGATCGTCCGGTACGGCGTCACGCTCACGGACTTCGTCCCGTCCATGCTCACCGTCTTCGCCGCCCACGCCCCGGCGGGCAGCTGCGCCGGCCTGCGCCACGTCTTCGTCATCGGCGAGGCCCTGCCGCCGGAGACCGTGACGGCCTTCCGGCGTCTCGGTGACGCGGCGGTCCACAACCTCTACGGCCCCACCGAGGCCGCGGTCTCGGCGACCTACTGGCCCGCCGAGGACGGCGACCATTCCGTGCCGATCGGTGTTCCCGAAGCGAACGTGCAGGTGTACGTGCTGGATTCGCGTCTGCGTCCCACCCCCGTGGGAACGCCGGGCGAGCTGTATCTCGGCGGCGTGCAACTCGCGCGCGGCTACGAGAAGCGCCCCGACCTCACGTCCGACCGGTTCGTCGCGAGCCCCCTCGGGGTGCGGGGAAGCAGGATGTACCGCACCGGCGACCTCGTGCGGTGGCGCCGCACCGCCGACGGTGCCCTCGTCCTGGACTATCTCGGACGCACCGACTTCCAGGTCAAGTTCCGCGGTCAGCGCATCGAACTCGGCGAGATCGAGACGGCGCTGCTCGGCTGCGCCGAGGTGAGCCAGGCCGTCGCGCTCGTCGTGCCGACACCGACCGGTGAGCAGCTGGTCGCCTACGTCGTGCCGGCACCCGAGCACACCGTCGACAAGGCGGTGCTGCTCGACGCGGTGCGCAGCGTCCTGCCGTCGTACATGGTGCCGTCGGCGGTCGTCGTGCTCGACGCGTTCCCGCTCAACACCAGCGGTAAGCTCGATCGCAAGGCCCTGCCGGAACCCGTCTTCGAGGTCCGCGAGTTCCGCGCTCCCCGCACCCCGATCGAGGAGATCGTCGCGAACGTCTACGCCGACGTCCTCGGCGTCGAGCGGGTCGGACGCGACGACCACTTCTTCGACCTCGGCGGCAACTCGCTCGTCGCGACGCAGGTCGCCGCGCGGCTCGGTGCCGCCCTCGGCGCGCGCGTCGCGGTGCGGTCGCTCTTCGAACATCCCGTGGTCGAATCCCTCGCGGCCCACATCGAGTCGTCGGCGGCCGGTGCCGCAGCCGTCCCGCTCACGGCACGCCCCCGACCCGACCACGTGCCGCTCTCGCTGGCGCAGCAGCGGATGTGGTTCCTCAACCGGTTCGAACCGGACTCGGCGGTCAACAACCTGCCGCTCGTGATCCGGCTGCGCGGATCGCTGGACCTCGACGCCCTGCGCGGCGCGGTCGGCGACGTGGTGCTGCGGCACGAATCCCTGCGGACCGTCTACCCGGAGACCGACGGCATCGCCCACCAGGTCGTCCTCCCCGCGGCGTCCGTCGTTCCCGACATCGAACCGTCCGAGGTCGATCCCACCGACATCCTGGACGAGGTCGCCGCGATCCTCGACGCCGGTTTCGACGTCACCGCGGAGGTTCCGCTGCGGATCCGGCTGCTGCGTGTCGCCGCCGACGACCACGTGCTCGTCGTGGTGCTCCACCACATCAGCGGCGACGGCTTCTCGATGGGCCCGCTCGCCCGCGACGTCATGGTCGCCTACGGTGCCAGAACCCAAGGGCTGCAGCCGAACTGGTCGCCGCTTCCGGTCCAGTACGCCGACTACACCCTGTGGCAGCGGGAGGTGCTCGGCTCCGAGGGCGATCCGGAGTCGCCGATCGCCCGCCAGCTCGCCTACTGGCGCCACGCCCTGAAGGGCATCCCGGAGCAGATCGACCTGCCCGCCGACCGTCCGCGGCCGGCCGTCGCCTCGGGCCGGGGTGCGAACACCGCCGTGGAGATCGACGCGCGGACGCACGCGGCACTCGACCGCCTCGCGCGGGAGCGCGGCGCGTCGCTGTTCATGGTCTTCCACAGCGCCCTGGCGGCCCTCCTCGCTCGGCTGTCGGGCACCGAGGACGTCGTGATCGGCGCCCCCATCGCCGGACGCGGTGAGCAGCTGCTCGACGACATGATCGGCATGTTCGTCAACACGCTCGTACTGCGGAGCGAGGTGCGCCCCGCCGACACCTTCGCCGATCTCCTCGGACGGGTGCGCGAGAGCGACCTCGGCGCGTTCGGGCACGCCGACCTGCCGTTCGAGCGCCTCGTGGAGGTCCTCGACCCGGAACGATCGCAGGCACGCCACCCGTTGTTCCAGGTCGCCCTGACCTTCCAGAATCTCGGGCAGTCCCGCTTCGAACTGCCGGGCCTGGCCGTCGAAGGCTTCGACGTCCCGGTCGCCCACGCCAAGTTCGACCTGCAGGTCACCGTCGTCGAGAGGTTCGACGCCGACGGCACTCCCGGCGGCCTCGACGTCGTGCTGACCTACGCCGTCGACCTGTTCGACGACGCGACCATGCGCCTCTTCGGCGAGCGTCTCGGCCGGATGCTCGCGGCGGTGGCGACGGATCCCGAGTCCGTGATCGGCGACGTCCCACTGCTCGACCCGGCGGGACGCACCGAGGTGCTCGAGGCGTGGAACGAGCCCGGCACCCGAGTCCCCGACGTCACGCTCGTGGACCGCTTCCGCGAGGCCGCCGAGGCGCATCCGGATTCGGTCGCCGTGACCTTCGGCGACCGGCAGCTCACCTACGCCGAACTGTCCGCGCGGGTCAACCGCCTGGCGCGCGAACTCGTCGACCGCGGTGTCCGACCCGACACCCTCGTCGGAGTCGCGTTGCCGCGCACGGAGGAACTCGTCGTCGCGCTGCTCGCGGTGCAGCAGGCCGGCGGTGGCTATCTGCCGATCGACCTCACCTACCCGGCCGAGCGTCTGACCTTCATGCTCGAGGACGCGGCGCCGGTGTGTGTGCTCGTGGCGGGGGAGCCGGATGCGCTGCCCGCCACCGACGTCCCGGTGATCGACCTCGAACGGCTCGACCTGTCGACGCGGTCGGCCGATCCGCTCTCCGACGACGAGCGCGCGGCACCGCTGCGCAGCGACAACCTCGCCTACGTCATCTACACCTCCGGTTCCACAGGCCGGCCCAAGGGCGTGCAGATCCCGCACCGCACGGTGCTCGAACTGTTCGAGAACACCGCGCCCGCCTTCGGATTCGACGCCGACGACGTGTGGACCCTGTTCCACTCCTACGCCTTCGACTTCTCCGTGTGGGAACTGTGGGGTCCGCTGCTCCACGGTGGTCGCCTCGTGGTCGTCGACTACCACACCTCCCGGTCCCCGGAGGACTTCCACGCCCTCCTGCGGCGCGAGAAGATCACGGTGCTCAACCAGACCCCGTCGGCCTTCTACCAGCTCGCCGAGGCGGACGCCGTTGTGGCCGAGCAGGATCCGGATGCGCAGCCGCTGTCCCTGCGGTACGTCGTGTTCGGTGGTGAGGCACTCGATCTGCGTCGACTGGCCGGCTGGTATCGGCGGCACGGGGATTCAGGGCGAGCGCCGCGCCTGGTCAACATGTACGGCATCACCGAAACCACCGTGCACGTCTCCCATCTCGAACTGTCCTCCGCCGACGTCGACAACCCCGCGAGCACCGTCGGCCGCGCGATCCCCGGTCTCGGCATCTACGTGCTCGACGCCCGTCTGCAGCCCGTCCCGGTGGGCGTGCCCGGCGAGATCTACGTCCGCGGTGGCCAGCTCGCACGCGGCTATCTCGGTCGTGCCGAGCTGACCTCCGGGCGGTTCGTCGCCGATCCCTACGGTGCGCCGGGCTCGCGCATGTACCGCACCGGTGACGTCGCCCGATGGAACGCGCACGGGCAGCTCGAATACGCCGGTCGCAGCGACCTACAGGTACAGCTGCGTGGCTTCCGCATCGAACTCGGCGAGATCGAGGCGGCACTGACCGGTGTGGAGGGTGTCGCGCACGCCGTCGCGTCCGTGTGGTCGGACGAGCACACGGGGGAGAAGCTCGTCGGTTACGTCGTGCCGCGGGCCGGGCACACGGTCGCCCCGTCCGAGGTGCTCGAGCGGGTGGGCGAGTTCCTCACCGGCTACATGGTTCCCGACGCAGTGCTCGTGCTCGACGAGTTGCCGCTGACCCCGAACGGCAAGCTCGACCGCAGGTCGCTGCCCGAGCCGGTGTTCACCAGCGACCGCGAGTTCCGGGCGCCGCGGACCCCCACGGAGGAGACCATCGCCGAGGTCTTCGCCGACGTGCTCGGTCTCGAGCGGGTCGGGCTCGACGACTCGTTCTTCGCTCTCGGTGGCGACAGCATCGTGTCGATCCAGCTGGTGTCCCGGGCGAAGGCGCGCGGTGTCGTGTTCACCCCGCGCGAGGTGTTCGAGCAGCGCACGGTGGCCGGTCTCGCCGAAGTGGCGCGCGCCGGAACGGGATCCGAACCGGTGCTGCGCGAACTCGAAGGCGGCGGCGTCGGCGAGATCCCGCTCACCCCGATCGTGCGGTACATGGTCGAGCGTGGCGGCGGTTTCGACCGCTACACGCAGACCATCGCACTCGAACTGCCCGCCGGTATCGGACGCAGCGACGTCGTGGCGACGATCGCCGCCGTGGTGGGCCGGCACGACATGCTCCGGGCATGCTTGCGGGACGACGGTTCCGGTGAGTGGGTGCTGTCGACCTCCGCGCCGGGAAGTGTCGACGTCGACGCGCTCGTGACGCGCGTCGAGGTTCCCGCGGAGGCCGGCGACGAGCAGTGGGCGGAGATCGCCTCGCGCGAAGTCGACGCTGCCGAGGGGCGTCTCGCTCCGTCGCAGGGCATCGTCACGCAGTTCGTCTGGCTCGACCCCGCTGCCGGGGCGGCACGGACCGGACGGCTGATCGTGGTGGCGCACCACCTCGTCGTCGACGGGGTGTCGTGGCGGATCCTGGTGCCCGACTTCGTCACCGCGTGGGCACAGATCAGCCACGGGCAGCAGCCCGCCCTCCAGCCCGTCGGCACGTCGTTCCGCACCTGGGCTCACGCCCTCGTCGACGGTGCCGCCGGACGAGTGACGGAGCTGCCGTTGTGGACATCCGTTCTCGACGGACCCGACCCGCTGCTCGGCGACCGCCCGTTCGACCCGTCGGTCGACCTGGCGTCGACGGTCGTGAAGGTGCCGGTCCGGGTCGACGCGGCGACCACCGAGACACTGCTGACCACCCTGCCCGAGCTCTACCACGGCTCGGTCAACGACGTGCTGCTCACGGGTCTCGCGCTGGCCCTGGCCGAGTGGCGTCGGGCGCGGGGCACGGACGTGCGGTCGGCACTGATCCGTCTCGAGGGCCACGGTCGCGAGGAGGACGTCGTCCCGGGCTCGGACCTCTCGCGCACCGTCGGCTGGTTCACGACGATGTTCCCCGTGCGGCTCGACCTGTCCGACGTCGACCTCGACGACGCGGCGGCCGGTGGTGCGAGCGCGGGTGCGGCATTGAAGGTGGTCAAGGAGGATCTCCGCCGCGTCCCCGACAAGGGCATCGGCTACGGCCTGCTCCGGTACTGCAACCCCGAGACGTCCGCTCGTCTCGCCGCGACGCCCGCCGGGCAGATCAGCTTCAACTATCTCGGCCGGCTCGACGCCGGTGAGGTCTCGACCGACCGGGTGCCGGAACTCGGGTGGCTGCCCGCCGGCGACCTCGGGGACCTGTCCGGAACCGATGATCCCGACGCCCCGGCCCTCGCCGCCGTCGACATCAACGCCGTCGTCCTCGGAGGCGAACTCGGAGCGAACTTCGGCTACGCGTCCGGTCTGCTCGACCGCGCCGACGTCGAGGACCTCGCACAGCGCTGGGTGCGTGCACTCGAAGCCCTCGCGGCGCACGCCACGCGCCCGGAGGCCGGGGGACGGACCCCGTCCGACCTGTCGCTGGTCGACGTCACCCAACGCGACATCGACCTGTGGGAGTCGCGGTACCGCGGCGCGGCGGACGCCTGGCCGCTCGCTCCGCTCCAGGCCGGCCTGCTCTACCACGCACTCCTGGCGGAGGGGCACTCCGATGCCTACAGCACGCAGGTGCTCGTGCACCTCGCAGGAGTGGTCGACGCGCAGCGGCTGCGCACGGCGGCTGAGGCGCTGCTGGGGCGCTACCCGAACCTCCGCACGGCATTCGTCGCGAGCGAATCGGGCATCCCCGTCCAGGTCGTCGTCGACGAGGTCACCCTGCCGTGGCGCGAGGTCGACATCCGGGGCGAGGACTCCGCAGTACTCGCCGATGTGCTGCGAGCGGAACAGGCCGTCGCGTTCGACATGGTCGAGCCGCCGCTGATCCGCTTCGTCCTCGTCCGCACGGGTGACGACAGTTGGACCCTCGCCGTCACGAGTCACCACATCCTGCTCGACGGCTGGTCGATGCCGCTGTTGATGAAGGACCTGCTGGTGCTCTACGCGACCCGCGGTGATGCGGGCGTCCTCGGCCGGGCACCGTCCTACCGGGCGTATCTCGAGTGGCTCGCGCGTCGCGACCACGAGACCTCCGTCGAAGCGTGGATACGCTCGCTCGACGGGATCGAGGAGCCCACCCTGCTGGCCGGGGGCAACACCGACGGCACGGGCGGCACCCCGGACGAGCACCGGATCGACCTCGGTCGTGAACGGTCCGACCTCCTCGCGGACACGGCCACGCGGCTCGGCGTCACGGTCAACACCGTGCTGCAGGGCGCCTGGGCCGTCCTCCTGGCCCGCACGACCGACCGCGACGACGTCGTATTCGGCACCACCGTGTCGGGCCGGCCCGCGGACCTCCCCGGCGTCGAGGCGATGGTGGGACTGTTCATCAACACCCTCCCGGTGCGGGTGCGCCTCGGCGCCGGCGAGACCGGGCACGATCTGCTCCTCCGCATCCAGGGCGAGCAGGCCGAACTGCTCGATCACCATCACGTCGGGCTCGCCGAGATCCAGCAGCGTGCCGGTACGGGAGCGCTGTTCGACACGCTGCTCGTGTACGAGTCCTATCCGGTCGACCGCAGCGGGATCGAGGCTGCGGGATCGATCGACGGCCTCGTCGTCGCGGGCGTCAACGCCCGGGACGCGACGCACTATCCGCTCACGGCCGTCGTCACCTCCGAGGAGGCGTTGACGCTCGCGTTCAAGTACCGCAGCGACATCCTGGCCGCGGAGGACGTGGCGACGCTGGCCGGCAGGTACGTCCGCATCCTCGATGCGCTCGTCGCCGATCCCGACTCCTCGGTGGACTCGCTGCCGTATCTCGACGCGGCCGAGATCGAGGATCTCGCCGACCGGTGGGGCGGACCCGCGCTGCCCGCGGTGCCGCTCGGTGATCTGCTCGCGGAGACCGCCGCCCGCAACCCCGACGGCGTCGCGGTCGTCCACGACGGACGCTCGCTGACCTACGCCGAACTCGATGCCCGGTCGTCGCGACTGGCGAGGCTGCTCGTCGGCCGAGGCATCGGGACGGAGGACGTGGTCGCGCTCGGACTGACGCGGTCGTTCGACTCCATCACCGCCGTGTGGGCGGTCGCCCGCGCCGGAGCCGCCTACGTGCCGGTCGACCCGAACTACCCGGCCGACCGTGTCGCCCACATGCTCTCCGATTCGGGGGCCGTCCTCGGCCTCACCGTCTCGGCCGAGCGGGACCGGCTGCCCGGCGACGTGCAGTGGGTCGACCTGACCGATCCCGCCACGCTCACAGAGCTGGAGGCCCTGTCCGACGAACCGTTCGCCGCGCACGAGAGGGTCCGTCCGGTCCGAGCGGACAACACCGCCTACGTCATCTACACCTCGGGGTCCACGGGCCTTCCGAAGGGCGTGGTGGTGTCGAACTCCGGACTGGCGAATTTCACTGCGGCGCAACGTGAGCACTACGGTCTGGATGCCGACACGCGGGCGCTGCACTTCGCGTCACCGAGTTTCGACGCCTCCATGCTCGAACTGCTCCTCGCCGTGGGCGGGGGTGGCACCCTCGTCGTCGCGTCCCCGGGAATCTACGGAGGCAGCGAACTCGCCGAGCTGATCCGGGCCGAGCGCGTGACGCATGCGTTCATCACCTCCGCGGCCGTCGCCACCCTCGATCCGGAGGGGCTCGACGGGCTCCGGGTGCTCGCCGCCGGCGGCGAGGCCGTGCCGCCGGAACTGGTCGCGCGCTGGGCGCCCGGACGGGCGTTCCACAACGTCTACGGTCCGACGGAGACCACGATCGTGACCACGATCAGTGAACCGTTGGCGCCGGGGGATCCGATCACGATCGGAGGACCGATCCGGGGCGTCCGCGCGCTCGTGCTCGACAGGCGCCTGCGGCCGGTGCCGGTCGGTGTGCCCGG
This sequence comes from Rhodococcus shunpengi, assembly GCF_048381395.1. Lineage (NCBI taxonomy): Bacteria > Bacillati > Actinomycetota > Actinomycetes > Mycobacteriales > Nocardiaceae > Rhodococcus > Rhodococcus shunpengi. Next base: position 24,220 of record NZ_JBLWIU010000024.1, read on the forward strand.
CGAGCTGTACATGTCGGGAGTGCAGATCGCACGCGGATATCACCGCAGGCCCGGTCTCACGGCGGAGCGCTTCGTCGCCGATCCGTTCGGATCCGGTGGACGTCTCTACCGCACCGGCGACGTGGTCCGCTGGACCCACGACGGGAAGATCGCCTATGTGGGACGGTCGGACTTCCAGGTGAAGGTGCGCGGCTTCCGCATCGAACTCGACGAGATCGACGCCGTGCTGCGACGCGAGCCGAGCGTGGACTTCGCCGCCACCGTCGCCCGCCGGTACGACACCGGCAGTGTCCGCCTCGTCTCGTACGTGACCGCGACGGCCGGTCACCTCGTCGACACGGACGACCTGCTCCGCGCGGCCGCCCGAGCGTTGCCGCAGCACATGGTTCCCGACGACATCGTCGTGCTCGACGCCGTGCCGCTGACGCACGTCGGGAAGCTCGACCGCGCGGCGTTGCCGGAACCGGAGACACGGACCCGCCCGTACCGCGCTCCGCGTACCCACCTCGAGGAGGTCGTCGCGCGGGTGTACGCCGACGCCCTCGACGCCGAGCAGGTCGGTCTCGACGACGACTTCTTCGACCTCGGCGGCAACTCCCTCGTGGCCACCCAGGTGGTCGCGAGGCTGCGCGACGAGACCGGACTGCAGGTCCGTGTCCCGTGGCTGCTGGAGACGCCGGCTGTCGAGGCTCTCGCGTCGCGGCTCGCCGCGGCCGTGGACGGAGCGGACGTCGATTCCGCAGGGACCGCGAACGCGGCGTCGGACGTGCTCGTCACGCTGCGTGCGGGCGATTCGAGGACACCGGTCTTCTGCTTCCACCCGATGATCGGACTGGCCTGGCCGTATGCGCCTCTGGCAGCGCGACTCGCGACGAGCAGCGCGGTGTACGGCGTACAGACGCCGGCCCTGAGCGAACCTGGCTTCGTCGCGTCCTCGCTCGTCGATCTCGCGCGGAGGTACACGGACGAGATCGTCGCCGCCGCACCCGGCGGCCGATACCGCCTCATCGGATGGTCGCTCGGCGGTGTGCTCGCGCACGCCGTGGCGGTCGAGTTGCAGGCACGCGGACTGCAGGTCGAGGGCCTCGCCCTCATCGACAGCATCCCGCGGATCGACACCGACCGGTTCGCGACCGAACTCGCGGAGAACCTGCGTGCCTTCGGGGTCTTTGTGGACACCACCGCACTCGACGGCGGTCTTCCGCAGGAAGCTGCGGAAGCATTGGTCCGGGCCGTGCCGGACGGGTTGATCGACCTCGACGTGGAGCGGGTGCAGGGCCTGTTCTCCGCGGCCGTGACCTCGCCCGAACTGATCAACGGTCACGACCCTGAGGTGTTCGCCGGCGACATGGAGTTCTTCAGTGCGACGGAGGAGCACCCGACGGAGGCGGACGCCGCAGATCTGTGGCGACCGTTCGTGTCGGGCCGTATCCGGACCCGGTTCGTGCCGGGTGCGCACGGCGAGATGATGGAGCCGTCCGCCATCGAGATCATCGCGCCGGCGCTCGACGCCACCACACGGGTGGTCGCCGAAAGTGGAGGAGACCGTCGGTCGCGGTAATGTGCACGAACGATTCGTCGATACACGTTGTGCTGCGCCGGACGGCGCGCCTCGGCCCCGCCCGAGGTCTGTAGCCCACGCCCGGAAGCGGGTCTGAGGAGGTTGTCGGAATGAAGGTTGTCCAGTCGAGGACGCGAGCTCGGAAGGTGAGGTTCGCTGCGGTCTCCGCGGCGGTCGTCGCCCTGCCGTTGTTCTTCGGCGGCGTGACCGCCGGGGCGGACCCGGTCGCGGACACGCTTCAGCCGATCGAGTCGGTGACCAGCGAGAACGGCTCCAAGATCACCCGTATCGAGAACTACGGCGAGCAGCAGCTGCTGGTCTACGTGTACTCCGCTTCGATGGACAAGGAGATCCTGCTCGACGTCTGGCGCCCGGCCGACACGAGCGAACCGCGCCCGACGCTGTACCTCCTCAACGGCGCCGGTGGCGGCGAGGACAGCGCGACCTGGCGCTTCCGTACCGACGCGATCGAGTTCTTCAAGGACAAGAACGTCAACATCGTCTCGCCGGTCGGCGGCAAGTGGAGCTACTACACCGACTGGAAGAACGAGGACCCGGAGCTCGGCGTCAACAAGTGGGAGACCTTCCTGACGAAGGAGATCCCGCCGCTGATCGACGCCGCGCTCGGCACCAACGGCGTCAACGCGATCGCCGGTCTGTCGTCCTCGGGTACGTCCGTCCTTCAGCTGCCCATCGCTGCCCCCGGCCTGTACCAGGGCGTCGCGGCCTACAGCGGGTGCGCGCAGACCTCCGACCCGATCGGTCAGCAGTTCGTCAAGCTCGTCGTCGAGACCTGGGGTGGCGGCGACACCCGCAACATGTGGGGCGAGCTCAATGATCCGGCCTGGGTCGAGAACGACCCCTACGTGCACGCCGAGGAGCTGCGCGGGCTCGATCTGTACATTTCCAACGGCACCGGACTGCCGGGTGTCCACGACACCCTGAACGGCCCGCAGATCGACGGTGAGGTCGACGTGCTCGCCAACCAGATCGTCGTCGGCGGTGTCATCGAGGCTGCGACCAACTACTGCACGCACAACCTCCGTGGCCGCCTCGACCAGCTGGGCATCCCCGCCACCTACAACTTCCGCGACTCCGGCACCCACTCGTGGGGTTACTGGCAGGACGACCTGAAGGATTCGTGGCCTGTCCTCGAAAAGGCCCTCGGTCTCTCGGACTGACAGGCTCTGCGACAGAGCAGAGCAGAAGGCCCCTACCGCTCGCGTAGCGGTAGGGGCCTTCTGCGTTCGGTGTTCGGTGTTCGACGGTCGACCGAGGTGCGACGGCGCTATCCGGCCTCGGGCGCCGGGCACGGCACGGAGTTTCCGGCCGCGTAGTCGGGGTCGAGGGCGGCCTTCACCAGGTGGAGCGATTCGGGCCGCATGAGGATCGTGGAGTGGTCGGCGGGGGAACTCGGGCAGCCGTCCTGGACCCACACGTTGCGGACCTCGGCGCCCGGTCCGGGCCGCAGGAACGAGCTCTCCGGTGGCGTGACGATCTGGTCGTAGCGCGTGGCGATCGACGTGTACGTCACGCCGGGACGGGTGTCGCCGTCCTTGTTGAGATTGCTGAGCATGCGCGAGCCGATCAACTGCTGCTGGCCGGCGGCACCGAGATCGGTGCCGCGGAACAACAACTCGGCCACCGCATCGCTGCCGTTAGTCAGGCCGAGCACGGCGAGCACCGTGTAGAGCTGCTGGAGACCGTTGAAGGTGGTGCCGTGGTTGGTCGCACCCAGCATCACGAGGTTCCGGACGCGGTTGAGGGCGGGATCGGCCGGGTTCGCGCCGCCCTCGAACTTCAGGTACTGGCGGGAGACGACACCACCCTGGGAGTGACCGACGAGATCGACCTGCCCGGCGCCGGTGTGCTCGAGGACCGCGTCGACGAACGTTCCGAGTTCCTCGGCGGACCTCTCGATGTTCGACACGCCCCACACCGTGCGATCGGGATCGAGATATCCCTGCGCGGCGCCGTAGTTCAATGCGTAGACGCAGTACCCGAGCCGTTCGAGTTCGGGCGCGACATAGGTCCATGTCGGGTACATGCCCGCCCCGGTGCCGTGCACGAGGACGACCGGACGTGGATGCTCCGGCGACGGTACACACCCGAGGTCGTTCGCACCGTCGACGCCCTGGCCCATCGTGCTCAGCAGGGCAGCGAGGCGACTGTCCGGCGCATCCGCCGAGGTGGGGAGCGGTACGGGAGCGGGGGCGGTGGCCGCCGGATCGGCGGCCCGCCGGTCGGACGGGATCGGATCGGCGGCCGAGATCGCCGGCGCGACGAGTGCCGATGCGGAGACGGCGAGGACGGCGACGCCGGACACGAGTGTGCTGCGACGAAAACGGAACATACGAAACTCCTCGGCGAACGCTCTGGGTACGGCGTTCACACGGGTCGGGATCGCGGGACAGCGTAACAGCAGGTCGCGGGGTGGTCCGGAGAGTGGAAGATCAATTCTGTTCGGCCGAGCGCCGGTATCCGACGACGGCGGGGACCACGAAGATCGCCACCATCCCGGCCGACCACAGGACGGTCTTCAGGAACGGTTCCGCGATCGGACCACCCATCGCGAGCGAGCGCATGGTGTCGATTGCGCAGGACATCGGCTGGTTCGCCACCACGGGTTGCAGCCAGCTCGGATATGCCATGACCGGCACGAACCCCGAGTTGAAGAACATGAGCAGGGTGCACAGGATCGAGACGGTCTCGACGAGGGGTGTGCGTCCCGGCAGGGTCGCCAGAGCCGTCACCATCATCGCGAATCCCAGACCGAAGATCAGCGGGACCACAAGGCTGAGCAGGGTGGGGCCGATGCCCTGCGTGAACCGGAAACCCAACGCCATGCCGGCGGCGAAGATCACGAGAGAGGTGACGAACACACGCACCATCTCCGCCATCAATCGTCCCACCAGACCGGACGAGCGGTGGACGGGCAGCGTGTGGAACCGGCTCAGCAGGCCGGAATCGCGTTCGGTGCGCAGCCCCACCGCGCTGACGACCGAGCCGAACATCGCGCCGACGAGCACGATCATGGGCACGGTGCCGAAGATCGACGAATAGCCCGTCGCGGCGGTGATGCTGTCGCCGAGCACGATGCGGAACATCACCAGGGTGAGCGCCGGATAGATGAGCGCCTGGATCATCGTGGCCGGATCGCGGGCCCACCGGAGCAGCAGGCGACCGCACTGCAGGCGGCTGTGCTCCCACAGTGCGCCGAGGGAACTCTCGCTGCGGACGCGATCCGGTTCGGGATAGGCGAAGGCGCGACCCGGAGTCCCTGCCCGCTCTCGCGATCGGGCCCGTGCCCGCTGTGTCTCGACGGTCTTGCTCATCGACTCACTCCCGCCTCGTCGCGGCCCACACGGCGCCCGGGATGCAGATCACGGCCAGCCCGATCATCCAGAACAGGCTCGGCCGGAAGACCTCCCAGGTCACGCCGTCCTGGGCCATGTCGCGCATCGCGAAGGAGAACTGCGAGATCGGCTGGTTGCGGACGAACGGTCTGATCCACTCGGGGAATCCCTCCTCGGGCACGAAACCGCACGAGAGCATCCCGAGGATCAGCTGCGGCAGGGTCAGCGCCTGCGCTGTGGCCTCGGGGCTCCGGGACAGACATCCGATCGCGTCGGCGCCCAGGCACAACAACAGGCTGATGATCAGTGCGGTCGCGCAGAACAACGCTGCCTGCCCGGGCCCGGCGGAGAAACGGAAACCGATGAGATAACCGAATCCGATCGCCGCGGCCAAGGAGATGACCGACCGCACCATGCTCGCCGTCATCCGTGACGCCAGGGGCGCCGCCGGGGCGACGGGCATCGTCTGCAGACGCGAGGTCACACCGGTCGTGCCCTCCTGCGCTGCCAGCTGCGCCGCGGAGATGGCGGTGAACGCCATCGACTGCAACACGATGATGGGCATCAGGAACTGCGCGTAGTCGATGCCCTGCAACTGCATCACGAACTTGAGCGGCAGATAGAAGCCGAGACCGAAGACGAACGGTGCCAGGACCGCGAGGACCAACTCGCCGTACCGCGCCATCGTGCGCAACGACCGGAGCGTCAGCACCCACCACTGCTCGACGCCCGACGGCGTGATCCGGCGGTGGACCCCTCCCCGACGTGCGGGAAGGGTGGACGGGGAGTCGGTGAACGAGACCGTGGAGGCTTCCGTCCCGCGGACCGTCTCGTCGGTGCGGGCCGTCACGGCCGCTCACCTGCCGGCGCAGGCTCCGCTCGTTCCGCCTCGGGCGGCGCTGTCGGGCCGTCGTTCGTGGGGCCACCGTCCGTCGGATCGCCGCCGTCGGAAGCGGAGTGCCCGGTGAGGCGGAGGAAGACGTCGTCGAGCGAGGGACGTCGCAGACCGATGTCGGCGAGTTCGATGCCCAGGGGTTCGATGCGCCGCAGCACCTCGGTGAGGGTCGCGGCGCCGTCCGGTGCCGGGACGGACACCCGATCCGTGTCGGGGACCGTACCCACCAGGACGTCCTGGGAGAGAAGACCGTTCAGGGCGTGCAGGATCTCGGGTATCGCCCGCGGGTCGGCCGGAACGATCTCGCATTGGGTGCCACCCGCGGAGGACTTCAGCTGGTTCGCGGTGCCCTCCGCGATCACGGTGCCTTTGTCGATGACGATGATGTTGTCGCTCAGCACGTCGGCCTCTTCGAGGTACTGCGTCGTCAGGAGCACCGTGATGCCCTGGTCCTTGAGCGCCCCCACCAGCGACCACACGCCCTGCCGGCTGCGCGGGTCGAGACCGGTGGTCGGCTCGTCGAGGAAGACCACCTTGGGACGGACCACGAGGCCGCACGCGATGTCGACCCGTCGGCGCATACCGCCGGAATAACCCTTCACGGGGCGACGACCGGCGTCGACGAGATCGAACTCCCGGAGCAGATCGTCGGCTCGCCGGGTGGCCGACTTCTTGTCCAGACCCATCAGGCGGCCGAACAGGATCAGGTTCTCCCGGCCGGTGAGGGTGTCGTCGAGCGCGGCGAACTGGCCGGTCATCATGATCGACCGCCGGACCGCTGCGGCGTCGGCGACCACATCGTGCCCGGCGACCACGGCGCGACCCGAGGTGGGACGCAACAGTGTCGACAGCACCTTGACCATCGTGGTCTTGCCGGCGCCGTTGGGGCCGAGGATGCCGAGGACACGGCCCGGCGGTGCAGAGAAGCTGATCCCGTCGAGTGCGTGGACGTCGCCGAACGACTTGTGGACGTCCTCCACGAGAACTGCCTGGTCGTGATCGCTCACATCACACCCCGCCGTAGATCTCGGTCCCCGTCGGGGACGGGTCGGTCCGTCACCGTCGGAATCGTACCGGTGCGCACGATCCCGGGAGGGGCGGACGGACATGCGCGTCGGCGCCGACGTCCGTTCCCCTCGGGGTGTTCACGCCGGTCGGTCAGGACCAGACGCCGAGATCTTCGAGGTGTTCGACGAGTCGGTGGGCCCCGTCGGTGAAGTGTTCGCGCGTCTCGCGTCCGGCGGCCTCGACGTCACCGGTGCGCAGCGCCTGCAGCAACCGCTCGTGTGAGGCGATCGCCGCCGTCCCCCAGTTGCGATCGTCGGAGTAGAAGTGCACGGGGGTGTACCGGGTCGCGTTGTGGAGGAACCACGCGAGCTTGCGCGAACGCGCCACCCGGTTCAACGTCCGGTGGAACTCGAATTCGAGGTCCTCGATGCGCGCGCCGTCACCGGCCCGCACGGCCTCGGCGAAACGCGCGGCCAGCTCGTCGAGCTCCGCGAGGGTCTCGGCCGTCATCAGGGTCGCGGCGCGCTCCACGAGCCGCTCGGCGAGTCTGCCCTGGAGCCAGAAGATGTCGTCGATGTCCGATCTGTCGAGCGGGGACACCACGTACCCGCGATGGGGGACGAGTTCGACGAGCCCCTCACCACGGAGGGTCAGCAGAGCCTCGCGCACCGGGGTCACGCTCACCCCGAGGTCGGCCGCGGTCTCGTCCAGACGGACGAAATCGCCGGGTCGCACACCGCCGGACATGATGAGGTTTCTCACGTGCGCCGCCACGTCGTCCGAGAGCTGCGGTCGCCGACGAATCTTCGGGGACCGTGATGATCCGGACGAAGCGGACGAGTTCATGGCATGCGCCTTCCTCTGATGGACGGCTCGCATTATCACCGCACGGTCTCGGCGGCATCACGGCCGGGGGTGACATGTGGCACACATTCCCCGCCTCGCCCGGATCGTGACGCAGTCCGTGGTTTGGTTGGCGGGGTGAGCACCGGAGTATCACGCCGACGGTTACTGGGAGGGGCCGCCGGCGGATTGTTCGCGTGGGGTGCGACCGCGGGGAGCGGTCGTGCGGCTCCGCCACGCAGGCTCCCTCCACCCGACACCGTCACCGTCACCGATCCCGCGAGGATGAGTGCGGTCGAGGCGGCGGCGCTGCTGCACGCCGGCGAACTGCACCCCCGGGAACTGCTCGACGCCTGTCTGGACCGCACCCGCTCGTACGACGGAGCGATCGGTGCGTGGATCCGGCTCTACCCCGAGATCGCCTACGCGGCGGCCGACGCGGCGGGGGAGCGGCTCGCCCGCGCGCGCCGCGACCAGGCCCCGGCACCGCTCGTGTGCGGGCTTCCGATCGCTCTCAAGGACATCTTCGCGGTCTCCGGACTTCCGCTCACCGCGTCGAGTCGCGTCCTCGAGGGCAACATCGCGGCCGGGCACTCGGGTGTGTGGCGCCGACTCGAGGACGCCGGCGCGGTGCTCATGGGGCACGCGCACACCGACGAATTCGCGATCGGTGTCGCCACCCCGCAGGTGGGCAACCCGTGGAACACCGAGATGTCGCCCGGCGGATCGTCCGGCGGCAGCGCGGCCGTGCTCGCCGCGCGGTTCGCGCCCCTCGCGCTCGGCAGCGACACCGGCGGTTCGGTCCGGTTCCCGGCGAGCGCCTGTGGTGTCTCCTCGATCAAGCCGACCTACGGGCGCATCACCTCGCACGGCATGATCCCGCTGACCTGGACCCGCGACCACGTGGGTCCGATGGGCCGCAGCGTCGCGGACGCGTCCCTGATGATGACCGTGCTCGCGGGCGCGGACCCGGCCGACCCGATCACGGCACTCGGCCCCGACGTTCCCGAGGGCGGTTACCCGGTGACGGCGGCCGGGGGAGCGAGTCCCCTCGCCGGCGTGCGCATCGGGCTGCCCGTGAACACGAATCCCGCACCTCCCGAGGCCGTGCAGCGCGTCGTCGACGACGCGGCGCGGGTGGCGGAGTCGCTCGGCGCGGTCACCGTCCCGGTGACGATGCCGCCGCTGCCCGAATCTCTCGCGACCGGCGATCAGGTCGAGATGGGCGCCTACCACCAGCAGTTCACCGACCGGCTCGGCCTGTACCGCCCCGAGAACGCGGTGGCCGCAGGCACGGCGGTGGCCTCGCTGGCCGTGCCGGTGGGCGACTACCTCACCTTCGAACGCGACCGCCTGCGCTACCAGAGCGACTACAACCGGATGTTCGTCGACCAGGATCTCGACGCGATCATGCTGCCCGGCGCCTCCGTCGACGGCGCACGACGCCAGGAGTTCCTCGGCATCAGTGTCACGGCCGGAGTGACGGGCCCCGTGCGCTGGGCGAACTACTCCGGTGCCCCCGTGGTGACCCTGCCTGCCGGGTACTCCGCCGCGACGGGGATGCCGGTCGGTGTGCAGCTCGGTGCGCGGCCGTGGCAGGACGAACGTCTCATCGGCATCGGGCTCGAACTGCAGGAGGCACTGCCGATCTGGCGCGACGAGCCGCAGCTCGTCGCCGCCGGCGCACGGGTCCCCGAGGTCGCGCTGGTGCCGCCGGGCCCCGGTCCCGACCCGACGAATACGATCGGGGCGGCCGCTCCGGTTCGGACCCTGCCGATGAACCCCATCGGCTAGGCTCGACCACGCGGACCCGACCGCGCGGCGTATCGCCGAGGTGCACATCACGCACCGTCGTGAGTTGAACTCTCGGCCGTGCTCCTGCATACTGGTCGGGTTGCCTTGACCGGGCCATGGATGTTTCGCGGCTCGGAACGGGAAAGACGTGACAGTCGCGGATCGAGCCTCACGGCCTGGTCGCGGCCACATGCAAGACGGAAGCAGTACCCCTGTGCGCTCCTGCGGAGCGCAGCCGGTTCCGTTCCTTGCGGTGTCGAAGCCTTCGAGCATCGACGCCGGGGAATGAGCGGCGGGCCGACACGCCCGACCGCGTGGACCGGAGAACAATGACAGATGAACAGCGGCAAGCGGATCGGATACGTCCGGCTCGCACTGTGTTTCGAGTGCTGTTCTCGGTCGCCGTTCCCTGGGGAACTGTGCAGACGAGGTGGTTTCCGGCTCCGCCGGGGATCACGAAACGCGGCAAGAAAAGGACACTAAGCGTGGCGGGACAGAAGATCCGCATCAGGCTCAAGGCCTATGACCACGAGGCGATCGACGCATCTGCGCGCAAGATCGTCGAGACGGTGACCCGTACGGGTGCCCGCGTGGTCGGCCCGGTGCCGTTGCCCACTGAAAAGAACGTGTACTGCGTCATCCGCTCGCCGCACAAGTACAAGGACTCGCGCGAGCACTTCGAGATGCGGACGCACAAGCGGCTCATCGACATTCTCGACCCGACGCCGAAGACCGTCGACGCGCTCATGCGCATCGATCTCCCGGCGAGTGTCGACGTCAACATTCAGTGACATTCGATTACAGCGAGCTTGTGAAAGACGCAGCGGAGACAACACATGACTAACCAGATCAAGGGAATCCTGGGCACCAAGCTCGGCATGACCCAGGTCTTCGACGAGAACAACCGGGTCGTTCCGGTCACCGTCGTCAAGGCCGGACCGAACGTGGTCACGCAGATCCGCACCGAGGAGCGCGACGGCTACAACGCCGTGCAGCTCGCCTACGGTGCCATCGCGCCGCGCAAGGTCAACAAGCCGGTTCGCGGCCAGTTCGAGAAGGCCGGCGTCACGCCGCGCCGTCACCTGGTCGAGCTCCGGATCGAGGACGCCTCCGAGTACGAGGTCGGCCAGGAACTCACCGCAGAGGTGTTCGAGGACGGCGCCTACGTCGACGTCACCGGCACCTCGAAGGGCAAGGGCTTCGCCGGCACGATGAAGCGTCACGGCTTCGCCGGCCAGGGTGCGTCGCACGGTACGCAGGCCGTGCACCGTCGTCCGGGCTCCATCGGTGGTTGCGCCACCCCGGGCCGCGTGTTCAAGGGCACGCGCATGTCCGGCCGTATGGGCTCCGACCGCATCACGACGCAGAACCTCTCGGTCCACAAGGTGGACGCCGAGAACGGTCTGCTGCTGATCAAGGGCGCGATCCCGGGTCGCAAGGGCGGCCTCGTGATCGTCAAGACCGCAGTGAAGGGTGGTGCACGGGCATGACCAGCACCGAGACCGCAACCAAGCTGACCCTGGACGTCAAGGCCCCCGGTGGCCAGACCTCCGGCTCCGTCGATCTCCCCGCCGAGATCTTCGACGCTCCCGCGAACATCGCGCTGCTGCACCAGGTCGTCACCGCGCAGCTCGCCGCGGCCCGCCAGGGAACGCACGCCACCAAGACCCGCGGCGAGGTTCGCGGCGGTGGCAAGAAGCCGTACCGCCAGAAGGGCACCGGCCGCGCACGTCAGGGCTCGACCCGTGCGCCGCAGTTCGCCGGCGGTGGCACCGTCCACGGCCCGCAGCCGCGCGACTACAGCCAGCGCACCCCCAAGAAGATGAAGGCCGCCGCCCTGCGCGGAGCCCTCTCCGACCGGGCGCGCAACGAGCGCATCCACGTGATCACCGAACTCGTCCCCGGTCAGACCCCGTCGACGAAGAGTGCTCGCACGTTCCTGGGCGAGATCAGCGACCGCAAGAAGGTCCTGCTCGTCGTCGGCCGTGAAGACGTGGCGGCGTGGAAGTCGGTTCAGAACCTTCCCAACGTCCACGCGCTCGCGCCGGATCAGCTGAACACCTACGACGTGCTCTACAGCGATGACGTCGTGTTCAGCGTCGAGGCGCTCAACACGTTCATCCACGGGCCGGCCGAGTCCGGCCAGGAAGTGAAGGAGGAGAGCAAGTGAGCACGATCGCCGATCCTCGCGACATCCTGCTGGCTCCCGTCGTCTCCGAGAAGTCCTACGGGCTGATGGAAGAGGGCACCTACACCTTCCTGGTCCACCCGGACTCGAACAAGACGCAGATCAAGATTGCCGTCGAGAAGGTCTTCGGCGTCAAGGTGAGCAGCGTCAACACCGCCAACCGTCAGGGCAAGCGCAAGCGGACCCGGTTCGGTTACGGCAAGCGCAAGAACACCAAGCGCGCGCTCGTGACCCTCACGGCCGACAGCAAGCCCATCGAGATCTTCGGAGGCCCGGTCGCCTAGCGATCGGAACTCTCGAGAGATAGAGGACGAGAAGACTCATGGCAATCCGTAAGTACAAGCCGACTACGCCGGGCCGTCGTGGCGCCAGCGTGGCGGACTTCGCCGAGATCACTCGGTCGACGCCCGAGAAGTCGCTGGTGCGCCCGCTGCACGGTCGCGGTGGACGTAACGCGCACGGCCGCATCACCACCCGTCACAAGGGTGGCGGACACAAGCGCGCCTACCGCCTGATCGATTTCCGTCGCAACGACAAGGACGGCGTGCCGGCCAAGGTCGCTCACATCGAGTACGACCCCAACCGCACCGCGCGCATCGCGCTGCTCCACTACGTGGACGGCGAGAAGCGCTACATCATCGCCCCCAAGGGCCTCGTGCAGGGTGCCCCGGTCGAGTCGGGCCCCAACGCCGACATCAAGCCCGGCAACAACCTGCCGCTGCGCAACATCCCGACGGGTACGACCATCCACGCGGTCGAGCTGCGTCCGGGTGGCGGCGCCAAGATGGCCCGCTCCGCCGGTGCGAGCATCCAGCTCCTCGGTAAGGAAGGCACCTACGCCACGCTGCGTATGCCCTCCGGCGAGATCCGTCGCGTCGACGTGCGCTGCCGCGCCACCGTCGGCGAGGTCGGCAACGCCGAGCAGTCGAACATCAACTGGGGCAAGGCCGGCCGTATGCGCTGGAAGGGCAAGCGCCCGACCGTCCGTGGTGTCGTGATGAACCCGGTCGACCACCCGCACGGTGGTGGCGAGGGCAAGACCTCGGGTGGTCGCCACCCGGTCAGCCCGTGGGGCAAGCCCGAGGGCCGCACCCGCAAGAACAAGGCGTCCGACAAGCTCATCGTCCGTCGTCGCCGTACCGGCAAGAAGCGCTAGTCAAGGAGGGAGTTAGAGAATGCCACGCAGCCTCAAGAAGGGCCCGTTCGTCGACGACCACCTCCTGGCGAAGGTGGACACGCAGAACGAGAAGGGCACCAAGCAGGTCATCAAGACCTGGTCGCGCCGTTCCACGATTCTGCCCGACTTCATCGGTCATACGTTCGCTGTCCACGATGGACGCAAGCACGTGCCGGTGTTCGTCTCGGAGTCCATGGTCGGTCACAAGCTCGGTGAGTTCGCGCCGACCCGTACGTTCAAGGGCCACATCAAGGACGACCGGAAGAGCAAGCGTCGATGAGCACTGAAACCACCACCAACAGCGCTCGGGCTGTTGCGCGCCACGTGCGTGTGACCCCGATGAAGGCGCGCCGCGTCGTCGACATCGTTCGCGGTAAGTCCGTCGAGGAGGCCCTGGCCATCCTCAAGTTCGCGCCGCAGGCCGCGGCCGAGCCGGTCGCCAAGGTGATCGCGTCGGCCGCTGCGAACGCGCAGAACAACTACAACCTCGACCCCAGCACGCTCGTCGTCGCGACTGCGTACGTGGACGAGGGCGCGACCCTGAAGCGGTTCCAGCCGCGTGCCCAGGGCCGTGCGTTCCGCATCCGCAAGCGGTCGAGCCACATCACCGTGATCGTGGAAAGCGTCGGGTCGGCCTCGACTCGTAACCGCCGGAAGGGAGCTCAGTAGTGGGCCAGAAGATCAACCCGCACGGCTTCCGTCTGGGCGTCACCACCGACTGGAAGTCTCGTTGGTACGCGGACAAGCAGTACGCGGACTACGTCAAGGAAGATGTCGCGATCCGCAAGTTCCTGGCCTCCGGCCTCGAGCGCGCCGGCATCGCGAAGGTCGAGATCGAGCGCACCCGCGACCGTGTGCGTGTGGACATCCACACCGCTCGTCCGGGCATCGTCATCGGACGCCGCGGCGCCGAGGCCGATCGCATCCGCGCCGAGCTCGAGAAGCTGACCGGTAAGCAGGTCCAGCTGAACATCCTCGAGGTCAAGAACTCCGAGTCCGAGGCTCAGCTCGTGGCGCAGGGCGTCGCCGAGCAGCTCTCGAACCGTGTCGCCTTCCGTCGTGCGATGCGCAAGGCCATCCAGTCGGCCATGCGTCAGCCGAACGTCAAGGGCATCCGCGTGCAGTGCTCGGGCCGCCTCGGTGGCGCCGAGATGTCGCGTTCGGAGTTCTACCGCGAAGGTCGCGTCCCGCTGCACACGCTGCGCGCGGACATCGACTACGGCCTCTACGAGGCACGGACCACCTTCGGCCGTATCGGCGTGAAGGTCTGGATCTACAAGGGCGACATCGTCGGTGGCCGTCGTGAGCTTGCTGCTGCTGCAGCTGCTCCCGCCGACCGGCCGCGTCGTGAGCGTCCGAGCCGCCCGCGTCGTTCCGGCGCGTCGGGCACCACCGCGACGAGCACCGAGGCCGGCCGCGCCGCATCGAGCGACGCCCCTGCCTCGACCGAGAACAAGGAGGGCTGACGCAATGTTGATCCCCCGGCGGGTCAAACACCGCAAGCAGCACCATCCGAGCCGTACGGGTGCCGCCAAGGGCGGAACCCAGGTGGCCTTCGGTGACTACGGCATCCAGGCTCTCGAGCCGGCCTACATCACCAACCGGCAGATCGAGTCCGCTCGTATCGCCATGACCCGGCACATCAAGCGTGGCGGCAAGATCTGGATCAACATCTTCCCGGATCGCCCCCTCACCAAGAAGCCTGCCGAGACCCGCATGGGTTCCGGTAAGGGTTCGCCGGAGTGGTGGGTCGCGAACGTCAAGCCCGGTCGCGTGCTGTTCGAGATGAGCTACCCCAACGAGGAGATTGCGCGCGAGGCCCTGCGTCGCGCGATGCACAAGCTCCCCTGCAAGTGCCGCATCGTGACGAGGGAGGAGCAGTTCTGATGGCTACCGGTACCCCCGCCGCGGAACTCCGCGAGCTGAGCGACGAAGAGCTGACCGACAAGCTCCGCGAAGCCAAGGAAGAGCTGTTCAACCTCCGCTTCCAGATGGCCACCGGTCAGCTGGACAACAACCGTCGGCTCCGCGTCGTGCGCAACGAGATCGCCCGTATCTACACGGTGCTGCGCGAGCGCGAGCTCGGACTGGCCACCGGCCCGAATGCGGGTGACGTGGCATGAGTGAGGAAAAGGCAGTGAGCAACCAGGAACAGCGCGCGAGCCGCAAGGTCCGCATCGGTTACGTCGTCTCGGACAAGATGGAGAAGACCATCGTCGTCGAGCTCGAGGACCGTGTGAAGCACCCGCTGTACGGCAAGATCATCCGCCGTACGACCAAGGTGAAGGCGCACGACGAGAACGGTCTGGCCGGCATCGGCG
The DNA here is from genome assembly GCF_048381395.1 of Rhodococcus shunpengi. Lineage (NCBI taxonomy): Bacteria > Bacillati > Actinomycetota > Actinomycetes > Mycobacteriales > Nocardiaceae > Rhodococcus > Rhodococcus shunpengi. The sequence goes on from NZ_JBLWIU010000024.1 coordinate 39,363, forward strand.
ACCGCGTGCAGCTGATGGAGACCCGTCCGCTGTCCGCGTCGAAGCGCTGGCGTCTGGTCGAGGTGCTCGAGAAGGCCAAGTAAGGCCTCCTCGTCCTCGAGAGGACCGAGAACATGCAGCACCCCACCACCCGCACCGCGGGTGGTGGGGTGCTGTGCGTCCGGTAGTAGGTGCAGCCCTCGCGTGGGGGACGGTGGACGTCGCTGCGACACGCCCGGTGCCGGGGTGGGGAGTGACATCACAATTCGCGAATTTGCCCTGCGTACGGTATATGGCCTACTCTGGACGGGTTGCTTACAGGACCCGTGTGTGATTCGCACGTGCGCTGCAGGCAGCCGACGACCGCGTACGTCCAGGTCGGAAATCTGACGTACACACCAATCCAGGTCAAGGAGAAGTAAGTGATCCAGCAGGAGTCGCGACTGCGCGTCGCCGACAACACGGGTGCCAAGGAGATCCTCTGCATCCGCGTTCTCGGTGGCTCGTCCCGTCGCTACGCCGGAATCGGTGACGTCATCGTCGCCACCGTCAAGGACGCGATCCCCGGCGGCAACGTCAAGCGTGGCGATGTCGTCAAGGCCGTGATCGTGCGCACCGCCAAGGAGCGCCGCCGTCCGGACGGTTCCTACATCAAGTTCGACGAGAACGCTGCCGTCATCATCAAGGGCGACAACGATCCTCGCGGCACCCGCATCTTCGGACCCGTCGGTCGCGAGCTCCGCGACAAGCGGTTCATGAAGATCGTCTCGCTCGCTCCGGAGGTGCTGTGATGAAGGTGCACAAGGGTGACACCGTGCTCGTCATCTCGGGCAAGGACAAGGGCGCCAAGGGCAAGGTCATCGCGGCCTACCCGGCGACCGGCAAGGTCCTCGTCGAGGGCGTGAACCGTATCAAGAAGCACACCGCCGTCTCTGCGAACGAGCGTGGCGCCTCCTCCGGCGGCATCGTGACGCAGGAGGCCCCGATCCACGTTTCCAACGTTGCGGTCGTCGACTCGGACGGAAACCCCACCCGCGTGGGCTACCGCACCGATGAGGAAACCGGCAAGCGCGTTCGGATTTCCCGGAAGAACGGGAAGGACCTCTGACATGACTTCCACCGAGAACAAGACCCAGCCGCGCCTGAAGGCCCGCTACCGCGCCGAGATCAAGGACGCGCTGAACGCGGAGTTCGACTACGCGAACGTCATGCAGATCCCCGGCGTCGTGAAGGTCGTCGTCAACATGGGTGTCGGCGACGCCGCCCGCGACGCGAAGCTCATCAACGGAGCCGTCAACGACCTCGCGCTCATCACCGGTCAGAAGCCGGAGATCCGTAAGGCCCGCAAGTCCATCGCACAGTTCAAGCTGCGCGAGGGCATGCCGATCGGTGCGCGCGTCACGCTGCGCGGCGACCGCATGTGGGAGTTCCTGGACCGTCTCGTGTCCATCGCGCTTCCCCGTATCCGGGACTTCCGTGGCCTCAACGGCAACCAGTTCGACGGCAACGGCAACTACACGTTCGGCCTGAACGAGCAGTCGATGTTCCACGAGATCGACGTGGACCGCATCGACCGCCCGCGCGGCATGGACATCACTGTCGTGACCACCGCTACCAACAACGAAGAAGGCCGTGCCCTGCTCAAGCACCTCGGCTTCCCGTTCAAGGAGAACTGAGCCCATGGCTAAGAAGGCACTGGTCAACAAGGCCAACAAGAAGCCGAAGTTCGCGGTGCGCGCCTACACCCGCTGCCAGCGCTGCGGGCGCCCGCACTCGGTCTTCCGCAAGTTCGGACTCTGCCGCATCTGCCTTCGCGAGATGGCACACCGCGGAGAACTTCCGGGAGTTCACAAGAGCTCCTGGTGACGTGAGCGGTGGGCGGAGGACCGAGTAGTTCTCCGCCCACTGTCACGCTGTCATGGGTTCGTCGCCGATCCGGCCGACGAATCCGCTATCGAACCGAGTTTCGATGTAGGCCCACGGCCGGCACGTTCCGGCGTTGCATGGGAACCGCATCGAGAAAGGTGAACAGGTCAGCCATGACCATGACCGACCCCATCGCAGACTTCTTGACGCGTCTGCGTAACGCCAACACGGCGTACCACGACGAGGTCAAGCTCCCGTCCTCGAAGATCAAGGTGAACATCGCCGAGATCCTCAAGCGCGAGGGCTACATCTCCGACTACCGCACCGAGGACGCCGAGGTGGGCAAGACCCTCATCGTCGACCTCAAGTACGGACCTTCCCGTGAGCGCAGCCTCGCCGGCGTGCGTCGCGTGTCGAAGCCCGGCCTGCGCGTGTACGCGAAATCCACCAACCTGCCCAAGGTCCTGGGCGGCCTCGGCGTGGCGATCATCTCCACGTCCTCCGGTCTGCTCACCGATCGCCAGGCGGCCAAGCAGGGAGTGGGCGGGGAAGTCCTCGCCTACGTCTGGTAAAGGGAGGCCACCACAATGTCGCGAATCGGAAAACTCCCCGTTGCAGTTCCTTCGGGCGTCGAGGTCACCATCGACGGCCAGGATGTTGCAGTCAAGGGCCCCAAGGGCAACCTGTCCCTGACGATCGCCGAGCCGATCGCCATCGCCAAGGGCGAGGACGGGGCAATCAACGTCACGCGCCCGAACGACGAGCGTCGCAGCCGTGCGCTGCACGGCCTGTCGCGGACGCTCGTGCAGAACCTCATCGTCGGCGTGACCGAGGGTTACACCACGAAGATGGAGATCCACGGCGTCGGCTACCGCGTGGCTCTCAAGGGCAAGGACCTCGAGTTCTCGCTCGGCTACAGCCACCCCGTGCTGATCGAGGCTCCCGAGGGCATCACGTTCGCCGTCGAGAACCCCACGCGCTTCTCGATCTCGGGCATCGACAAGCAGAAGGTCGGCCAGATCGCGGCCAACATCCGCCGGCTGCGCAAGTCCGACCCGTACAAGGGCAAGGGCATCCGCTACGAGGGTGAACAGGTCCGTCGCAAGGTCGGAAAGACGGGTAAGTGATCATGAGCCAGACCGAGAACCAGAAGGCCAAGCGCATCCCGCGCGGCAAGGACGCCTCCACCACGCGTCGCCTTTCGAAGACGCGTCGTCACTTCCGCCTCCGCAAGAAGATCTCCGGCACCGCCGAGCGTCCCCGCCTCGTCGTCAACCGGTCGTCGCGCCACCTGCACGTGCAGCTGGTCGACGATCTGACGGGCACCACCCTCGCCGCAGCGTCGTCCATCGAACCCGATGTGCGCGCTCTCGAGGGCGACAAGAAGGCTCGCGGCGCGAAGGTCGGTCAGCTGATCGCCGAGCGCGCGAAGGCTGCCGGCGTGGAAGCCGTGGTCTTCGACCGCGGTGGCCACACCTACAGCGGACGCATCGCGGCCCTCGCGGACGCGGCTCGCGAAAGCGGGTTGAAGTTCTGATGACCATTTTCTCGAACGGAAGGAACGCCTGATGCCGGGACGTCAGCGGCGTGACGGCGGCAACGGCCCCGCCGGACAGAACCCCAACAGCGGTGACAACCGTGGCGGTCGCGACCGCCGCGACCGCGACTCGCGCGGCGGCAACGCTGCCGAGAAGTCGAATTACATCGAGCGTGTCGTCTCGATCAACCGTGTGTCGAAGGTCGTCAAGGGCGGTCGTCGCTTCAGCTTCACCGCTCTGGTGATCGTGGGCGACGGCAACGGCCTGGTCGGTGTCGGCTACGGCAAGGCCAAGGAAGTTCCCGCGGCCATCCAGAAGGGTGTCGAGGAAGCTCGCAAGAACTTCTTCCGCGTCCCGCTCATCGGCGGAACCATCACCCACCCCGTCCAGGGAGAGGCTGCAGCCGGTGTCGTCCTGCTGCGTCCGGCTTCCCCCGGTACCGGTGTCATCGCCGGTGGCGCTGTGCGCGCGGTGCTGGAGTGCGCGGGTGTCCACGACATCCTGTCGAAGTCGCTCGGCTCCGACAACGCCATCAATGTGGTGCACGCGACGGTTGCGGCCCTCAAGGGTCTGCAGCGTCCCGAGGAAGTTGCGGCTCGCCGTGGCCTCACCCTCGAGGAAGTTGCCCCCGCCGGCATGCTGCGCGCCCGTGCACAGGCTGCTGGGAGCGTGAAGTAATGGCAGAGCTGAAGATCACCCAGATCAAGAGCACCATCGGGGCCAAGTCGAATCAGCGCGACAGCCTCCGGACCCTCGGTCTGCGGAAGATCCGCCAGTCCGTCGTCCGCGAGGACAACGCGCAGAACCGCGGCCTCATCAACGTGGTGCGTCACCTCGTCACTGTTGAGGAGGTCTGAGAATGACCATCAAGCTGCATCACCTGCGCCCGGCTCCGGGTGCGAAGACGGACAAGACCCGCGTCGGACGCGGTGAAGGTTCGAAGGGCAAGACCGCCGGCCGCGGTACGAAGGGCACGAAGGCACGCAAGAACGTGTCGCCGGCCTTCGAGGGTGGCCAGATGCCCATCCACATGCGTCTGCCGAAGCTCAAGGGCTTCAAGAACGCATTCCGTACCGAGTACCAGATCGTCAACGTCGGGGACATCGCTCGCGTGTTCCCCGAGGGTGGACAGATCGGTGTCGCGGACCTCGTGGCGAAGGGTCTGGTTCGCAAGAACCAGCTCGTCAAGGTCCTCGGCGAGGGCGAGCTGACGGTGGCCGTGCAGGTCACCGCCGACAAGTTCTCGGCCTCCGCTCAGGAGAAGATCGCTGCAGCCGGTGGCAGCGCGACCGTCCAGGCCTGACCTGTACTTTCGCGTGTGAGTCACGGCTGTCGAACGGCCGCGGTGCAGATAGCTGCACCGCGGCCGTTCGCGCGTTCACAGCGGTGTCATAGTCTGCGTTCGCAGCGGTGACATAGGCTACCGGGCTACCCCTCTCATCGGGGCCCACTGTTAGAGTTTCAGAGTTGTCTACCGTCCGACGGATCCCTCTCGATCCGTCGTCCCCGATCGGCCCGCCAGGAGGATCTTTGCTTTCCGCCTTCGTCTCGGCCCTCAGGACACCGGACCTGAGGCGGAAGATTCTCATCGCCCTCGGGCTCGTGGCGCTGTACCGCCTCGGTGCTACCGTGCCGTCCCCGGGCGTCGACTACGGCAACGTCCAGGCCTGTGTCGATCAGCTCGCCGGCAGCGAGCAGGCCGGCATCTACTCGCTGATCAATCTGTTCTCCGGCGGCGCGCTACTGCAGTTGTCGGTCTTCGCGATCGGCATCATGCCGTTCATCACCGCGAGCATCATCGTCCAGCTGCTCACCGTGGTCATTCCACGATTCGAGGAACTGCGCAAGGAGGGCCAGTCCGGCCAGGCCAAGATGACGCAGTACACGCGTTATCTCGCCGTCGCGCTCGCCGTCCTGCAGGCCACCGGCATCGTCGCCCTCGCCGCCCGAGGGCAGCTGCTGCAGGGCTGTTCGGAGCCGATCCTCGCCGACGACAGCATCTTCGGGATGGTCGTCATCGTGCTGGTGATGACCGCCGGTGCCGCCGTCGTCATGTGGTTCGGTGAGCTCATCACCGAACGCGGTGTCGGCAACGGCATGTCGCTGCTGATCTTCGCCGGTATCGCGGCCGCGCTGCCGAGCGAGGGTCGCATGATCCTCGAATCCCGCGGCGGCCTCGTCTTCGCGATCGTCTGTGTCGTGGCCCTGGCGCTCATCACGGGCGTCGTGTTCATCGAGCAGGGTCAGCGCCGGATCCCGGTGCAGTACGCCAAGCGCATGGTCGGCCGTCGTATGTACGGCGGGTCGTCGACCTACCTGCCGTTGAAGGTCAACCAGGCGGGCATCATCCCCGTGATCTTCGCGTCGTCGCTGCTGTACCTGCCCAACCTCGTTGCGCAGCTCACCGGTGCCACGACGAACCCGGATCCGAGTTGGTGGCAGCGGATCATCAACGAGTACCTGGTCAATCCGAACAACCCGGTCTACATCGCGATCTACTTCGCCCTGATCGTGTTCTTCGTCTTCTTCTACGTCGCCATCACCTTCAATCCGGAGGAGCGGGCCGACGAGATGAAGAAGTACGGCGGTTTCATCCCGGGCATCCGCCCCGGTCGCCCGACCGCCGAATATCTCAGTTTCGTGCTCAACCGCATCACGGTTCCGGGCTCGATCTACCTCGGTCTCATCGCGACGCTGCCGAACTTCTTCCTGTCCGGCAGCCAGACGGCCTCGAGCATCTTCGGTGGCGCCGCGGTTCTCATTCTCGTCAGTGTCGCGCTGGACACTGTCAAGCAGATCGAAAGTCAACTGATGCAGCGCAACTACGAAGGGTTCCTCAAGTGAGACTTGTACTGCTCGGTCCTCCCGGTGCCGGCAAGGGCACACAGGCCGCGATTCTGTCCGAGAAGCTCGGCGTCCCCGCCATCTCGACGGGCGATCTTTTCCGCGCGAACATCGGGCAGGGCACCCCGCTCGGCGTCGAGGCCAAGAAGTACATCGACGCGGGGGAGCTCGTTCCCGCCGAGATCACCAACAACATGGTGCGTGAGCGTCTGGCGGAGCCCGACGCCGCCAACGGCTTCCTCCTCGACGGCTTCCCGCGCAGCGTGGAGCAGGCCAAGGAACTCGAGAACATCCTGAAGGATCTCGGCGTCGAGCTCGACGGCGTGTTGTCCTTCGTCATCGACGAGGACGTCGTGGTCGAGCGCATGCTCGCCCGCGGTCGCGCCGACGACACCGAAGACGTGATCCGCAACCGTCTCCGGGTCTACCGTGAGGAGACGGCCCCGCTGCTCGACTACTACGCCGACTCGATCATCACGGTCGACGCGATCGGTGAGGTCGAGGAGATCAATTCGCGGGCTCTGTCCGCACTCGGAAAGTAGACGGGTAGTTCGACATGGGTTTCGGGCGCAAGCGCTCAGTGGTTCCGTTCCGCACCTCGGGTGAACTCGACGCGATGGCAGCGGCGGGAGCCGTGGTCGGGGCCGCACTCGTCGCAGTGCGCGAGGCCGCCAAGCCGGGCGTGAGCACCCTGGAACTCGACCAGGTGGCGGAATCGGTCATCCGCGATGCGGGGGCCGTTCCGTCCTTCCTGGGCTACCACGGCTTCACCGGTTCGATCTGTTCGTCGGTCAACGAGGTCGTCGTCCACGGCATCCCGTCGGCGTCGGTGGTGCTCGCCGAGGGCGACCTCGTGTCGATCGACTGCGGTGCGATCCTCGACGGCTGGCACGGCGACTCGGCGTGGACCTTCGGGATCGGGGAGCTGTCGCAGGCCGACATCGATCTGAGCGAGGCCACCCGTCTGTCGCTCGAGGCCGGTATCGCGGCGATGCTCCCGGGCAACCGCCTGACCGACGTCTCGCATGCGATCGAGCAGGGCACGCACGCCGCCGAGAAGTTGCACGGCCGCTCGTACGGCATCGTCGACGGCTACGGCGGTCACGGGATCGGGCGCGAGATGCACATGGATCCCTTCCTCCCCAACGAAGGCAAGCCGGGCAAGGGCCCGAAGCTCGTCGTCGGGTCGGTGCTCGCAGTCGAGCCGATGCTCACCCTCGGTACCTACGAGACCGAGGTCCTCGACGACGAGTGGACGGTCGTGACCGTCGACGGCAGCCGGGCCGCGCACTGGGAGCACACGGTCGCGGTCACCGAGGACGGCCCCCGCATCCTCACCGTCCGTCCGGAGTGACGGTCGCGGTCACGCCGCGCGGGTTCAGACCTCGACGAGGAGCGTGACCGGTCCGTCGTTGACGAGGCTCACCTCCATGTGGGCCCCGAACTTCCCGGTCTCCACCGTCGCCCCCAGATCTCGGAGAGCATTCGCGAACGCATCGACGAGGGGTTCGGCGATCGGGCGGGGAGCGGCGGCCGACCACGACGGACGCCGGCTCCTCCTCGTGTCGGCCATGAGCGTGAACTGGCTGACCACCAGGATCGGGGCGTCGACGTCGGAGGCGGAGCGTTCGTCCTCGAGGATGCGCATCGTCCACACCTTGCGGGCGAGCGTCGCGGCCTTGGCCTCGTCGTCGTCGTGCGTGACGCCGACCAGCACGAGCAGGCCGTGACCACCCTCGGCCGGCGTGATACGGGCCACCTCGGCTCCGTCCACCGCCACCGCCGCCGTGGTCACCCGCTGGATCAACGCCCGCACGTGCGGTCCTCCTCCTGGTCGTGGGCACGGGTGTGCCCGAGCTCATTTGTCCTGGACGGTCAACTTCCCGTACCATTGATCGGTGGTGCGCGCTGCGCTCCGATCGGTCCCGTGTCGAATTCCTTCGAATCTCGGTTCGTGTCCGGTCCCGGAGTTGCCGAGCGTCACGGTAACGGATGCCGATGCAACCACAACGCCGAACAACGGATCGCGGAGGATATGGCTAAGAAAGACGGGGCAATCGAGGTCGAGGGCCGGGTAATCGAACCGCTGCCCAATGCGATGTTCCGCATCGAGCTGGAGAACGGGCACAAGGTTCTCGCCCACATCAGCGGAAAGATGCGTCAGCACTACATTCGTATCCTTCCCGAGGACCGCGTTGTCGTGGAGCTTTCTCCCTACGACCTCACGCGTGGACGCATCGTCTACCGCTACAAGTAACGAAGCTTCCCCGGCCACACGGTCGGGGAGAATCATGTCGCCGGGCCGGCTCTGCCGTGTCCGGCGGCGCACATACAGGAGATCGGACTTACGTGAAGGTTCAGCCTAGCGTCAAGAAGATCTGCGAGAAGTGCAAGGTGATCCGCCGCAACGGTCGGGTCATGGTGATCTGCGAGAACCTGCGTCACAAGCAGCGTCAGGGCTAGATCCACCTTCGTCTCGAAGATCTGCTTGGCAACAAGCACGAAGACCTTCCAGCACCAGTCGCGTGGTTACGATCCTCGATCCGTCGAGGAGCTGCGCGATCAACCCCCGGTACGGAGGCCGGGGCCCCACTGTGTTTTTGAATCACACAGTTCTTCGACGCAGGGGACGGGCTGGGAGCAGACCTCCGCACACCGAATAGGAATGCCACATGGCACGTCTCGCAGGTGTCGATCTTCCCCGCGAAAAGCGGATGGAGATCGCACTCACGTACATCTACGGCATCGGCCGTACTCGCTCCCAGGAGATCCTCGAGGCCACGGGTGTCAACCCGGACCTGCGCAGCAAGGATCTGACGGACGAGGACCTCGCCAAGCTCCGCGAGTACATCGAGGAGAGCTACAAGGTCGAGGGTGACCTCCGTCGCGAGGTTCAGGCGGACATCCGCCGCAAGATCGAGATCGGCTGCTACCAGGGCCTGCGACACCGTCGTGGTCTGCCCGTGCGTGGACAGCGCACCAAGACCAACGCCCGCACCCGTAAGGGTCCGAAGCGCACCGTCGCAGGAAAGAAGAAGTAATGCCTCCCAAGTCACGCAGCACCGGTCCGAAGAAGACCCAGAAGGCACGGCGCAGGGACAAGAAGAACGTCCCGCACGGTGCCGCTCACATCAAGAGCACGTTCAACAACACCATCGTGTCCATCACGGACCCGCAGGGCAACGTGATCTCCTGGGCGTCCTCCGGCCACGTCGGCTTCAAGGGTTCGCGCAAGTCGACCCCGTTCGCCGCGCAGCTCGCCGCCGAGAACGCCGCCCGCAAGGCGCAGGAACACGGTGTCAAGAAGGTCGACGTCTTCGTCAAGGGCCCGGGCTCGGGCCGCGAGACGGCGATCCGTTCCCTCCAGGCCGCAGGCCTCGAGGTCGGCACCATCTCCGATGTCACCCCGCAGCCCCACAACGGTTGCCGTCCGCCCAAGCGGCGTCGCGTCTAACGGGAAAGGAAGGTAAAGAATAATGGCTCGTTATACCGGTCCCGTTACCCGTAAGTCGCGTCGTCTCCGTGTCGACCTGGTCGGAGGCGATCAGGCCTTCGAGCGTCGCCCCTACCCGCCCGGCCAGCACGGCCGCGCGCGGATCAAGGAGAGCGAGTACCTGCTCCAGCTGCAGGAGAAGCAGAAGGCCCGCTTCTCGTACGGCGTCATGGAGAAGCAGTTCCGTCGCTACTACGAAGAGGCCGCCAGCCGCCCCGGCAAGACCGGTGAGGTTCTGCTGGTCATCCTCGAGTCGCGCCTGGACAACGTCGTCTACCGTGCCGGCCTCGCCCGCACGCGTCGTCAGGCCCGCCAGCTGGTGAGCCACGGCCACTTCCTGGTCAACGGCAAGAAGGTCGACATCCCCAGCTACCGCGTCTCGCAGTACGACATCATCGATGTCCGCGAGAAGTCGCTGAGCACGCTGCCCTTCCAGGTCGCCCGCGAAACCCAGGGCGAGCGCCCGGTTCCGGGTTGGCTGCAGGTCGTCGGCCCGCGTCTGCGGGTGCTGGTCCACCAGCTCCCCGAGCGCGCGCAGATCGACATCCCGCTGCAGGAACAGCTGATCGTCGAGTACTACTCGAAGTAAGACACTTCGGTGTCGTGGTGTCCTCCGGTCCGTCCGGGCGGGAGGACACCGCTCCATTCCACTAGGGCGTCATATGGCGGACGCCCACAAGGAGGCAACAGATGCTCATCTCTCAGCGACCCACACTGACCGAAGAGGTCATCGCTGAAAACCGCTCGAAGTTCGTCATCGAGCCGCTCGAGCCTGGCTTCGGGTACACCCTCGGCAACTCGCTTCGTCGCACCCTGCTCTCGTCGATCCCGGGCGCCGCTGTCACCAGCATCCGCATCGACGGCGTTCTCCACGAGTTCACCACCGTTCCCGGCGTGAAGGAGGATGTCACCGACATCATCCTGAACCTCAAGGGTCTCGTGGTGAGCTCGGAAGAGGACGAGCCGGTCACCATGTACGTCCGCAAGCAGGGACCGGGCACCGTCACGGCCGGCGACATCGTGCCCCCGGCCGGTGTCACCATCCACAACCCGGATCTGCACATCGCCACCCTGAACGACAAGGGCAAGCTGGAGATCGAGCTCGTCGTCGAGCGCGGTCGCGGCTATGTTCCTGCCGTGCAGAACAAGGCGTCCGGCGCCGAGATCGGCCGTATCCCGGTCGACTCGATCTACTCGCCGGTGCTCAAGGTGACGTACAAGGTGGAAGCGACCCGCGTCGAGCAGCGCACCGACTTCGATCGGCTCATTCTCGACGTGGAGACCAAGAACTCGATCAGCGCGCGGGACGCGCTCGCCTCGGCGGGCAAGACCCTCGTGGAGCTCTTCGGTCTGGCTCGTGAGCTGAACGTCGAAGCAGAAGGCATCGAGATCGGTCCCTCGCCCGCCGAGGCCGACCACATCGCCTCCTTCGGACTTCCGATCGAGGACCTCGACCTCACGGTCCGGTCCTACAACTGCCTCAAGCGCGAAGGTGTCCACACCGTCGGCGAGCTCGTGGCACGGACGGAGTCCGACCTGCTCGACATCCGCAACTTCGGCCAGAAGTCCATCGACGAGGTCAAGGTCAAGCTGCACTCGCTCGGCCTGTCCCTCAAGGACAGCCCGGCATCGTTCGACCCCAGCACCGTCGCCGGCTACGACGCCGCGACCGGTACCTGGAGCGATACCGAGGCCGGCTCCTTCGGTGACAACGACGGCAACGAGGACTACGCCGAGACCGAGCAGCTGTAGCAGCTCACGGTCCGTTACTAGGAGAAAATCATGCCCAAGCCCAAGAAGGGCGCCCGCTTCGGCGGATCGGCCTCGCATCAGAAGGCGCTCATGGCCAACCTGGCCACCGCGCTCTTCGAGCACGGCCGCATCACCACCACCGAGGCCAAGGCCAAGGCCCTGCGCCCGTACGCCGAGAAGCTCGTCACGCACGCCAAGGCCGGCACCCTGGCCTCGCGTCGTGAGGTGCTGAAGGTCATCCGCAACAAGGACGTCGTCCACTCGCTGTTCGCGGAGATCGGTCCCTCCTTCGAGGACCGCAACGGCGGCTACACCCGCATCATCAAGACGATGCCGCGCAAGGGCGACAACGCCCCCATGGCCATCATCGAGCTGGTGCGCGAGAAGACCGTCACCTCCGAGGCCGACCGCGCTCGCCGCGTCGCCGCTTCGCAGGCACCCGCCGAGGACAACGCGGTCCAGGCCGTCGAGGCCGAGGCCACCGACGCCGAGGTCGCGAATGCCGACGCCGTCGTCGAGGGTGTCGAGGACACCAACGCCACGGCTGCCGACGCACCCGAGGCGGACGAGGCCAAGAAGGACTAGTCCACTTGGTTTCGGCATCTGCTGAAGCTCACGAGCCCGCCGTCCCTTTTGAGGGCGGCGGGCTCGTGGCTTCTCACGAGACAACTCGTCTGCGACTCGACATCTCGTACGACGGCACCGACTTCTCCGGCTGGGCACGGCAACCAGGACGTCGCACGGTGTGCGGGGAGATCGAGGAGAAGCTCTCCGCGATCGTCCGTACCCCCGTACTGCTCACCGTCGCCGGTCGCACCGACGCCGGCGTGCACGCGTCCGGGCAGGTCGCTCACGTCGACGTCCCCACCGCGGCGCTGCCCGACGATCCGTCGCGCTGGGTCCGTCGTCTCGCGCGGTTCCTGCCCCGCGACGTGCGGGTCACCGGGATCTCCGTCGCCCCCGAACATTTCGACGCGCGGTTCTCGGCGATCCGGCGTCATTACGAATACCGCCTCACCACAGCGGTGTACGGCGCCGAACCGTTGCGTGCCCGCGACACCGTCGCGTGGCCGAAGGCCGTCGATCTCGATGCGATGCAACGCGCGTCGCAGTCGCTGCTCGGCCTGCACGACTTCGCCGCCTTCTGCAAGCGGCGGGAGGGTGCAACGACCGTACGCGAACTGCAGCGATACGACTGGACCCGCGAAGGTGACATCCTCACCGCCTACGTCAGCGCCGACGCCTTCTGCTGGTCGATGGTGCGCAGCCTCGTCGGTGCCGCCCTGGCCGTGGGGGAGGGGCGGCGCAGTGTCGAGTGGATGACGGCCCTGCTCGACGAACGCGAACGTGCGGCGTCCGTCGCGGTGGCACCGGCCCACGGCCTGTCACTGGTCCGCGTCGACTACCCTGCTGACGAGGAACTGGCCGCGCGCAACGCTGCGACGCGGGAGACGCGCGGGCCCATCACGCCCGGCTGTTGCGGATGAAGGGAACGAATGTGCGCGCACGACGGTTTGCGTTGATGGGGACGATCGCGGCGGTCGCCGTCTCGTCGCTGGTCCTGCCCGGTGCCGCGGTCGCCCACGCCGAGGATCTCCCGGTCGCCGCAACCGGCGAGACCCGGTCGCAGAGCGCGACTGTCGAACGCATCGAGAAGCACACCGACCGCGACTGGTCGCTGTTCGTGTACTCACCGTCGATGGAACGCACCATCGAGCTTCAGGTGTTGCGCCCGGCCGACACGAGCGCACCGCGACCGGTCTTCTACCTGCTCAACGGTGCCGGTGGGGGACTGGACCGCGCGACCTGGCGTGAGCAGACCGACATCGTGGAGTTCTTCGGCGACAAGAACGTCAACGTCGTCACTCCGGTCGGTGGCGCGTTCAGCTACTACACCGACTGGCTCGAGGACGATCCCGTTCTCGGACGCAACAAGTGGACGACCTTCCTCACCGAGGAGATCCCGTCGGTGGTCGACGAGACGCTCGGCGCGAGCGGCCGCAACGCGATCGCCGGTGTGTCGATGTCGGCGACGTCGGCGCTGGCTCTGGCGCAGCAGGCGCCCGATCTCTACCAGGCGGTGGGTTCGTACAGCGGATGCGCCGAGACCGCGTCGGATATCGGTTCGCGCTACGCGGAGATCGTCGTCGCGTTCGGCGGGGGCGAAGTCGAGAACATGTGGGGACCGGTCGCCGGTGAGCACTGGACCGAACAGGATGTCGTGCTCAACGCCGAGAAGCTGCGCGGCAAGGCCGTGTACGTCTCCACGAGCAGCGGTGTCCCGGGTCCGTACGAATTGAAGGCATGGGAGCAGGACGGTGTCGCCGTCCTTCCCGATGTGGCTCTGCTCGGGCTCATCGAGGCCGGCGTGAACGACTGCACGACGCGACTGCGCGGTGCGCTGGACGCAGCCGGGGTCGAGGCGACCTACTCGGTCCGGACCGACGGTACCCACACCTGGGGCTACTGGCAGGAGGCCCTGCACGATTCGTGGCCCGTGCTCGGTGAGGCCATCGGCGCCTGAGCCGAGAGCGCTGCGCTCGAAAGTCACCGAGGGGGTGAGGTCCGCGACCTCACCCCCTCGGGCGTTCTCACATGCTCGTCAGATCAGCCAGTCCAGGAAATTGAGGACGTTGCTGATGAGCGCGTCGAGCGAACCGAGAAGCATGTGGTGACCTCCGTGTAGAAAACGAATTGGACGTATGTCCAGAGCTGATTCAAGCGAAACTGCCGGTAACGGGCAACCTCGGCGAATGTGACAAATATCCGTCGAGAAGTTGTTAACGCGCGACTGTCGACGCACGAGCGAGCGCCTCGGCGATCATGCGGTGGCCCTCGGCCTCGTAGCAGTCGTCGCCCACATGGAAAGCCCACACCGCGACCGCGACCGCCGTGCGGACACGTCGGCGGAACCACGCGTCCTCCTCACGGGGATCCTCGCCGTAGCCGCGCAGGAAGGCCTCCTCGGCGCCGGGGACCCGGAGGAACTCGCGCACCGCGAGCCGCTCGAAGTCCTCACCCGCCGGGCGCATCGCGGCACGTCCGAAGTCGATCACCTTCACCCTGCCGGCGTCGTCGGCGAGCCAGTTGCGGCTCTGCCAGTCGCCGTGGGTGGGCACCAGGGTGGCCGTCGGTGTCGGCCACCCCTCGACCATCGAGCGCAACCGGCCGACGACGTCGGGACCGATGCGGTGCGGTGCCGCGAGCCACCGCAGCGTCTTCGTGTTCGCCGATCGCTCGTACCCCTCGTCCACGACCCGCTCCTGGCAGTGGAACTGGGCGAGCAACGCGCCGGCCTGTTCGTAGACGTCCGGACGGGACGACGCGGCCGTGCCCTGAACGAGCCGGCCCGGAAGGTATTCCGTTACGACGAGTTTCGCCGCGCGGTCGGCGAACACCATCCGGGCGGCGCGACCGCACCGGACCCACGGAGCGGTCCACCGTTCGTGGGCGCTGATCTCGCGGCCGATGTGCCGGTCCGGAGTTCCGCCCGCCTTCACGACCAGTCGCCCGTCGTCGGTGTCGACCGCGAGGACGGTGGTCGACACCAGGCCCCAACTCATGTCGGCGACCACGACGATGCGGCCGAACCGTTGCGTCAGCAGGTGGCGTTGCTGTGGAGTGAGCCGCTCCAGGGCGTCCGGCATGCAGGCACTCTAGCGATCTTTCGCCGCGGGAACCCCTGCCGCTTCCGGCTCGCGATCGATCACCCCGCGAGGGAGCGTGCGATCACGAGTCGCTGAATCTGATTGGTGCCCTCGAAGATCTGGGTGATCTTCGCGTCGCGCATGAAGCGCTCGACCGGGAAGTCGCGGGTGTAGCCGTATCCGCCGAGGACCTGGACCGCGTCGGTCGTGACCTTCATGGCGGCATCCGTCGCGACGAGTTTGGCCACCGATGCCTGTCGCGAGTAGGACAGGCCGGCGTCCTTGCGCCGGGCGGCGTCGAGATAGGTGGCACGGGCCGAGTCGACGGCCGCGGCCATGTCGGCGAGGACGAACCCGAGGCCCTGGTGGTCGATGATGCGCTTGCCGAAGGCCTGTCGTTCCTTGGCGTAGGCCGTCGCCTCGTCGAGCGCGGCCTGGGCCAGACCCGTCGCGACGGCGGCGATTCCCAGGCGTCCGGAATCCAGTGCGCTGAACGCGATCGGCAGTCCCTGTCCCTCGACGCCGATCCGGCGCTCGGCCGGGACGAAGGCGTCGTCGTAATGGGCGGAGGTGGTGGGGATGGCGTGCAGGCCCATCTTCTCCTCGGGCTTGCCGAAGGACAGGCCCTCGGTGCCGGCGGGCACGAGGAAGCACGAGATGCCCTTGCTGCCGGTGTCGGCCGTGCGGGCGAACAGGGTGTAGAAGTCGGCCTTGCCGCCGTTGGTGATCCACGCCTTCGAGCCGGTGATGCGGTAGCCGCCGTCGACGGGCTTCGCGCGGCACGCGAGGGCCGCGGCGTCGGATCCGGCCTGCGGCTCGGAGAGGCTGTACGCGCCGATGGTGTTGCCGCCAAGCATCTCCGGGAGCCACTTGTTCTTCTGCTCGTCGGTGCCGTGGGTGGCGAGCGCGAAGCACGACAGTCCGTGCACGCTCACCGCGACCGCCACGGCCGCCCAGCGGGCGCCGAGTTCCTCGAGGACCTGCAGGTAGACCTCGTAGGGCTGGTCGCCGCCGCCGAACTCCTCGGGGTACGGCAGGCTCAGCAGTCCTGCGGCGCCGAGTGCGGGGAAGACGCCCTCGGGGAAGGTCTCCTTGCGCTCGTGCTCGTCGACGCGCGGGGCGAGTACCTTGTCGGCGACGTCGCGGGTGAGGTCGATCAGGTCGTAGGCCTCGCGGGTGGGAAGCAGACGCTCGACGGGCACGGTGGTTCCTCCTGGAAGGCTGGGGACCGAAAATAGTACTGAGGACGATACTGCAGTACTGTTTTCGGTATGGCAAGAGTCGGTAGCCGGCGACCCACCGCCCGGCAGGCGCAACTGTTCGACGATCTGGTCGCGTTGTTCCTGGCAGAAGGCTTCGCGCACCTGACCCTCGACGACATCGCCGCGCGCCTGCGCTGCTCGAAATCGACGCTCTACACACTCGCGGAGAACAAGGACCGGCTCGTCTACGCGGCGACCGTCCACTTCTTCAAGGGTGCCGCCGAACGGGTCGAGGCCGACGTCGCGCGGGCCGCGGACGCCCAGGCACGCATCGGCGTCTATCTCGAGGCCGTGGGGCGCGAACTCGAACCCGCCTCCACGCGGTTCATGGAGGACATCGCCCACACGCCGGTCGCGCGCGAGGTCTACGAACGCAACACCCGATTCGCCGCCGACCGCGTCCGCCAGCTCATCTCCGACGGCGTCACGGCCGGCGAACTGCGCGACGTCCACGCGGCGTTCGTCGCCGACGTCGTCGCCTCGGTCATGGTGCGTATCCAGCAACGGCAGGTGGCCGAGGCAACCGGTCTCGAGGACGCACGTGCCTACCGGGAACTCGCCGCGCTGCTCGCGCACGGGCTCTCGGCCGCACCGCACCTACGATCGACCCTATGACCACGGCTGCACCGAACGATCCGATCCGCCTCGAGGTCGTCGTCGCGAGTGTCCGCGCCGGTCGCATCGCGCCGGTCGTCGCCGACTGGTTCGCGGCCACAGCGCGGCGTCGCCCCGAGTTCGACGTCGGCGTCCTCGATCTCGCCGACACCCCGCTCCCGCAGGACCTCTCGGGCGGGCCCGACGCCGACGCCTTCACCCGCCGCATCGGTGCTGCGGATGCCTTCGTGGTGGTGACCTCCGAGTACAACCACGGTTATCCCGCCGCGCTGAAGACGGCCATCGACACCGTCAAGCGTGAATGGCGCACCAAGCCGGTCGGATTCGTCTCCTACGGTGGCCTGTCCGGCGGCCTGCGCGCGGTCGAGCAGTTGCGGCAGGTCGTCGTCGAGGTCCACATGGTGCCGGTGCGGCAGTCGGTGAGCTTCCACCGCGTCAAGCACGCCTTCGCTGCCGACGGCACCACGAGCGACGAGGCCGCGATCGACGGCGCGGAACGCATGCTCGACCAGCTCGCGTGGTGGGCACGCACCGTCCGCGCCGGAACCGCTCTCGACCGCTATCCCGGCTGAGACGCCGGATCCGGCATGCGCGACCGGCCGAGATGGGTGCTCTCCGCCGCGATCGTCACGAGTGTGAGGGGCGTGCGTTCGTCGCCCGCCGTGAGCACGACACGGTCCCCGGCCGCTCCGGGTTGGAGCAACGACACCGTGGGGCGCTCGCGCGGCCATCCGTCCGGATGGATGTGCACGTGGATCGCGGTCGCGTGCGGCACGGACGAGGTGGGCGGGACGCCGTCGTAGACGACCGTGTCGAAATCGCGGTCGCCCGCGTACTCGCCCGCCAGACGCAGCCGGTCGGGTCCGGCCGCGGATCCGACCAGGCCGCGCCACGCGCCGGGGCGGTCGGTGTGGACGACGACCCGCGCCCCCACCGCGACGGCGCGGAAGACCACCTGCTGGGCGAGATACAACTCACCCGCGATGTGGACCGAGCGGACTCCGGGACCGGTGAGACGCGCGGTGACGGCGCGACCGGCGTCGTCCGATCCGACGAGCTGCCCACACCCACCGGCCGGAAGAGCGAGGGCGTCGAGTTCCCCGGTGCGCGATTCGCGCAACGGAACCCGGTCCTCCAGCTGCGGAACCCCGAGGGGCAGTGCCGCTGTGAGAAGTTCGGCGTGACGTCCGTACGCCGGGAGCAGCCCGGCCACCGAGGGGACGTCCGCCTCGCGCGTGGTGAACCGTGCCAGCGCCCCGACCCGAACCGACCCGTCATCACCCGGTCGCAACCGGAGGACCAGAGTCGACGCCAGGGTCGGATGCGACCAGATCGCCGCCGTGTGGTGGCGGTCGATCCGTCGGGGATCGAAGGCGCCGCCCGAATCGAAGGCAGAGGACAGGGCGACGTGCCGGTGCGTCGGGACCCACTCCGTCGCCGGCACCCCGTGGGAGATACGCAGCGCGGCCTGTTCGATCTCGCTCGCGGTGAGCAGTCGCGCACCGTACCCGGCGTCGCCGAGCGCGCGGATCACGCGCCGCGCCGCCGCGACGACGGTCCGGGCCGCACCTTCGGAGCCTCCGCCTCTACGGGCGGCAGCGGCCGCGCAGGACGTGACATCGAGTCGGAGCACCACCCGCACCGTGCGTTCGGCCGCGGCGGGAAGCGGGCCCAGCAACTGCGCGTAGGCGTGGCCCGCGGGGGTCGAGTCGCGAACCCGGCGCCCCTGCACCACGACATCGATCCCGTCCAGAACGACATCGTGCCGGTACAGGCAGGCGGCGATCGCGTCGAGAGGAAGGGTTCGCCCCGTCTCCTCGCTGTCGCGCCCGAGCCGGGTGATCGCGCCGGCCTGGGAGGTCAGCTCGAGAACGACGGTCGCGTACGGGCCGTCCCATCGCACCCCCACCGGGACCGCCGACCCGACATGGAAGTCGCGGAGGACACCCGAGACGGGGACAGCCTCCGTGCGTCGGCGCAGAACGGTCGCGATCCATTCGGCTGTGCCGCGCCCGCCGATCCGCACGAGGCACAGCGCGGCCGACGGCACGGCGATCGCACAGGCCACCCCCACGGACGCCCCCGACACCACCGCCAGCGCCCACACGAGGACGGCCACGCACTGCGCACCCACGAGCCGCACGGCGACATGATTTCTCGTCTCACCTGCTGTTGTGCTGATCCGTGCACCATTGGGCACTGTGCCGACCCGTGAATCCTCCGTCTCGGATACGGTCCGTTGCATCGATCCCCCCGAACGACGGCCGGCAATGATTCCGGCGCGGTGCCGACCTTCCCCCTGACCGCGCGGAGCGCCTGTGGTGAGCGCCCGACAGAACTGTACTGTGTTGCGCCAGAGAGCGTGCCGTACGGGGGGAGATCGATGGCAGCGCAACCGACCACGCGATGGCAGGTCAGTGGATACCGTTTCCTGGTACGACGCATGGATCATGCGTTGGTGCGGGGCGACGTACGAATGATCCACGATCCCATGCGTTCCCAGTTCCGGGCGTTCGTCGTCGGAATCGTCGTCGCGTGTGTCGTGCTGGGAGGCTGTGCCGCCCTTGCCCTGTTCCGCCCCCAGGACCGGATCGGTGATGCTTCCGTCGTCGTCGGACGCGACTCCGGTGCGCTCTACGTCGCGATCGACACGACCTTCCATCCCGTCCTGAATCTCGCGTCGGCGCGGCTGATCCTCGGATCGCCCGCCGAACCGGCGGTCGTGGCCGACGAGGAACTGACGACACGACCACGCGGACCGCTGGTGGGGATCCCGGGTGCGCCATCCTCCCTGGTCCACGATGCAGAGGAGGTGCCGTGGACGGTGTGCGACGTCGCCGACCCGAACGGTCTGCAGTCCTCGACCACCGCCGTGCTCGCCGGCACACCCGACCACCGGGCAGGCTCGGTACTCGCCGGCGACGAAGCGCTCCTCGTGACCGCGGACGGCAGATACCACCTGCTCTACGAGGGCAGGCGCGCCGAGATCGACCCGAACGACCGGTCGCTCGTGCGCCTGCTGGGCATCGACGTCTCCCGTGCGCGCCCCGCGAGCCCCGGACTGCTCGCCGCCGTGCCGGAGTCGCCGAAACTGACGGCACCCGTCATCACCGGCGCCGGAGGTGTCCCGGGCGTGTCGATTCCGGGTGTGCGAGTCGGGTCGGTCGTCGCGGTGTCCGAACCGGACGGTCAGAGTTTCCACGTGGTGCTCGAGAACGGTGTGCAGGAGGTCTCGCGGGCCACCGCGCATCTCATCCACTTCTCGGATTCGCAAGGAGCACCGGAGATTCCGGTGGTTCCGCCCGACGTCCTCGCGGCCGCGCCGGTCGTGCACGAACTGCCGGTCGACACCTTTCCCGAGGTCGTCCCGCGGATCGTCGATCCGGGGGAGAGACCGGTGGCGTGCTCGACCTGGCAGCCGGGCACGGGCGAGGCCGACCGGCACCGCTCGGCTCTGCGGTTGTCCGCGGGGACGGCCCTGCCCACCGGTAAGGACGCGGTGCCCGTGGCCCCGGCCCAGGCCGACGGTGCCGGACCGCAGGTCGACGCGATCCACATTCCGCCGGGCCGCGGCAGATACGTGCAGACCACCTCGCTGACCTCGGACACCGACCGTCTCGGTTCGTTGTTCTACGTCGCCGACACCGGTGTGCGGTACGGCATCATCGATGCGGACGCCGCTGCGGCGCTCGGCTTCACGGATCCACCCGTCCGGGTCCCGTGGCCGATCCTGCAGTTGCTCGCGCCGGGACCCGTGCTCGGCCGGGAACAGGCACTCCTCGCACACGACGGTGTCGCCGCGGACCCAGGGGCGGTCCCCGTCCGGGCGGGCAACTGATTCAGGTGCGTGATCGGGCGAGTCGTCGTGCCGGTGCGGTGAGGACGAGAACGAGGACGGTCGCGGCGATCACGGCTGCAGCCGAGATCAGCGCGATGGTGCGCGGCCGGTGATCCGGTACCGGGGGAGGAGTCGGCTCGGCGACGGCAACCGCCGGCACCGGCTCCGCGCGCTCGGCCGGCAGCGGAGCGGTGACGGCGGCGAGCGGGTCGACGACACCGTGCCCCACCTGCGGATTCCATCCTTCCGCGGGGGAGTGGGCGGTGTTCTCGATGCGCGTCATCACCTCCCGGGCGGACAACTGCGGGTGCCGCGAGCGCACCAGCGCGACCGTCGCCGCGACGAGCGGCGCCGCGAAACTCGTCCCGGACACCGGTCTGCCGCCCTGGGGGCCGGGGATCAGGTCGGCCAGACCATCGGTGCCGGGATTGAGCGAGACGAGCCCGCTCCCGGGAGCGGCGACGTCGACCCATGGCCCGGGCAAGCTGTACTCCGCCGGTGTGCCGTCGTCCTCCACCGCACCGACGGTGAGGACGTACTCGTCGTACCAGGCCGGTGATGCCAGGGTGACGACCGAATCCCACGGATCCGCACCGGGATCGGCCGGATCCGCCGAGCGCGGATTGCCTTCGCGGCAGGTGTCGGTGTTGCCGGCCGCCGCGACGACGACCGCGTCGTGCACATCCGTCGCGTACTGCACCGCCGCTCCCAGCGGACCGTCGACGAGGCCCTCGGCGACCGTCCGGCAGGCGACCTCGGAGATGTTGACGACGGTGGCGCCGAGGTCCACCGCATGTCGGACGGCCGCTGCGAGGGTCCGTACGTCGCCGTATCCGGAGGCGTTGCGCGCGGCATCGTCGTCCGATCGGGAGCGGTCGGAGAAATGGCCGCTCGACTGGCGGATGGCGATGATCCCCACGTCGGGTGCGCCACCGGCGAAACCCGATCCGGGTGTCGGCCGTGCTGCGATCAGCCCGGCGACGAGGGTGCCGTGCGCGTCGCAGTCCTCGGTGCCGTCGCCCGTGGACACGTAGTCGCCACCCGGCATCGGGGCCGGCAACCGCGGATGCGGATGGACCCCGGTGTCGATGACAGCGACCACCTGCCCGGCTCCCCGGGTGATCGGCCACACGGACGCGAAGTCGAGGATGCGTTGTGCCCGAGGGGTCTGCGGTCCGTCGGGAGCATCCGGCAGTTCTGCGCACAGCACCCGCATCTCGGTGGCCTCGGGAGGCGCAGGCGTCGCGCCGACGGGTAGTTGCGCCGGATCGGGTACCGGGGGCGCGGCGGTCGCGAGACCCGGTGTGACGGTCGCTACCAGGGCAGTGAGGACCAGGACCGCGAACCGACCTGACAGCCGCACCGTCACAGTCCGCGGATCGCTGCGTACACACCGGCGACCCAGCAGGCCAACGGCACGACGGTGGCGATGGTCGCGTACTCGGCGATCTCGGCGATCCGGCGTTGCACCGGAGTGAACGTCCGTCGCGGCGCGACCACCCCGAAGAGGAAACCGGCGCATGCGAGACCCGTAGCCGATGCGAACACCGCCCACGGCGGCAACGCTCGGCTCGCTGCCGCACCGACGAGCAGCCCGAGCAGCAGTACCGCGCCACCCGCCACGAGGGGAGCCGCCTGCGCAGTCGCGGTGTAGGTGCGGCCTCGGAAGACCAGGACCACGGCCGACGCCACGGCCAGTGCTACCGCGGGGACGGACACCTCTCCGTCCCACGGGAATGCGGCGCACCACGCTCCGCCCGCCGTGAGTAGGACGACGGCGTGGACGATCCCGGTGAGCGCGCTGCGCGCCCGGTCCGCGCGGTGCTCGAGCTCCGCCGGTGACGGCAACCCGGACACGTTGCTCTCGGTGGTCTCCGGTTCGAGCGGAGCGCCCGGAGCGGGGACAGGAGGGATGGGAAGTTTCGCGAGCATCGCCGCGAGGCGCGGTGCCGTGCCGGCGACCAGCAACGCCACCACCACCGTTCCGGCTCCGAGGGCGCGCGCATCGAGATCGGTGGTCGATGCGAGGGTGGCCGTCACGACGACACCCGCGGCGGTCGCGGCGACCGCCGTGCACGGTGCGAGGCCGATGCGGGTGACACGTACGGCGAGCACTGCGACCGCACCGGTCAGTGCCGCGGCGAGGACGAGACGCGGCGCCGGCGATTCGCCGGGAACGAGCAGCGCACCGGCCGTCGCTGCGAGCGGGAAGGTGCACCACAGCAGCGCGGTCGCGGTCCGTCGATCGTCGTGGAGCCGGGCGAGGATGCCTGCGGCGAGCAGCACCAGGAGAGGCAGTGCGGCGCACACGGCTCCGAGGGTGAGACGGCTCGCGCCGTCGGGCAGGAACAGCAACGGTACGCAGCCCGCGGCGAGGGCGACCGGACCCAGGACGGCCGCGATGAGACCCGACGGGCCCGCACCCCACGGCGTCGTGGTCCGGTCCGAGGCCGCGACGCTGTACATGACGTCGTCGAACAACGGTGGAGGAGCGGGGGATCCGGCATCCTCCAGGACGAGGATCTCCCCGTCGCGGACGCCGTGCTCGTCGAGACTCAGCACACCGGACAGCGGGGCCCGACCGATCCGGGCGAGTGCCCAGCCGTCGGGTTCCGAGCGTTCGGGTGTCGCGTCGAAGTCGTTGTCGGGCCGGTGGCCGGCGACGAGATCCACGATCCCCGGGAGCAGCAGCGCCACCGGAACGTCGAGGGGCAGCGCGAGATCGACTTCGGTGTGGCGGGCGAGCACGGTGATCCGGCACAGATCCGGGGCGCCCACCTGCCCCGGGGTCTCGGATCGCGCACGCACAGATGTCATCGGCCTCGGTTCCCCCCGTCACTGCAGTCCGAACGACGCAGACCATACGACATCGTCCCGATCGGTGTCGTGCCCGAGTTCTCCGTCGAGGGACCGACGGGCGAGCAGGAGCACGGAAGGTCGCAGCCATGGGTTAGTCTTCCACGACCGTGGGGCCGTAGGGGGCGGCCGACGGCGTTCCGGGGGGTGACGAACGTGAGTACCGTGCGTTTCGTGCGCAGAGCACGGCGGGAGGCACCGCGCGTTCCCAGCGGCGAGGTGAGTGTCCAACCGCCACCGGACATCCCCCGGGCCACGCCCGGCAATCTGGTGACCAGACTGCTCCCGCTCGTGATGGTCGCGGCGATGATCGGGATGGTCGCGCTGATGTTCACCTCCGGCGCCGCACGCAGCCCCATGGCGATGATCTTCCCCCTCATGATGGTCGTGTCCCTGGTGGGCATGCTCGCCAACAGTGGTCGCAGCGGGGGAACGAAGACTGCCGAGGCGAACGAGGACCGCAAGGACTATCTGCGCTATCTCGACCAGCTCCGGCGCGAGGTCACCGAGACGGCGCACGAACAACGTCGGGCGCTCGAATGGTCGCATCCCGACCCGGCCCTGCTGTGGACCCTCGCCGGCACCGTCCGGATGTGGGAGCGACGCAGCACCGATCCCGACTTCGGCCACCTCAGGGTGGGGCGCGGCGGGCAGCGACTCGCGACCCGGCTCGTGCCTCCGGACACCGGACCGGTCGAGGATCTCGAACCCGTCGCCGCCCTCTCGCTGCGCAGGTTCGTGCGTGCGCACTCGGTGGTGCAGGCGCTGCCCACGGCCGTGTCGCTGCGGGGTTTCGCCGCGATCGGCATCGAGGGCGATCGCGGCGCGGCGCGCTCGCTCGCGCGGGCGATGCTCGCGCAGGCGTGCACCTTCCACGGTCCCGACACGCTGCAGGTCGCCGTCGTGTGCGGGCCCGACACCGCCGCGGAATGGGAATGGATCAAGTGGCTGCCGCACGCACAGAACCCCGTCCTGCGCGACGGTGCGGGCAGTGCACGCACGGTGTTCGGTTCGCTGTTCGAACTCGAGACCGATCTCGCGGCGGTCCTCGCCGGTCGCAGCAGATTCGTCCGGAACGCCCCGGCCACCGAGGGGGCCGTGCATCTCGTCGTGGTCGTCGACGGCGGGGTCACGGGATCGGGTTCGGGGGTGCTCGACGACGGTCTCGACGCGATGACCGTGCTCGACCTCTCCGGTTACGCCACGCGGCTCAGCGCGACGCGCGGCCTGCGCCTGGTGGTCGAGGACGGACGGGTCGGGGTCGCCACCGGCACCGATGTCGACATCTTCGCCGATGCCGACGGCATCGGGACTCCGCAGACACAGACGCTGGCCAGACTCCTCGCGCCGTACCGGGTGACGAGCGGGGCGATGGACGAGAGCGCCGGCGACGACCGGCCGTCGAACTGGCAGGAGCTCCTGGGACTCGGGGACGTGGCCCGCTTCGACCCCGCGCAGGCATGGGCGCCGCGCCGCGGACGAGACCGCCTGCGGGTACCGATCGGTGTCGGCATCGACGGTGCGCCCGTCGAACTCGACCTCAAGGAGGCCGCCGAGAACGGGATGGGACCGCACGGATTGTGCATCGGCGCAACCGGTTCGGGAAAGAGCGAATTCCTGCGGACGCTGGTCCTCGGTCTCGTGGCGACGCACCCACCGGAGGCGCTCAACCTGGTCCTCGTGGACTTCAAGGGCGGCGCGACCTTCCTCGGTCTGGACCGGATCTCGCACGTCGCGGCGGTGATCACCAACCTCGCCGACGAGATCGCGATGGTCGACCGCATGAAGGACGCCCTCGAAGGCGAGATGAACCGCCGTCAGGAACTACTCCGGACCGCAGGCAATTTCGCCAACGTCGGCGACTACGAGAAGGCCAGGGCTGCAGGTGCACCGCTCGACCCGCTGCCCGCGCTGTTCATCGTGGTCGACGAGTTCTCCGAACTGCTCTCTCAACAGCCCGAATTCGCCGACCTCTTCGCGGCGATCGGACGTCTGGGCCGGTCGCTGCACATGCACCTGCTGCTCGCCAGCCAACGACTCGACGAGGGGCGTCTCCGCGGTCTCGACAGCCACCTGTCGTACCGCATCGGCCTGAAGACCTTCTCCGCCAACGAATCGCGGAGCGTCCTCGGTGTTCCCGACGCCTACCATCTGCCGTCGACACCCGGCGCCGGATATCTGCGGACCGATTCCGCCGACATCCAGCGTTTCTCCGCGGCGTACGTCTCGGGACCGTACGAGCCCGGCCGCCCCACCCGGCGCACCCGATCGGCGGTGCCGGCCGGCACGTCCCGGCCCCGGCTCTTCACCGCGCGGGCGGTGCCGGTCGACGCCGGTCCGCCCGCCCCGGTCACGGAGCCGCTCCCGGTTCTTCCCGCGGGCGACGGTCGGAGCGTGCTCGAGGTGGTCGTCGACCGGATCCGGGGGCACGGAACACCGGCGCACGAGGTGTGGCTTCCTCCGCTCGACGACTCCCCGTCGCTCGACATGCTGTTGCCCAGGTCGGTGCTCACCGGCGACGTGCCGCGTCACGCAGTCCTGCGCACCGTCGTCGGTGTCGTCGACCGGCCGTTCGAGCAACGCCGCGACCCGCTGGTGGTCGATCTGTCCGGGTCGGCCGGCAATGTCGTGGTGGTCGGCGGCCCGCAGTCCGGAAAGTCCACACTGCTGCGCAGCCTCGTCCTGTCGATGGCCCTCACGCACACCGCCGAACAGGTGCAGTTCTACGGTCTCGATTTCGGTGGTGGCACGTTGTCCGGTCTGGCCGGCCTGCCGCACGTCGGTTCCGTCGCGGGGCGGCACGACACCGACCGGGTGCGCCGCACGGTCGCGGAGATGATGTCGCTGCTGCGTCGTCGCGAACGGTCCTTCGCCGAGAACGGTATCGAGTCCATGGCCCAGCTGCGGCGGATGCGCGCCGACGCGGTCGCACCGGCCACCGACGATCCGTTCGGCGACGTCTTCCTCGTCGTCGACGGCTGGCCCAGCATCCGGCAGGACTTCGAGGCGCTGGAACAGACGATCGGGATCCTGGCCGCTCAGGGCCTGTCCTACGGCATCCACGTGGTGCTCAGCGCCCCGCGTTGGGGTGACGTGAGGCCCGCCATGCGCGACCTGCTGGGTACACGGCTCGAACTCCGCCTCGGCGACCCGTCCGACTCCGAGTACGGCCGAAAGAGAGCGGCGATGGTGCCGGAAGGGCGGCCGGGACGCGGTATCGACCGCGACGGCCTGCACATCCTGGGGGCGCTGCCCCGGGTGGACGGAAGCTCCGATCCGGCCGATCTCGCGGTCGGGGTCGCGGCGGCGGTCGAGGCCGTCCGTGCTGCCACGCCGGGGCGTTCGGCGCCGCCGGTGCGCATGCTGCCCGAACGCATCGACCGATCCGACCTCCTCGCAGCTCTGCCCGCAGGGTGGCCGCCACCGGCCGACGCGTCCCCGGCGACCCGGCTCTCCGTCCCGATCGGCATCGACGAATCCGAACTCGCGCCCGTATCGGTGGATTTCACCGACCATCCGCACCTGTTGATCTTCGGCGACTCGGAATGCGGCAAGACCAATCTGCTGCGAGGGCTGTGCCGCGGACTGGTCGAAGCCGGCAGCGGTGCGCAGACCAGGATCATCGTCGGCGACTACCGCCGCACGCTGCTCGGCGTCGTCGGCGGCGACCATCTGGGGGGATATGCCCCGTCGGCGACGGTCTTCGCGGCCATGGTCCGCGAACTCGCCGGAATCTTCGAGCGCCGGTTGCCGGGCCCCGACACGACGCAACAACAGCTGCGCGATCGATCGTGGTGGACCGGACCCGAAGTCTTCGTGGTGATCGACGACTACGACATGGTCGCCACCTCGGGCCAGAACCCGCTGCTGCCGTTGGTCGACTATCTCCCGCAGGGACGCGACGTCGGTCTGCACCTGGTGGTCGCGCGTCGCTCGGGTGGTGCCGGACGCGCGATGTACGAACCGATCCTCGGACGCCTGCGGGAGTTGTCGACTCCGGGTCTGATCATGAGCGGTAGCCGCGACGAGGGAGCGCTCGTCGGCGCGGTCCGTCCGTCGCCGATGCCGCCGGGCCGCGGCACGCTCGTACGACGCGACGGCACGGCGCTCGTCCAGACCGCCTGGGCGCCGGAGGTGTGATGGCGATCGGGGACGAGACGGTCGTCGCGGTCGCGTTCACGCTGACACCCGGGTCCGTCCACATCGGGTGGCCCGGAACCACGCGCAGCGTGCCCGCTCTCGCAGCGGAACTCGGCGACCGGCGGGTCTACGGAGCGGCAGCGGAGGAACAGTCGGAGCCGGCCGGCGTCGCAGGCGTCGTGGATGTCACGGAACTCGTGGATGCGGCCGCGGTCGGAGGGGAGACCGAACTCGGAGAACTGCTGAGCGGGCTCGTCTCCTACGCCGCAGCGACCGTGGGTGCACCGGACACCGGCGGGGTGGCGTGCGCGATACACCCCACCTGGTGGAACGAGCGGCGACGCGATCTCTTCCGGACCGCCGTGCGGCAGGTCGCGGGCGATACGATCCTGCTCCCGGTCGCCGTGGCTGCCGCGCGCGCCGCCGATCCTGCGCCGCACGAGCGGTGCGCGGTGCTCGAATTCGCGGCCGGGGGAGCCACCGCCGTGAGCATCGCTCCGCCTGGACCTGACGGGCCGACCGTCGAACGCCTCGCGCGCGATCCGGGTCTGTCCGTGCACTCCCCGGACGCCGCGACGCGACTCGAGGTCCTGCTGACCTCGGTGTGTGGCGGGGCAGGGCCGGAAGTCGTGGTGGTGACCGGCGGTCCGGGCGAACCGTACGGTGTCGAATCGTTCGCCCTTGCAACCGATCTCGTGGGTGCGGGCCGGCGGGTGGTGCCCATCGCGGCCTCGGAGATGCTCGGCGCCGTGACCGGCCCTCCAACGCCACCGGCCGGAACCGGAACGACCACGAGTGCCCCGGCCGTCGCTCCGACGACCGACGTACCCGACAGGACGTTGCCGTGGTTGAGCGAGGTGCGCGCACGCCCGGATCCCCCTCGTGCCGGGCGGGCCGGCACGGTGCGCACCCTGGTCGTCGCCGGGGCGGCGGTTCCGTTCCTGCTCGCCGCTGCGATCTTCCTGTGGCTGCTACTCACCGGAGAAGGCGGAGACGCGGAGATTCCGGATCCACCGGAAGTCGTTGCTGCAGAGGAGACACCGACCGACGCTCGTGAGCCGGAGTCGGCCGCCGACACCGGTCCCTCCCCGTCGACGCGGATCGACGCCGGTCCGCTGCACCTCGACCTGCCGGAGGGCTGGCGCGTCCGCGACCCCGCGACCGTGCCCGCGGGTCGCGCGGAACTGATACCGGTCGGCGGAACCGATCGCCGGATCCTGGTCGTGTACCGCGATCTCCCAGACGGGACCGACGAGCGCTCGGTCGCCTCCGCGTTGGCGGAACGAGCCGCCGAACGCGCACCGGTCATCCGCGACCTCGACACCGACACGACCTTCGCCGACCGCAAGGTCGTGGCGTACACCGAGGTTCCCGACGACTACTCGGTGGTGCGGTGGTCGGTCCTGGTCTTCCCGGGACTTCAGGTCTCGGTGGGGTGCCAGTACCTCGAGGAGGAATGGACCCGTATCCGCAGCGAGTGCGAGCAGGCCGTCCACACCCTCCGGGTCGGGTGAGAAAAGAAAGTCCACGAATTTCGGAAGGCGCGGAACCGATACCGGATCGGGTGCGTCCAACCACATGTAGGAGCCAGGACCGGCTCGACGCCGAGCCGGATGATCCACGCACGAGCGAAGGAGTACGCCGTTGACCCAACCGACCGGCAATTCGAATCACCTCACCACCGATGTGACGACCATGGAGGTCGTCGCGGGACAACTCCAGGACTCCCGCGCCGAACTCGACGCGATCCTCGGTCGCCTGACGGGCGTGGTGCAGTCCGCGCCGTCGGTCTGGCGGAGCCGCTCGGCGGAACAGTTCGCCGGAATCATGGAGCGCTGGAACGTCAACCACACCAAGCTGTCGAACGCCCTGGACGAACTGGCAGAAGCCGTGCGCACCAGTGGACGGTCGTACGCCGCGGCCGAGGACCAGCAGGCCCAGTCCCTGTCGGCGATCGACCCCGACGGTGGTTCGGTGCTCAACGGGTCGTTCACCTGATCCCCGCTCCTTCCGGCACACAGCCCCTCCGGCACACATTCGAGAACAAGGAGAACGATCCGTGTCCGAGATCTATCAGAACTTCGCCGGCGTCGCCGACCTGCACGCCCAGCTCGTGTCCGGTCAGAAGGCGATCGAGGCGACGCTCGACCGCATCGAGGGGCAGGTGGCGCCCCTCATCGCCACCTGGGACAGCGGGGCGCAGGAGCGCTACGCCGCCACGCAGGCGCGCTGGAACGAGGCCGAGGCCGGCCTCATCCAGGTGCTGCACGACATCGGTCGGGTGGTCTCGACCGGTAACGACAACATGCAGGAGGTCGAGCGACTGAACCAGCAGCGCTTCCCGGGCTGATCCGGGTCCGCCGGATCCGAGCTGATCCGGCGCTGTCACGTCCCGGTGGTGGAGAGGCCGCCGGGACGTGCTGCTGCTTCCGGGGTGCTCCGGCCGGGGGTGATCGGGGTCAGGGTTGCTGCGGCGCTTTGACCGGCCCTGCGTCCGCCCGGTAGAGTGTCCCCTCGGCGTGTCGCACGTCGTCGTGCCCTGTGGCGCGACGAACACCTCTCCCGGGTCCCAACTGGCCGCCGGGCGTGGCAACCGTCGGCATGCAGGCCAGCAGCGAAACGATAGACGAGGAAGATCTGTGTCTACGTACACACCGAAGGCCGGCGACGTGACCCATCAGTGGCACGTCATCGACGCCACCGACGTGGTGCTCGGCCGCCTCGCGGTGCAGGCGGCAAACCTGCTCCGCGGAAAGCACAAGCCCACATTCGCGCCGCACGTCGACGGTGGTGACTTCGTCGTCATCATCAACGCCGACAAGGTTGCCGTCTCCGGCAACAAGCGGACCGACAAGTTCCTCTACAGCCACTCCGGTCACCCGGGCGGTCTGCGGGCTCGTTCCGTCGGCGAGGTTCTCGAGAAGAACCCCGACCGCCTCGTGGAGAAGGCCGTCACCGGCATGCTCCCGAAGAACAAGCTCGGTCGCGCCATCGCGAAGAAGCTGAAGGTCTACGCGGGCCCGAACCACCCCCACGCCGCGCAGCAGCCGGTGCCGTTCGAGATCAAGCAGGTGGCACAGTGACGACGCCCGAGGAACAGAACGTGAACCCCGAAGAGTACGTCGAGAACGTCGAGGTCGCTGCAGACGAGTACGTCGAGGACGTCGTCGAGGCACCTGCTGCCCCGATCGTGTTCGACCGTCCGGTCCAGACCGTCGGTCGCCGTAAGGAGGCTGTCGTCCGCGTCCGCCTCGTGCCCGGCACCGGCAACTTCACCCTCAACGGCCGCACCATCGAGGACTACTTCCCGAACAAGGTGCACCAGCAGCTCGTGAAGTCGCCTCTGGTGACGGTCGAGCGCACCGAGTCGTTCGACATCCACGCACGCCTGCACGGCGGCGGCCCGTCCGGCCAGGCCGGCGCGCTGCGTCTCGCCATCGCGCGTGCACTCACCGAGGTCACCCCCGAGGATCGCCCCGCGCTCAAGCGCGCCGGCTTCCTTACGCGTGACCCGCGTGCCGTCGAGCGCAAGAAGTACGGCCTGAAGAAGGCCCGTAAGGCATCGCAGTACTCCAAGCGCTGATGTGCCGCCGACGCTGATTTCGTCAGAGTCGGCACCTGTTCCACCACGAGAGCAGGCGTCGGTAGACATCTCCTACCGGCGCCTGCTTTCGTGCATTCTGTCCTCTATCGACACCCGCGGCGGGGGCCGCACACGACTGGGAGGCTGTGTACATGGGTCGGTTGTTCGGCACCGACGGAGTCCGGGGCTTGGCCAACGCCGAGCTCACATTGGAGCTGGCAGTACGCCTGGCAGGCGCTGCGGCAGCGGTCCTGGCCCCGCAGGGTGCCGAGCGGCGACCGGTCGCGGTCGTGGGTCGAGATCCACGCGCGAGCGGGGAGATGCTCGAGGCGGCCGTCACGGCCGGACTCACCGCAGCCGGAGTCGACGTGGTGTCGGTGGGCGTGCTGCCCACCCCTGCGGTCGCGTACCTCACGGGTGACTACGGCGCCGACCTCGGCGTGATGATCTCCGCGTCGCACAATCCCATGCCCGACAACGGCATCAAGATCTTCGCGGCCGGCGGGCACAAGCTCGACGACGAGGCCGAGGACCGGATCGAAGCGGTGCTGCACGGCGACGCCGAGAGCGCCGCACGCCCCACCGGCTCCGGCATCGGCCGGGTACGCGTCGTGTCCGACGCCCTCGAACGTTACCTCGCGCATCTCGCGACGGCCGTGCACAAGCCGCTCACCGGTACGACCGTGGTGGTCGACTGCGCGCACGGCGCCGCCTCGCAGGCCGGCCCGGCCGCCTATGCGGCCGCGGGTGCGACGGTGATCGCGATCAACGCCGAACCCGACGGATTGAACATCAACGACGGCTGTGGATCCACGCACCTGTCCGTGCTGCAGCAGGCCGTGCTCGAGCACGGCGCCGACCTCGGTCTCGCGCACGACGGCGACGCCGACCGCTGCCTCGCCGTCGACGCGACCGGCACGGTGGTCGACGGCGACGCGATCATGGCGATCCTCGCCCTCGGCATGCACGAAGCCGGTGAACTTCCCGACGACACCCTCGTCGCCACGGTGATGAGCAATCTCGGTCTGCATCTCGCGATGCGGGCGGCGGGAATCCAGGTGCGCACCGTCGGTGTGGGTGACCGCTACGTGCTCGAGGAGCTCCGCCGCGGTGGCTACGGCCTCGGCGGTGAGCAGTCCGGTCACATCGTCCTGCCCGCGCACGGTACGACCGGCGACGGCGTGCTCACGGGTCTGCGCCTGATGGAGCGGATCGCCACGACGGGTCTGCCGCTCGCGAAGCTCGCCTCGGTGATGACATCGCTTCCGCAGGTCCTCGTGAACGTGCGGGTCCACGACAAGGTCGCCGTCGCGAACGATCCTGCGGTGGCGGACGCGGTCGCGGAGGCCGAGCGCGAACTCGGTGAGACCGGCCGGGTGCTGCTGCGTCCGTCGGGCACCGAGCAGCTTGTGCGCGTCATGGTCGAAGCCGCCGACGACGATCACGCCCGGGCGGTCGCCGACCGTCTCGCGGGGGTCGTCGCCGCCGTCTGACCTGCGCGGTCCCTGCACATCGCCGCCGCCTTCCGCTCGCAGTGACGCTGTGGTGGAACCGGATCGCCCCGCGCTGCGTCCTAACCCTTCGAGAGGGTTCGGTGGGCGAAGGGCGGACATGGACACACAGCAGCACGACACGGCAGCGCAGCACGACACAGCTACACAGCGCGGCACGATCAGGTTCGACGACGAGGCGGTGCGCGCCGTCGCGGCACGACTCGCGGAGGTCGCCGAGGACGCCGACGCCGGGATCCGTCGCGGCTTCGGTGGTCTCGTCTTCGATGGCGGCGGTGCCGGATCGACGCATCGGGCGGCCGGCGTCCGCGTCGAGACCGGCTATCGCAGGATGCGTGCTGCGTGTGAGAGCTGGGCGGCGACCGTGCAGGCGCATGCCGACGCGTTGCGCGTCGTGGCGGACACCTACCGGCACCAGGACGACGCGACCGTCATCGCCCTCACCGCTGTGACCGGTGCCGACCTCGACAGTGCCGGGTTCGGCGACGCAGGGACCCGGCAGCCGTGAGGACCTCGCCCGAGAGCGCAGGCGACATCCTCGACGCGGGAGCGCCCGGCCTGGCCCGTCTGATCGACCTCGTGCAGTCCCTGCACACTCTCGGGCTCGAGTCCGGCTGTTGCGTCGCAGACGTCCGGGCACGTTACGACGAGGAACGTGCTCTCTCGTTGCCCGCCCTCGCCGACGACGCCGTCACGACGCGCTCGCTCGCGACCTCGCTCGGTCGTCGGACCGACGAACAGCGTCGCCTCCTGCAGCAACTCGACGAGTCGTGGGACGGATCCGCCGCCGACCGGGCTCGCGCCGAGCTGACGACCACCGTCCGTGCCGGAGTGGCGTTGTGTGCGTCGCTGACCGATCTCGCGGTCGCTCTGGAGTCGGCCGCCACCGCGATCGCCGCGGCGTTGCGTGAGAAGGCCCGCGTCGTCGGGGATCTCGCGGAACGCGCCGTCGACGGTCGCACGAGGGACGAGATCGACACGATCGTCGCCGGAGCGAGCGGCGGCCCGCACGGACCGAGCCCAGAGGAGCATGCCTGCTGGTTCGGCGACCCGCCCGGTAGCAACGTGGGCGACCCGCCCGGTAGCAACGTGGGCGACCCGCCCGGTAGCAACGTGGGCGACCCGCCCGGTAGCAACGTGGGCGACCCTGCCGCCGAGTGCCGGAGATGGGTCGAAGAACGTCTGGTCCCGGCCGTCCGGGACGCCGTCGCCGTGGTGCTCGGGGCGTGTGAGGAGGCCGGCCACCGGATCGCCGGCACTGTCACCGACCTGGCGACGACCACCGAACGCGTTGCCGAGGGCGCCGGGGTGGCCGTGGGCGCGTCCGGTGCCGGGACGGTGGCTCCCGTCGTCGACGACGGGACGATGCGGCACGGACCGAGCGACCCGCCGAATCAAGGTGCACTGCTGACGGTTCCCGGGATCCGGCCGGGCGAACGCAGACGCGAACATGCCTCAGGGCCGGTCGAGGACGACCACCGGCAGGACGAGAACGACGCGGGCGATGCGGGAGTCGTGCTCGCGGAAGCCGGACCGCTGTGACGCGAACGACGGTGCGTCAGCGCCCGAGGAGCAGGTTGACCTGCGTGCCGAGATCGCGGTCGACGACGTCGGGGTCGGAGATCACCGTGGAGCCGGGCAGCTCGGTGGTGAGGTCGGAGAAGATCGCGTACGTCTTGTCGCCCGTGAGACGGTGCAGCAGGAAGCCGGTGAGCAGCGCACGAGTGCGTTCCTGGGTGCGACGCTCGGCACCGCCGACGCCGAGAGCTCCGAGCAGGCGGCGCCCCTCGACGAGTCCTTCGTCGTTCGCCTTGTCGACGACCCGCAGCTGCACGTCGTCGCTGCCCCAGCCCTGGGCGACCGCGACGGCGTCGCTGGTCATCGACCCGATGCTCTTCTCACCGACGAGGACGAGGCCCGGTGCCCGCACGCGGCCGGCCGCCTCGGAGGCGGCGGGGGAGACGGGCGAGGGATAGAGCGCAGCGACGGCCGCGACCTCACGCCTCGCTGCGGCGAGCACCGCCGCCCCGGCACCCGAGCCGTGGCCTACCAGCGCGAGCTTCGACGGATGGACACTGATCCGCCCGGTACCGAGACGCACGCCGGTGCAGATGTCGAGGGTGGTGAGCAGGTCGGTCGACAACCCGATCGCCGACGGCACCGGTCCGCGCTCGGTGTTGGGCGCGCCCACGACGATTCCCCAGGACGCGAGGTGCTCGAAGAGCTTCGTGTACTTCGTGACCCCGGTGAGCCAGCCGTGCCCGAACGCGATCGCGGGCAGGTCGAAGCCTTCCGCGGGGGTGTACACGACACCCGGCTGACCGGCGAGCGCCAGGTCGCCGCGCAGCACCGAGTGCGGGCCGCGCCGGGAGAGTTCCTGAGCCAGTTTCTTGGGGTTCGCCGCCACGGCCTGAACGTTAGCGGATGGCGCTGCCCGCCGGGGTCGGTGCGTACCGGACGGCGTGCCCCGATGCACGTGTACGGGCTCACCGGTGTGTTGTTCCCGGGCGGGGGTCGACCAGTACCCTGCTAGGCATGTGCGGAATCGTGGGCTATGTCGGGCACCGTCGTGCTCTCGACGTCGTGGTGGAAGCGCTGCGGCGGATGGAGTACCGGGGTTACGACTCGGCGGGAATCGCCATCCTCGACGGCAAGGGTGCTCTGGCCGTCGAGCGGAAGGCGGGGCGGCTGGTCAATCTGGAGGCCGAGCTCGCCGAGATCGGCGAGGAGCACTTCGCCGGTACCGCGGGGATGGGGCACACCCGGTGGGCCACCCACGGTCGTCCCACCGACCGCAATGCGCACCCGCATCGCGACGCGACCGGCAAGGTCGCGGTGGTGCACAACGGCATCATCGAGAACTTCGCGCCGCTGCGTGAGGAGCTCGAGAAGTCGGGTGTGGAGCTGGCCAGCGACACCGACACCGAGGTCGCGGTGCACCTGGTGGCCCGCGCCTACGCCGAGGGCCCGACGGCGGGCAACTTCGTCGACAGCGCCCGCAGTGTGCTGCGCCGGCTGCAGGGTGCGTTCACGCTGGTCTTCGCCCACGCGGATCATCCGGGCACGATCGTCGCGGCGCGTCGGTCGACGCCGCTGGTCGTCGGGGTCGGCGACGGTGAGATGTTCATCGCCTCGGACGTCGCGGCGTTCATCGAGTTCACCCGGGAGGCGGTCGAGCTCGGGCAGGACCAGGTCGTGGTGATCACGAACAACTCCTACGAGGTCACCGACTTCGACGGCAACACCGACGTGGCGACGCGTCCGTTCACCATCGACTGGGATCTCGCCGCCGCCGAGAAGGGCGGCCACGACTACTTCATGCTCAAGGAGATCGAGGAGCAGCCGGCCGCGGTGGCCGACACGTTGCGCGGTCACTTCGTCGACGGGTGCATCGTGCTCGACGAGCAGCGCCTGTCCGATCAGGAACTGCGCGACATCGACAAGGTGTTCGTCGTCGCCTGCGGCAGCTCGTATCACTCGGGCCTGGTCGCCAAGTATGCGATCGAGCACTGGACCCGCCTGCCCGTCGAGGTCGAGCTGGCCTCGGAGTTCCGCTACCGCGATCCGGTGCTCGACCGGTCCACGCTGGTCGTG
This sequence comes from Rhodococcus shunpengi, assembly GCF_048381395.1. Classification (NCBI taxonomy): domain Bacteria; kingdom Bacillati; phylum Actinomycetota; class Actinomycetes; order Mycobacteriales; family Nocardiaceae; genus Rhodococcus; species Rhodococcus shunpengi. The sequence goes on from NZ_JBLWIU010000024.1 coordinate 75,881, forward strand.
GCGATCTCGCAGTCGGGGGAGACCGCCGACACCCTCGAAGCGGTCCGGCACGCCAAGGATCAGAAGGCGCGGGTGCTGGCGGTGTGCAACACCAACGGCGCGCAGATCCCGCGGGAGGCCGACGCGGTGCTCTACACCCGTACCGGCCCGGAGATCGGTGTGGCGTCGACGAAGGCGTTCCTGGCGCAGATGGCCGCGAACTACCTCGTGGGTCTGGCGCTGGCGCAGGCGCGCGGCACGAAGTATCCGGACGAGGTGGCCCGCGAATACCAGGACCTGGCGGCGATGCCGGAGAAGATCGCCGAGCTGCTGACCGGCATGGAGCCGGTGCGGGCGCTGGCGCGGGAGCTGTCGGCCTCGCCGGCCGTGCTGTTCCTCGGTCGGCACGTGGGCTACCCGGTCGCGCTCGAGGGTGCGCTCAAGCTCAAGGAACTGGCGTACATGCACGCCGAGGGTTTTGCCGCCGGTGAGCTCAAGCACGGCCCGATCGCGCTGATCGAGGACGGGCTGCCCGTCATCGTCGTCATGCCGTCGCCGAAGGGCCGCGCCGTGCTGCACAGCAAGCTGCTCAGCAACATCCGCGAGATCCAGGCCCGCGGAGCCGTCACCGTCGTCATCGCCGAGGAAGGCGACGAGACGGTCCGGCCGTTCGCCGATCACCTCGTCGAGATCCCGTCGTCGGCGTCGCTGCTGCAGCCGCTGTTGTCGACGGTGCCGTTGCAGGTCTTCGCCGCGGAGGTCGCGCAGGCCCGCGGTTACGACGTCGACAAGCCCCGCAACCTCGCCAAGTCGGTCACCGTCGAGTAGCGGCCCACCCGCCGCCGGTGCAGGAGTGACAGGGTAGGGGGACAATGCGCAGTTTTCACCCGTCCGACGTGGTCCGTGCGGCTGAGGCCCCGCTGCTGGCGTCCCTCCCCGAGGGGACGCTCATGCGGCGCGCGGCGTACGGACTCGCGCGGGTCGTGGCTTCCGAACTGCGCGAACGCACCGGTGGAATCGCCGGTCGGCGGGTGAGCCTGCTCGTCGGATCCGGCGACAACGGCGGCGACGCGCTGTGGGCGGGAACCTTCCTGCGCCACCGCGGCGTGTCCGTCACGGCATTGCTGCTCGACCCCGACCGGGTGCACCCCGCGGGTCTGCGGGCACTGCGGAAGGCCGGTGGGCGGATCGTCCAGGCGACTCCCGAGCACGTCGGCGACCCGGACCTCGTGCTCGACGGCATCGTCGGCATCTCCGGGCGCGGCCCGCTCCGATCGGCGGCGGCCGCGATCGTGGACGAGATCACTGCGCCGATCATCGCCGTCGACACCCCGAGCGGTGTCGATCCCGATACCGGCGCGGTCGACGGACCGGCGATCACGGCCGCGGTGACCGTCACCTTCGGCGCCTACAAGCCGGTCCATGCGCTCGCCGCCGCGCGCTGCGGCCGCGTCGAACTCGTCGACATCGGACTCACACTCCCGAAGGCCGGGCTGGTCGCGGCGGAACCGTCCGAGATCGGTGCGATCTGGCCGGTGCCCGGCGCCGAGGACGACAAGTACTCCCAGGGTGTGGTGGGTATCCGTGCCGGCAGCGCCCGATATCCGGGGGCGGGTGTGCTGTGCACGGGAGCGGCCGTCGCCGCGACCTCCGGCATGGTGCGCTACGCCGGATCGGGTGCCTCCGAGGTGCTCGCGCGGTTCCCCGAGGTCGTCGTGTCGCCCTCGGTGGCGGAGACCGGGCGAGTGCAGGCCTGGGTCGTGGGGCCGGGCGCCGGTACCGACGACGAGGCCTGCGCGAACCTGCGCGACATCCTCGCCACCGACCTGCCGGTGCTCGTCGACGCCGACGGGCTCACGCTCCTCGCCCGCGAACCCGGTCTCGTGCGGGGCCGGTCCGCGCCCACCCTGCTCACCCCGCACGCCGGCGAATTCGCACGCCTGACCGGGCAGCGTCCCGAACCGGACCGGGTCGCGGCGGTACGTTCCCTCGCCGCCGACTGGGGTGTGCACGTGCTGCTCAAGGGCCGCGCGACCCTCGTGGCACGACCCGACGGGCACGTCTTCGTCAACGACGCGGGCGGGTCGTGGGCGTCGACCGCGGGCGCCGGGGACGTGCTGGCCGGTGTCATCGGCTCGTTGCTCTCGTCGGGCATGCCGGTGGACCTGGCCGCGGCGGCCGGTGCTCGGGCCCATGCGCTCGCCGCGAACCTCGCCGCGCAGGACCCGGATTCTCCCGGAGCGGCGCCGATCTCGGCGAGCGCGATCCTCTCCCGCATCGGCGACTCGATTCGTCTGCTGCGCACCCACATTGCCGAATCGTGACGTGGCACACGGGGACACGACGTCGGCGTTCGACGGCACAGTGGCAGGATCGACAGACGTGACCACGACCCAACGCACCCCGCGACCTGCACGTACCGTTCTTCCCCAAGCCGAAGCCGTCATCGATCTCGACGCTGTGGCGGAGAACGTACGAGCGCTCCGGGAGTACGCGGGTCCGGCTGCGGTCATGGCCGTCGTCAAGGCCGACGCCTACAACCACGGAGCCGTGCCGGTCGCGCGCGCCGCGCTCGCCGCAGGTGCCCGCGAACTGGGTGTGACGACGCTCGGCGAGGCACTCGAACTCCGCGCCGCGGGTATCGAGGCGCCGATCCTGTCGTGGCTGCACACCGCCGACTCCGATTTCGCTCCCGCCGTCGAGGCCGGGGTCGAACTGGGCCTGTCCTCGCCGCGCCACCTCGCGGCCGTCGTCGAGGCGGCCCGGCAGGTCGGGGTCACCGCGACCGTCACGGTCAAGGTCGACACCGGTCTCAACCGCAACGGTGTCGCCGCCGACGAGTGGGACGACATGCTGCGCGACCTGGGCCGGGCACAGGCCGAAGGTGTCGTGCGCTTGCGTGGAGCGTTCTCGCACCTCGCCCACGGCGACGAACCCGAGCATCCGGGCAACGCCGAGCAGCGCGACCGGCTCAGCGAGGCCGTTGCGGATCTGCGGCGGCACCATCTGGCTCCCGAAGTGGTGCATCTGTCGAACTCCGCGGCCACCGTCACCCGTCCCGACCTGCGATTCGACATGGTTCGGCCCGGAATTGCGATGTACGGGTTGACACCGATCCCGGAACTCGGCGACCTGGGCTTCCGGCCGGTGATGACCGTGCGGGCGAGGGTGGTGCTGGTGAAGAAGGTGAAGGCGGGAGACGGCGTGTCCTACGGGCACACCTGGACCGCTCCCGCGGATACGACGGTGGCGCTGCTGCCCATGGGATATGCGGACGGAATCCGCCGCAATCTCAGCGGGCGCATCGAGGTGCAGCTCGGCGGGCGCCGGTGCCCGCAGATCGGGCGCGTGTGCATGGATCAGGTCGTCGTCGACCTCGGCCCCGACGGGGCAGGAGTAAGCGAGGGCGACGAGGCGTTGTTCTTCGGTGACGGGCGTCATGGAGAACCGAACGCCCAGGACTGGGCCGACAAGCTGGACACGATCAACTACGAGATCGTGACCGGCATCGGCGGACGGACCGTCCGGACCTATGTCGGAGCGAAGGGAGCGTGACGTCATGTCCCTCGTGAACAGGATGGGACTCCTCGGTGCGAGCCTCGCGACGCTCGCATCGTCGGCGGGACTGTACGCGGTCAAGACCGCGGGCGCGCCCGCCCACGAGATCTATCAGAACGAGGACTTCGACGAGATCCTCCGGCTCCCGCGCCGCATCGTGACCACCGAGGACGGTGTGCCGCTCGTGGTCCGTGAGAGCGGCTCGTCGCTGGCTCCGCTCACGGTCGTGTTCGTCCACGGCTACTGCCTGCGCATGCAGTCCTGGCACATGCAGTACCGACACCTGCGCGAACAGTGGGGACGCGACGTGCGTGCCGTCTTCTACGACCAGCGTGGTCACGGCGAATCCGGTTTCTCCGGTGCCGCGACGTGCACCATCGCGCAGCTCGGCCGTGACCTGGGCCGGGTGATCGACGAGGTCGCGCCTACCGGTCCGGTGGTGGTCGTGGGCCACTCGATGGGCGGCATGACCGCGATCGCCCTCGCCTCCCAGCGACCCGACCTGTTCGGTGAACGCATCGTGGGCGTCGGGCTCCTGGCGACCACCGCGGCAGGTCTGAGCAAGACCGGTATCGGACGCAATCTCGAGAACCCGGTGATCGACGCGTTCCGGTACGCGGCGCGTACCGCACCGGGATTCGTGCAGTTCGCCCGCGGCGCGGCCCGTGCCGTCGTAACCCCGATCCTGCGTGCGGCGTCCTACGGCACGGTCGTGAGCCCCCGCCTGGTGAAGTTGTCCGACCGGATGCTCGACGAGACGTCGGTGCTCACCATCGTCAACTTCCTCCGCACCCTCGAACTGCACGACGAGTCCGCGGCGCTTCCGGTCCTGGGCACCGTGCCCGTGCTGGTGCTGTCCGGCGACGCCGACATGGTCATCCCGTACGCGAGTTCCGAGGCGCTGGCGGAGGAACTGCCCGACGTCGAACTCAAGCGGGTACGTGGTGCCGGGCACCTCGTGCAGCTGGAGTTCCCCGAGGTGGTCGATCGTGCCCTCGATCGCCTGATCCAGCGGAGTTTCACGCAGGGAGCGAGCGGAAGGCAGATCGCAATTGGGTGAGTCGCAATCGAGTGGGCCGCAGGTGGGGGCGCAGAGCATCGAACTGCCGACCGTGGAGGACACCGAGGCGTTCGGGCGCAGGCTGGCAGCCGAGTTGCGGGCCGGCGACCTCGTCGTGCTCGACGGGCCGCTCGGCGCGGGCAAGACGGCGCTGACCCGCGGAATCGCCGCCGGCCTCGGCGTGGAGGGACGCGTGACCTCCCCGACCTTCGTCATCGCCCGTGAACACCGTCCCGGTAGTCCGGAGGGACGCGAACCGGTCGGGCTCGTCCACGTCGATGCCTACCGTCTCGGCGACGGACCGAACGCCCTCGACGAACTCGACGCGCTCGACCTCGACACCGACCTGACCGACACCGTCGTGGTGGTCGAATGGGGCGGTGGCCTGGTCGAGCAGCTCGCCGAACGGCATCTGAGGGTCCGGCTCCGGCGCGACCCGGGCACCGACGTCCGCCGTGCCGAGTGGGAGTGGGTCGGCTGACCCACCGGTACCCCGCATGCCGGTGGCTTCCGTCACTGCGCACCGACCGGGCAGGTCGTGCGGAGTAAGCTGGTACATCGTGCTCGTGCTCGCTGTCGATACCGCCACCCCCGCCGTGACCTCGGGAGTCGTCCGTCTCGACCGCGGTCGGGACGATGCCCGGCCCGATACGGTCGCTGCGCGCGTGCTCGACAATCCGCGAGCGCACGCCGAAGTTCTCACCCCGCAGATCCTCGAATGCCTCGCCGAGGCCGGCGCCGCACCCACCGATCTCGACGCGATCGTCGTCGGCATCGGACCGGGTCCGTTCACGGGTCTCCGTGTCGGCATGGCCACCGCTGCAGCCTTCGGTGATGCTCTCGGCATCCCCGTGCACGGTGTGTGCAGCCTCGACGCGATCGCCGCGGACGTCCACCGGGAACACGGTACGGACGACGATCTGCTCGTCGTCACCGACGCCCGTCGTCGCGAGATCTACTGGGCACGCTATTCCGGTGGCCGCCGTGTCGAAGGACCCGAGGTGCGCAAGCCCGCCGACGTGCCCGCCGAGCCGTCGGTGCGGGTGGCGGGCTCGCCGTCGCACGTCGCGCTGTTCGACCTCCCGGCGGTGGACGTGCAGACGCCGTCCCCGGCGGGCCTGGTGATCGTCGCCGCCGACGCCCTGCGCGCGGGCGCCGCCCCGGAGCCGCTCGTGCCCCTGTACCTGCGCCGCCCCGACGCGGTGGAGACCGCGAACCGCCGAGCATGACCAGTACACCCGAGGAGAACACGGCCGCGGAGAACGCGGTCGTCATCGACGCGCTACGTCCGGAGGACGCACCACGCTGCGCCGAACTCGAACAGATCCTGTTCCCCGGCGACGACCCGTGGAGCGCCGATGCCTTCCGTTCGGAGTTGGCTTCGCCTCACAATCGCTACTTCGCGGCACGCGATCCGCAGGGCCGGCTGATCGGTTACGCGGGACTCGCGCGACTCGGTACGGCCATCGAACCCGAATCCGAGGTGCACACCATCGGCGTGGACCCCGCCGCGCGCCGCCGGGGGATCGGCGGAGCCCTCCTGGGGGAGTTGCTGGCCGTCGCCGACCGCTGGGGAGGACCGGTCTTCCTCGAGGTGCGCACCGACAACGACGCGGCGATCGCCCTGTACCGGCGCGAGGGCTTCGAGATCGTCGGAACCAGGAAGCGTTACTACCAGCCGAGCGGCGCGGACGCGTACACGATGCGTCGTCCGGATCCGCGAGAGGAGTCACCGGCGTGAGCACCACCAGCCCCCGATTCGAGCTGCCCGAGCGCCCCGTCGTGATGGGCATCGAGAGTTCGTGCGACGAGACCGGTGTCGGCATCGTCCGCTGGGTGGGTGACGGCACCCTCGAGCTGATGGCCGACGCCGTGGCGTCGAGCGTGGACGAGCACGCCCGCTTCGGCGGTGTGGTGCCGGAGATCGCATCCCGCGCCCATCTCGAGGCCATGGGGCCGACGATGCGGCGCGCCCTCGACGAGGCCGGGATCGAGAAGCCGGACGCGGTGTGCGTGACCATCGGTCCGGGACTCGCGGGAGCACTGCTCGTCGGTGTCGCCGCCGCCAAGGCCTACGCGGCAGCGTGGAACGTGCCGTTCTTCGCGATCAACCACCTCGCGGGCCATGTCGCGGTCGACACCCTCGAGCACGGACCGATGCCGCCCTGCGTGGCGCTGCTCGTCTCCGGTGGTCACACCCACCTGCTGCACGTCGAACATCTCGGCAAGCCCATCGTCGAACTCGGCACCACCGTCGACGACGCCGCCGGGGAGGCCTTCGACAAGGTCGCGCGACTGCTGGGGCTCGGTTATCCCGGCGGTCCCGAGGTCGACAGGCTGGCCCGCCAGGGCGACCCCACCGCAGTCGTGTTCCCGCGGGGCATGACCGGTCCGCGCGACGCGCGTCACGACTTCTCGTTCTCCGGTCTCAAGACCGCGGTGGCCCGCTTCGTCGAAGCGAAGGAACGTGCGGGCGAACCGGTGCCGGTCGCCGATGTTGCTGCGGGTTTCCAGGAGGCGGTGGCGGACGTGCTCACCATGAAAGCCGTGCGGGCCGCCCAGGATCTCGGTGTCGACACGCTCGTCCTCGGTGGTGGAGCGACCGCCAACAGCCGGTTGCGCGCGCTCGCCGAGGAACGGTGCGCTGCCGCCGGTATCACCCTGCGTGTGCCGCGACCGAAGCTGTGCACCGACAACGGCGTCATGATCGCGTCGCTGGGCGCGCATCTCATCGCCGCGGGGGCGCAGCCGTCCTCGCTGGGCGCTGCGACGGATCCGGGCCTGTCGGTGTCGGTGTCGCAGGTCGTCGCCTGACCGTTCCCGACCGATCCGTCGCCCGAGGAGGGCGCTCCGCCTAGGTGGGGGCGATCTCCGAGGTTCCGGATCCGGTGGTGGTCTCCCCGGTGGTCGTGTCGCCCGTCGTGGTCTGTCCGGTGGACGGCACGGTCGTGCTCTCCTCCGTGACGGACGCGATCGTGGAGGACACGTCGGTCGGATATGCGCCGGTGGGCGACGCGGACGGCGTCTCGGTCGGCGATGTGGTCGACGGGGGGGTCGGGCTCACGCCGGTGCTCGGTTCGGTCGTCTCCGGATCGGTGGGCGCAGGGCTCGTCGTCTCCGGCGGCGTGGTCGGCTCGGTGGTGTCGGGAGCCGTCGTGTCCGGAGCTGTGGTGTCCGGAGCGGTCGTGTCCGGAGCCGTGGAGTCCGGATCGGGCCTCGGTGCGGTCTCGGAATCCGGCGACGTGAACGGTCGGTCCGTGTCGGACTCTTCCTCCGCTGTCGACCCGGGTGTCGGCACCTGATCGATCGGCGTGGGTGTCACGGTGGTGCTCGACGACTCGGGCGCGGTGGGCCACGGATCCTGGGTCGACGGAACGGTGTGCTCGACGGTCGGCAACGGCCAGGGAACCGTCGTGGGCGCGGGTGCGTCCTGGGTGCTCCGGGACGTCACGGGTTCGGGCGGCGGGTCGTGGGACGGGACGGCCGACTCGCCGGGACCGGCCTCCTGCGTGGGGACGTCGCCGCTCGTGAAACGCGGCGACACCTGGGCGTCGCTGCTGTCTCGTTCGGTGAAGTGCTGGGTGGCGAAGCCGGCCATGATCGCGCTGAGCACCAGGAGCCCGGCGACCGCACCGGAGACACGACCCGAGGATCGGTTGCCGGTGCGCGACAGGGCACCGACCACGGTGTATCCGACCGAGGACAGGGAATCGGCCGACAGCGCCGCACCGATCGCGGCAGCCGCTCCCGGTTCGGGGACGGTGACGATCTCGCCGTCGAACTCCGCCGAGATCGCCGCGGCGAGGACGGGGGACGCGGCCGCGCCTCCGATGAGGGCCATGGTCTCGGGAACCGGATCGGTGCTCGAGCAGATGCGCCGCGTGAACGCCGCCGCTTCGTCGGCGAGATCGGTCGTCAGTTCGTCCAGTTGCGCTCGGGTGAGGGTGACCGTCGCGTCGGGACCGGCCTCGGCGATGTCGATGCGGGTCGTCGTCGCCGAGGAGAGTGCCTCCTGGGCGCCCTGGCACCGGGCCGCCAGCAGGCCGGGGTCGATCTGCCGCCGGGTGCGCATCCGCTCGGTGGCGTTGCGGACATGATCGAGCACACGTGCGGTCAGGGCGTCGCCGCTGACGGTCTCGGTGCGTGCGGACCGCAGCAGGGTGCCGGTCGCGCGGTCGAGGACGGAGACGGTCGTGCCGGTGGCTCCGATGTCCACGAGCGCGATCGCGCCGGGTTCGCGACGGACCCCCACGGTGTAGAGGTATTCGAGGGCGGCGGTGGTCTCCGCAACGAGGCGGACCATGTGGCCCGTCCGCTCGGCGGCCGTGCGGATCTCGTTCGCCTGTTCCTCGGTGCGGTATGCGACTGTGATGATGTCGGGACTGTCGGCTCCGCGGGCGGTTCCGCGAGGAGACGTGAGCGAGACGGCGTCGAAGACGAGATCTCCGAGATCGCGCCCGGGCTGGGACTCGGAGGCGAGTCTGCGGAATTCCGTTGTGGGCGCGTGTGCAGCATCGACGCGCAGGGCCGAGCCGACGCCGGAGGCGCCGACGGAGATGCCGAGCGACGTGGGCATTGTTCACCTTCCGTGCGTGATCGACGACCAGGCGTCCAGGGCCTACCTCGGCTGAGGTCACCGAACGATCACGCTCATGGGTTTCCGTTATTCAACCGTAACATGACGCCGGGTTCGACGCAGGTCGGCGTGTTTGCACCCGTTGCCCTTGAGCGCTGGCACTCGCGTGTATAGAGTGCTAGTGACACCGAGCGCCGGCCCGGCACCCGCGACGACGGGACGCGTGCGGAGTCACCGTGATGACTGAACACACCCGTGTTCGAGAACACCGGTTCTCGGACCCCATTACCCCTGAAAGTGGAGGGCTCATCGTGGCGAGCGTGAACATCAAGCCGCTCGAGGACAAGATCCTCGTCCAGGCCAACGAGGCCGAGACGACGACTGCCTCCGGCCTGGTCATCCCGGACACGGCGAAGGAGAAGCCCCAGGAGGGCACCGTCGTCGCCGTCGGCCCCGGCCGCTGGGACGAAGATGGCGACAAGCGCATCCCGCTGGACGTCAAGGAAGGCGACGTCGTCATCTACAGCAAGTACGGCGGAACCGAGATCAAGTACGCCGGCGAGGAGTACCTGATCCTGTCTGCGCGCGACGTCCTGGCTGTCGTCGCCAAGTAGGCCGCTTGCATTCCGCCCCGGTGTCCCGTTTCGGACCCGGGGCGGAATACGTTGGGGAACATCCGAGTCCAGGAGTAGTCGCAGAACATGTCCAAGCAAATCGAGTTCAACGAGACCGCGCGGCGGGCTCTCGAGCGCGGTGTCGACCAGCTGGCCGACGCCGTCAAGGTGACGCTCGGCCCGCGTGGCCGGCACGTCGTGCTCGCCAAGGCCTTCGGTGGTCCCACCGTCACGAACGACGGTGTGAGCATCGCCCGTGAGATCGAGCTGGAGGATCCGTTCGAGAACCTCGGCGCCCAGCTCGTCAAGAGTGTCGCGACCAAGACCAACGACGTCGCGGGTGACGGCACCACCACCGCGACCGTTCTCGCCCAGGCGCTGGTCAAGGTCGGCCTGAAGAACGTTGCCGCAGGCGCCAATCCGATCGCGCTCGGTGCCGGTATCGCCCAGGGTGCGGACAAGGTGAGCGAGGCTCTGCTCGCTGCCGCCACTCCCGTCGAGGGCAAGACCGCCATCGCGCAGGTCGCCACCGTGTCCTCGCGCGACGAGGAGATCGGTGAGATGGTCGGCGAAGCGCTGACCCGCGTCGGGGAGAACGGTGTCGTCACCGTCGAGGAATCCTCCACGCTGAGCACCGAACTGGTCGTCACCGAGGGCGTGCAGTTCGACAAGGGCTTCCTGTCGCCCTACTTCATCACGGACATCGACGCGCAGGAAGCCGTCCTCGAGGACGCGCTCGTCCTGCTGTACCGCGAGAAGATCAGCTCGCTTCCCGACTTCCTCCCGCTCCTCGAGAAGATCGCAGAGTCCGGTAAGCCGGTCCTGATCATTGCCGAGGACATCGAGGGCGAGCCGCTGTCGACCCTCGTGGTCAACGCGATCCGCAAGACTCTCAAGGCCGTTGCCGTCAAGGCTCCGTACTTCGGTGATCGCCGGAAGGCCTTCCTCGAGGACCTCGCCGTCGTCACCGCGGGTACGGTCATCAACTCCGATCTGGGTCTGTCCCTCAAGGAGGCCGGACTCGACCTGCTCGGCTCGGCCCGCCGTGTCGTGGTGACGAAGGACAGCACCACGATCGTCGACGGTGCCGGTACCGCCGAGGACATCGAGGCGCGCGCCGCTCAGCTGCGTCGTGAGATCGAGGCCACCGAGTCCGACTGGGACCGCGAGAAGCTCGAAGAGCGCCTCGCGAAGCTCGCCGGTGGCGTCGCGGTCATCCGTGTGGGTGCGGCGACCGAGACGGACCTCAAGGAGCGCAAGTTCCGCGTCGAGGATGCAGTCAACGCCGCGAAGGCGGCCATCGAGGAGGGCATCGTCCCGGGTGGCGGGTCGGCTCTCGTGCAGGCCGCACGCTCGCTCGAGGAGCTTCAGGCGTCCCTCTCCGGCGACGCCGCCACGGGCGTGGCCGCGCTGCGCACCGCGCTCACCGCGCCGCTGTACTGGATCGCCACGAACGCCGGCATCGATGGTGCGGTGGTCGTGAGCAAGGTCGAGGAGAGCGGTCAGGGCTTCAACGCCGCGACCCTCTCCTACGGCGACCTCGTCGCCGAGGGCGTCGTCGACCCGGTGAAGGTGACGCGCTCCGCTGTCGTCAACGCCGCGTCGGTTGCACGCATGGTGCTCACCACCGAGAGCGCCGTCGTCGACAAGCCGGAGGAAGAGGCCGAGGCCGGGCACGGCCACGGTCACGCGCACTGAGCGACCGGTCAGGGCCGCGGACCCGCCGCCCGGCGGGTCCGTAGGTCGAGCCGGACGTGAAAGTCGTTCCGGACGGCACGAATACAGCGAGGCCCCGCAAGGAATGTTCGCATTCCCTGCGGGGCCTTCATCGTATCGACGCATCTCCTCCAACCGGCCTCCGGTCGTACCGTCCCGGTCGTACCGTCCCGGTCGTGTCGACATGGTCACGACCTGACGGCGTCATCACGGGGCGGGTGACCGCCTCACACAGCGACCTTCCGCCGTCGTTGCCTCGTGTACATCTCCCGCTCGGTCTCCGACATGCCGCCCCAGATGCCGTACGGCTCGGCGACGGCGAGGGCGTGGTCGCGGCAACGCGCCAGCACGGGGCAGGTGCGGCACAGCTCCTTCGCGCGGTTCTCCCGCTGGGCGCGGGCACGACCGCGCTCTCCGTCGGGATGGAAGAACACCGAGGAGTCCACACCACGACACTTACCGTGCATCTGCCAATCCCAGAGGTCCGCGTTGGGGCCGGGCAGTGTGTGTGGTGCAGGCATGTGGCACTCCTTTGCAGCAAGCTCGCGTGAGTTGTGCGAGCGGACCGTGGACACATCGGGATTCCCGCTGTGATCCGAATCAAACAAACTCACCGTAGGATCTGTATCGATTCGTCGTCAATATTTTCGATGAGTGGGATAGTCCATAACCGAACGGCCAAGATTTAACCGCGGAAATATTTACTTTCGTGAGGAGTCGTGCCTGTGCGCTGCGGGTGGGGGCGATCCGCGGTATTCTCCGCTCCCGATGTGGGTAGAAGGTCCTTTACTCGCTGGTAACCCGGCCTTTCGGCGGCCTGATGTGGCTCCGACCCGGGCTCGGAGAGCAGGGGCGACACCCTACATGCACCGCGCATGTTTTAACGCGATGTTTAACAAAATGTTCGGAAATGTCTTCTGCGCATCCCTGCGTTCCAATCATCGAGACTATTTGCGCTCACGGTGATAATTTCTCTCCGGCAAATGCCCGGCGTCGGCCTGGAGCCCCGCGTATCGCCGGTATCCGCTGGTGCGATGATTCCGCGATGGCACATTCCGACGCCCGCCGGCACACGGCACCGACACCGTCCGACCGTCACGCGATCCTGGTCGCCGCGGCCTTCGGCCCGACCCCGGGGGCACATCCGCTCCCTGCGGCGCACGGACCCGAACAGAACTGGTTGCGGGCCGTCGCGCTCGGTGGGCAGGGGCGTTACGCCGCCGCGCGGGCCGAGCTGGCCCGAGTGCGTGGAACCGGAGGAGTGTGGTCGTCGTTCGGCGCGAGCACCGAGGCCTCCCTTCTCCGTCAGTTGGGCGGACATCGCGCCGCCGCCGTCCTGGACGGACGTGCTCTCGCCGAGGCGGGGTCGCTGCGAATCGGCTCCGGGAACACTGTCGCTGCACAGTGCGACGCCGCCACGGGGTTGGCGGCCGATGCGCTCGGGCGGGGCCGTCTCGCGGTGTGCGGGTCGCTCCTCGACCGATGCGCAGCCGCTCTCGACGCTGCCGAATCGGAAGCGGGGGAGAAGGCCTTCGTGCGACAGCGGATCCGTCTCGCATGGGTCGGGGCCGAATCCGCTCTCGCGGCAGGCGACTTCACCCGTGCGCGCAGCCAGGCGGACCGCGCGGTGGAACTTGCGGACGGATTCGGATCGATCCGGCACTCCGTGAAGTCGGACCTCGTGCGGTCGGCCTCTCTGACCGGACTGCCCGACCAAGGTCCGGCCATGGACCTGGCCGCCGACGTCCTCGCGCGTGCGGAGGAACACGGACTGATCCCGTTGCAATGGGCCGCGGCGATGCTCCTCGACGGGCTGGGGGCAGGGAGAGATGCGGGTCGCGTCCGTGACGACGATGCGGCACCCGGCCGTGATCTCGACGCGGGACGCGTCCGTGACTTCTGCGCGACCGTGATCAGGGGGCATGGGGGTCGCTTCGTGACCTCGTCTGCCTGTTGAGTTCCATTCGCGCGCGGGGGGTGACCCGACCGGTCGGTCGTTGTAGTTACTCTGGGGGTGTTCCACGGTCAGGTGGAAGCCCGCCCGGGGGGGTGGTGCCGTCTGTAACGCCAGGACTTGCGCAATCGATGACTGTTATGGGTGAGGAGTTGGACTCCGCGGTTGCTGCGGCTGCGCAAGGCGACCGGGCGGCTCTCGCTCAGGTTCTTGCAAGTGTCCGGCCCCTCGTCGTGCGGTACTGCCGCGCACGGGTCGGATCTGCAGAGCGCGGCCAGCTCTCTGCAGACGACGTTGCACAGGAGGTGTGCCTGGCCGTGATGACCGCTCTGCCGAGATATCAGGACCAAGGCCGCCCCTTCATGGCGTTCGTATACGGGATCGCTGCTCACAAGGTCGCCGACGCGCACCGCAGTGCGGCCCGCAACCGCGCGGAACCCGTGGCGGATGTGCCGGAGGTGATGTCGCTCGACGACAGCCCCGAGGAATACGCGATCAACTCCGAGGCGGGCCGGCAGATGAAGCAGCTGCTGGGCATCCTGCCGGAGAAGCAGCGCGAGATCCTCATCCTCCGTCTCGTCATGGGATTGTCGGCCGAGGAGACGGCCGCAGCGGTCGGTAGTACTGCAGGAGCGATCAGGGTGGCCCAGCACCGGGCCATCGCGAGACTCAAGAAGGAAGTCACGAGAGCAGGTGAGCGGAATGGGTAGGGGGCGTTTCTCGGGCGACGGCTTCGACGACGAGTTTCCCGACGACGAAACTTCCGTGGACCTTGCCGCCGTGCGTCGTGACGACGCGCTGATCGATGCGATCTCCGGTAACGGGCTCGTCGAGACGAAGGACACCGAGGAGTACGAACTCGCCACGCTGCTCGCCGACTGGCGTGCAGAGATCCTCGCCGAACCGATGCCCGCCGGCCCCGACCTCGACGAAGTGGTCGCCGCCGTCCATCGCGAACTGGGGACGCGGGAAACGCTCGCTCCGACCCCGGAGGTCACCCCTCTGCGCCCGAGATCGAAGGGGCAACTCCGGTTGCTCCGTCCGCTCGCAGGTGCAGCAGCGCTCGTCGCCGTCGCCATCGGCAGCGCGACCGCGGTGTCCTACGGCGCCGAGCCCGGCGACCCGTTGTGGGGCGTCAAGCAGGTCGTGTTCAGTGAGCAGGCGCAATCCACCGAGGCCCGGATCGACACCACATCGACCCTGCAACGTGCCGAACAACTCATCGCCGAGGGCCACACGGAAGAAGCACGCGAGTTGCTGACGTCCGCGGAGTCCCGTTCGGGCGACGTCCGGGACGCAGAGGAGCGCGATGCGCTCGGCGACTGGGCGCAACGCCTCGCCGAGGAACTCGGCCGGTTGGTGCCGCAGGTGCCTCCGCCGCCGGCAGCGCCGGTGGCACCCGAGGCGCCGGTGGTTCCCGGTGCCGTCGTGCCCCCGCCGGTCACGACGCCCGGCACGGAAGGACAGCAGCCCGCTCCCACAACGGGTACCGACACGGGCACCACCGCCCCGCCCACGTCGTCGACGACCGTGGATCCGACCATTCTGCAGGCGCCGCCTCCGGTGTCCGCCACGTCCACGCCGTCGCAGACCGCGCCGCCGCCGCCGTCCTCCAGCACGCAGCCGTCACCTCCGCCGAGCGAACCGCCGCCGCCGGCGACGTCGGAGTCCGCGACCCCTGCACCCACCACGACCGCGTCGTCGCCGCGGTCGACGCAGGACGGACCGGGAGCAGATTTCGCTCCGGGGTCCGTGACCACTTCGGAAGGCGGCTAGAAGTACCGAACGACCCGGGCCCGGCAGCATGTGCTGTCGGGCCCGGGTCGTTCGTGGAAGTGACGTGATGCGTGGTCCGCGTGGGGAACGGTCGGTCAGGAATCCAGACCGTAGGGGTCGACGGGAAGAGCCTCGTTCATGGACGCGTCCGCGTAGCCGCGGCAGTAGTCCCAGGTGACGTAGGCGTCGGGGGACGGATCGAAGGCCGGCTCGTGCGGTCTGACGGTGCCGTCGACGAGCAGCTGCAGCAGGTTCGCTCGCAGCATGTCCCAGTCGTGGTAGTGGTCCTGGTGGCAGTCCTCGCAGCACACCACGAGTCCGCGGACGCCGCGGGGAGCCAGCAGCGCCTCGTAGACGGCCAGGTCTGCGAGGTCCTCTTCCACCGCGAGCCGCTCCGCAGGATCCAGGGGCTGGCCCGGCTCGATCGCGTCCAGTGCTGCGGACGGATCGTCGGGGTCTCCTGCGAACGGGTCCGGTGGGAGTCCGGGAGGCAACTGATCACGCACGACTCCACGGTACGCAGAATGAGGGGGTCTGCGCCAGCGGTCGCCAGGGGACACGCCGTGAAATCACACGGGGTGATGTGAGGAACATCGGGGAACAGGGTGGGAGCCGAGCTTGTTCCTCCGAACAGATAACATGAATGGGTGCGTGCCGCTCTCCAACCGCCCGTCGGTGCGACGAGCGTGCACAGCCTTCATTCATTCCCGCTGCCGGACGGTTCTGCCGTCCGCTCCCATCGACTGTCACGGAGGGTCCGAACCGCATGAGTAGTACCGGAGGGCGCGTGCACACCGGCGGTGACGACCCGAACAAGGTCGCAATGCTGGGTCTGACCTTCGACGACGTGCTGCTGCTTCCCGCGGCTTCCGACGTCGTCCCGAGTCAGGTCGACACGTCGAGCCAGCTCACCCGTGAGATCCGCCTGCGGATCCCGCTGGTCAGCTCCGCCATGGACACCGTCACCGAGTCCCGCATGGCCATCGCGATGGCCCGGGCCGGTGGCATGGGCGTGCTGCATCGCAACATGCCCACCGAGGTGCAGGCCGCGCAGGTCGAGACCGTCAAGCGGTCGGAGGCCGGCATGGTCACCGATCCCGTCACCTGCAAGCCGACCGACACGCTGGCCGAGGTCGACGCGATGTGTGCGCGATTCCGCATCTCGGGTCTGCCGGTCACCGACGACGAGGGTCAGCTCGTCGGCATCATCACCAACCGCGACATGCGGTTCGAGGTCGACCAGAACCGTCCGGTCGCCGAGGTCATGACGAAGGCTCCGCTGGTCACGGCCCGCGAAGGCGTCACCGCTGAGGCCGCGCTCGGTCTCCTGCGTCGCCACAAGATCGAGAAGCTGCCGATCGTCGACGGTCAGGGAAAGCTCACCGGCCTGATCACAGTCAAGGACTTCGTCAAGACCGAGCAGCACCCCAACGCCACGAAGGACCGCGACGGCCGTCTGCTCGTCGGCGCCGCCGTGGGTGTCGGCGACGATTCCTGGACCCGCGCCATGACCCTGGTCGACGCCGGAGCCGACGTTCTCGTCGTCGACAGCGCCCACGGCCACTCGGCCAACGTGCTGTCGATGATCTCCAAGCTCAAGACCGAGGTCGGCGACCGCGTGCAGATCATCGGCGGCAACGTCGCGACCCGCGAGGGCACCGAGGCGCTCATCAATGCCGGCGTCGACGCGGTCAAGGTCGGTATCGGCCCCGGCTCGATCTGCACCACGCGTGTCGTCGCGGGTGTCGGCGCGCCGCAGATCACGGCGATCCTCGAGGCGTCCACGGTGGCGCGCGCCCACGGTGTGCCGGTCATCGCCGACGGCGGTATGCAGTTCTCCGGCGACGTCGCCAAGGCTCTGGCGGCCGGTGCGTCCACCGCGATGCTCGGTTCGCTGCTCGCCGGCACCACCGAGTCCCCGGGTGAGCTGATCCTGGTGAACGGCAAGCAGTTCAAGAGCTACCGCGGCATGGGTTCGCTCGGCGCGATGCAGAGCCGCGGCGAGGCCAAGTCGTACTCGAAGGACCGCTACTTCCAGGACGACGTGCTCTCCGAGGACAAGCTCGTGCCCGAGGGCATCGAGGGACGCGTGCCGTTCCGCGGCCCGCTGCAGCAGGTCACGCACCAGCTCATCGGTGGCCTGCGCGCAGCGATGGGCTACACCGGCGCGACGACGATCGAGCAGCTGCAGGAGGCGCAGTTCGTGCAGATCACCGCCGCCGGCCTCAAGGAGAGCCACCCGCACGACATCACGATCACCGCCGAGGCACCGAACTACGTGGTCCGGTAGTTTTCGCGTTCGCAGCAGGGTCCCGTTCCGAGTAGGACGGGAGCATCGTCCAAGAGGAGAAAGGGGCGCGCGTGCGCGACCTCGTTGAAATCGGCATGGGTCGCACGGCCCGACGTACGTACGAGCTGGGCGACGTCGACATCGTCCCGTCGCGCCGGACGCGTTCGTCGAAGGAGGTGTCGACGGCCTGGCAGATCGACGCCTACCGTTTCGACATCCCGGTGCTGGCGCACCCCACCGACGCGCTGGTGTCGCCCACCTTCGCGATCGAGCTGGGCAAGGCCGGCGGTCTCGGCGTCATCAACGGCGAGGGCCTGTGGGGCCGTCATGCGGATGTCGACGCCGTCGTCACCCGTCTCGCGGAGATCGCGAGCACGGATCCGCGCGCAGCCGTCCGCTACCTGCAGGAACTGCACGCTGCTCCGCTGCAGGGCGATCTGCTGGCCGCCGCCGTCGCACAGGTGCGGGATGCGGGTGTCACCACCGCGGTCCGCGTCAGCCCGCAGAACGCGCGCGCGCTCACGCCCGAGCTCGTGAAGGCGGGCGTCGATCTCCTCGTCGTCCAGGGCACCATCATCTCGGCCGAGCACGTGGCCCACGGTGAGGACGAGCCGCTGAACCTCAAGACGTTCATCTCGGAGCTCGACGTGCCGGTCATCGCCGGTGGCGTCAGCGACCACCGGACCGCGCTGCACCTGATGCGCACCGGTGCGGCCGGTGTCATCGTCGGCTTCGGCTCCACGAAGCAGGCGACCACCACGTCCTCTTCGCTCGGCATCGGTATCCCGATGGCCACGGCCATCGCCGACGCGGCTGCGGCCCGGCGCGACTACCTCGACGAGACCGGGGGCCGCTACGTCCACGTGCTCGCCGACGGCGACATCGAGAACGCCGGCGACCTCGCGAAGGCGATCGCGTGCGGCGCCGACGCGGTGGTGCTCGGCGCGCCCCTGGCCCTCGCCGAGGAAGCCGCAGGCAAGGGTTGGTACTGGCCGTCCGTGGCCGGGCATCCGTCGATGCCGCGCGGCGCTGCCGTCCGGATCGCCGAGGACGGACGACCGGGCCTCCGCCGGGTGCTGTTCGGCCCGTCCGACGACCCCTCCGGTTCGCTCAACCTCGTGGGCGGTCTGCGCCGATCGATGGCGAAGGCCGGATACTCCGATCTGAAGGAATTCCAGAAGGTCGGTCTGTCGGTCCGCGGATAAGGACCTTCCCGGTACATCCCGATGGCCGGTCACAGCGTCGCAGGACGCGGTGACCGGCCATCGGCATTTCTCACCCTTTGTTTTCGTGCAACTCCACGTAACGGGTAGAGTCTGAGATGTGCCTGTAGTCACACCACCGAGGTGCATACTGGCCGGTAACAACTCTCGTCGCTGGAGGTTCCATGGGTAAGCAACGGGTCACGGACTACGACGTCCTGATCGTCGGATCGGGTTTCGGTGGGAGCGTCACGGCGTTGCGCCTCGTGGAGAAGGGCTACAAGGTCGGCGTTCTCGAGGCCGGCCGCCGCTACGCCGACGCCGACTTCGCGAAGACCAGCTGGGACCTGCGCCGCTTCCTCTGGGCGCCCAAGCTCGGTTGCTTCGGCATCCAGCGAGTGCACCTGCTGCGCGACTGCCTGATCCTCGCCGGTGCCGGCGTGGGCGGCGGGTCGCTGAACTACGCGAACACCTTGTACAAGCCTCCGGCGCCGTTCTTCGAGGACCGCCAGTGGGCGCACATCACCGACTGGCAGGACGAACTGAGCCCCTACTACGACCAGGCGAAGCGGATGCTCGGCGTGGTGCAGTACGGCCGGATGACCGACGCCGACAAGGTGATCAAGTCGGTGGCCGACGACATGGGAGTCGGCGAGACCTTCATCCAGACGCCCGTGGGTGTGTTCTTCGGCGAACCCGGCCGCACGGTCGCCGACCCCTACTTCGGCGGCGTGGGCCCCGACCGCACCGGTTGCATCGAGTGCGGCGAGTGCATGACGGGATGCCGCCACGGCGCCAAGAACACCCTCGTGAAGAACTATCTGGGTCTCGCCGAGCGAGCGGGAGCCGAGATCGTCCCGCTGACCACCGTCACCGATCTGCGTCAGGCCGCCGACGGCACCTGGGACGTGATCACCGAACGCACCGGCGCGTGGGTCCGCAAGCGGCGGCGCACCTACACGGCCGCGCACGTCGTCCTCGCTGCCGGAACGTGGGGCACGCAGCACCTGCTGCACCACCTCAAGGACACCGGTGCGCTGCCCGAACTGTCCGACAAGGTCGGCGAACTGACCCGCACCAACTCCGAATCGATCGTCGGTGCCGGGAAGATGAGGATCGACCCCGATCTGAAGCTCACCGAGGGTGTCGCGATCACCTCGTCGTTCCACCCCACCCCCGACACGCACATCGAACCCGTGCGGTACGGCAAGGGATCGAACGCGATGGGCCTGCTGCAGACCCTCATGACCGACGGCGACGGACGCACCCCGCGCTGGGTGAAGTTCCTCGGGCAGGTCGTACGGAACCCCGTGAAGATGCTGCGGATGCTCTCGGTGCATCGGTGGAGCGAGCGCACCATCATCGCGCTGGTGATGCAGAACCTCGACAACTCCATCACCACCTACACGACCAAGGGTCTGTTCGGCCGCCGCAAGGTCACCAGCAAACAGGGACACGGGCAGCCGAATCCCACCTGGATCCCGGCCGGCAACGAGGCCACACGCCGCATCGCCGAGAAGATCGACGGTGTCGCGGGCGGCACGTGGGGTGAGATCTTCAACATTCCGCTCACCGCACACTTCCTCGGCGGCGCCGTGATCGGATCCGATCGCGACCACGGGGTCATCGATCCGTACCACCGCGTCCACGGCTACCCGACGCTGAGCGTCGTCGACGGCGCCGCGGTCTCCGCGAACCTCGGCGTGAACCCCTCGCTCACCATCGCGGCGCAGGCCGAACGCGCTGCATCGTTGTGGCCCAACAAGGGTGAGGACGACCAGCGTCCCGAGCAGGGACAGCCCTACCGTCGTATCGCGCCGATCGAACCGAAGAACCCCGTGGTGCCCGTCGACGCACCCGGTGCGTTGCGGCTGCCGGTCGTCGAGGTCAAACACAGCGGCGTCGCGTAGCGACCCGGAAGTGATCGGATGAGCGGCCGCGTCGGGAACACCCGGCGCGGCCGCTTAGACTGTTCGGGTGTCGTCGCAAAGCCAGCAGTCCAGACCGGTCGTCGTCGTCGATTTCGGAGCTCAGTACGCGCAGCTGATCGCTCGGCGCGTTCGTGAGGCCAACGTCTACTCGGAGGTCGTGCCCCACACGGCCGGTGTCGAGGAGATCGCGGCGAAGAACCCGCGCGCGGTGGTGCTGTCCGGTGGCCCCGCCAGCGTGTACGAGGAGGGCGCACCGCGTCTCGATCCCACGCTGTTCGATCTCGACGTCCCCGTCTTCGGCATCTGCTACGGCTTCCAGGCGATGGCGCAGGCGCTCGGTGGCACGGTCGCGCACACCGGCTCGCGCGAGTACGGCCGCACCGAGCTGTCGGTCTCCGGCGGTGTGCTGCACGACGGCCTGCCCGAGACGCAGCCCGTCTGGATGAGCCACGGCGACGGTGTCACCGAGGCTCCCGAGGGCTTCGAGGTCACAGCCACCAGCGCCGGCGCCCCGGTCGCGGCGTTCGAGCACCGCGCCCGTCGCCTCGCCGGTGTCCAGTACCACCCCGAGGTGCTGCACTCGCCCCACGGCCAGCAGGTGCTGAGCCGGTTCCTGCACGACATCGCCGGAATCCCGGGCGACTGGACCGCAGCGAACATCGCCGACGCGCTCGTCGAGCAGGTCCGCGAGCAGATCGGCGACGGTCGTGCCATCTGCGGCCTGTCCGGCGGCGTTGACTCCGCCGTGGCGGCCGCGCTGGTGCAGCGCGCCATCGGCGACCGTCTGACTTGTGTGTTCGTCGACCACGGCCTCATGCGCGAGGGCGAACGGCAGCAGGTCGAGAAGGACTTCGTCGCCGCGACGGGTGCCCGTCTGGTCACCGTCGACGCGTCCGAGACCTTCCTGCGCGAGCTCGCCGGCGTCACCGACCCCGAGACCAAGCGCAAGATCATCGGCCGCGAGTTCATCCGTTCTTTCGAGGGCGCGGTCTCCGAGGTGCTCGGCGAGGGTGCCGACAAGGGCGAGACCGTGAAGTTCCTCGTGCAGGGCACCCTGTACCCGGACGTCGTGGAGTCCGGCGGCGGTTCCGGCACCGCGAACATCAAGAGCCACCACAACGTCGGTGGACTCCCCGAGGACCTCGAGTTCGAGCTCGTCGAGCCGCTGCGCCTGCTGTTCAAGGACGAGGTGCGCGCGGTCGGACGTCAGCTCGGCCTGCCCGAGGAGATCGTCGGCCGCCAGCCGTTCCCCGGCCCCGGCCTCGGTATCCGCATCATCGGTGAGGTCACCCGCGAACGCCTCGAGATCCTGCGTCGCGCCGACTCCATCGCCCGCGAAGAGCTCACCTCCGCCGGCCTCGACGGACAGATCTGGCAGTGCCCGGTCGTGTTGCTCGCCGACGTCCGCAGCGTGGGCGTGCAGGGCGACGGCCGCACCTACGGTCACCCGATCGTGCTGCGTCCGGTCTCCAGCGAGGACGCGATGACCGCCGACTGGACGCGCCTGCCCTACGAGACTCTCGAGCGGATCTCCACCCGCATCACCAACGAGGTGGCGGAGGTCAACCGAGTGGTGCTCGACGTGACGAGCAAGCCCCCGGGAACGATCGAGTGGGAGTGATCCTCACTCGCGTATGACTGCGTGGGAGTGATCCTCACTCGCGTATGACTGCGTGGGAGTGATCCTCACTCACCGGGAGCGGTGAGACGACGAACGTCCCCCGGACCGATCAGGTCCGGGGGACGTCGCGTAGATGGGGTCGTTACCTCCGGCGGTTGGGGAGGAAGACCAGCACCGCTCCGATCAATAGGGCCGCGCCCACCAGGACCCATCCGAGGTCGACGGCGGCGAGGAACTCGACCGAGAACGGCCCGATCATGGCCCATCCGCTCACGACCAGCGCTGCCAGTGCGGCGAGCAGGAGCAGGAGCGACGGTCCCTTGCGGGTGCGCTCGGTCCGATCCTCGGTGTGTGTTCCGGTTTCGTGATCAGCCACGACGCACCTCCAGAGATCCGAATTCCATGTTTGCGTTCAGGTCCAGGACCGGCCCGTCGTCGACTCCGTCGGCGCCGCCGTCGATGCCGGGGGCGGGGCATCCCCTGATCTCACCGGGGCCGACCGTGCAGTCGGCGCGGACGTCCAGGTTCTCCGGCAACAGCACCTCGACGCTGCCGAACCGGCCATCGACCTGCACCGTGCGGTCCTCGGTGAGTTCGAGTCCTCGCAGATCGAGGGTCATCGCCCCGAACTGGAAGCTGTACTCGGACTCGAGCTGATCGGTACTGGTCGGAGCCCAGGTCCGGTCGCCCCAGTTGGAGGTGTCGACGGGGCCGGCGATCGAGGCGAGAACGACGAATCCGAGCAGGGGACCGGTGATGACGAGCAGTCCGTGACCGCGGTGCAGGAACGCGCCGATCAGCAGGCCCAGACCGACGACCGCGAGGGCCATGGCACCCACCCGGGCGGGGGTCACCCAGGCCAGGTCGGCGGCGGCACCGAGCGCGCCGGTCACCGCAGCGGCGATCACGGCCAGGCCGAGAACCGTCGTGGTCAGACGCGAGCGCCGATTCGTGACGATGGCGGGTTCGTGCTTCGGTGCCGGTTCGGGCAGATCCCATGCGAACGGGGCGACCCCGAGGGGATCCCATGCCGGCGGTGCCGAACGGTGGGGCGAGAGCTCGTCGACACCCGGGAGCGGAACGTCGGTGTCCTTGCGGTCGGTGTCCTTGCGTAGGTCGGGCATCGGGGACGTCTTCCTCTCCGTCGTCTCGGTGGGCGCTGTGGCGTCGGTGCCCGAGGCGGGGGTGTCGGTGCCCGAGGCCGGAGTGGTGTTCACGACCTCCGTCGCGTCGGTGGCCTGCGCAGGCGGGGTCGCCTCCCCGCTCGGTGTCGTCGTGGCCGCCGGACCCGCCTGCATGTGCCATGCCCCGGTGTGTGCGCCCCACGGGGAGCAGTACGCGTTCGTCACCGGAGGCTGAGGAAAGGCCGCCTGGGTGGGGAAGGAGGTTCCCTCGGGCGCCGGCAGCACCGGCGGTTCGGGACGCCGCTGATAGAGCAGCCACCAGCCGCCGAGCAGCAGGAGCGTTCCGATGAATCCGGAGCCGCCCGAACCCGCACCCACCGGTCCGATGGCACCCGCCGCGATCGCCAGGGCCACGAGGAGCACGACGACCTTGGTGGTCGAGTCCGAGCTCGCACCCCGCCCGACGAGCGATTCGAGCGAGGAGACCTGGTCGCCGTGACGGGGGAACATCAGCCAGGCGGCCAGATAGAGGACGAGACCGCCACCGCCGAACAGCGCCGACGCGACGAAGACGACACGGATCAGCACGGGATCGACGCCGTAGCGCGCTCCGATACCCGAGCACACACCCGCGATGTGCCCCTCCTTCGGCAGACGCACGGGGCGGGTCCGCCACATGTCCGCCACCTGGTCCTGAAAGCTCCTCGTGTCCATGGCACCCATCCTGCTGGGCTTCCGCGCGCGGCACATCAGGGACCAACCCTGATTTCCGAGGGGCCGATCGGAACCCGGACATCAGGGTTCGTCCCCGATGCCGGGCCGGCGATCACCGTGCCAGTATCGAGGTGTGCAACCGGTACCTGGATTACCCGTGACCGTTCCCCGCCTCGAACGGCGGGTGGGCGGTCGCATCGTGGGCGGTGTGGCCGGCGGTGTCGCCGACCATCTCGGTATCGACGCCACCAAGGTGCGGGTCGCGTTCACGGTGCTCGCCGCCCTCGGCGGGTTCGGGATCGCGGCCTACGGCCTGCTGTGGATGTTCGTGCCTCCGGGCTCCGACACCGATCGCCCCACCGGCCCCGAACGGCGCCGCGCCATCGGCCTCGCCTTCATGGGTATCGGCCTGGCGGTGGGTCTTTCGTGGCTGTTCAGTGGTGGTGCCGCAGGCGTGGTGCTGCCGATCGTCGTGGTGGTCGTCGGTGCGGCGCTCGTATGGCGTGAATTCGACGTCGAAGGCCCCCGATCGGTACTCGGTCTGCCCGCACATCCGACGGTCCTCACATGGGCCCGCGTACTCGGCGGCCTGACCCTCGTCGTCACCGGACTCGGAGTGATGGTCATCGCGCAGGTCGACGTCGCGGCGCTGCGCTCGTCGCTGGTCGCCGTGGTGGTCACGCTGGTCGGTGCCGCCCTGCTGTCGGTGCCGCTGTGGATCCGGATGTGGCGTGCCCTCGAGACCGAGCGTGCCGCCCGGGTGCGCAACGAGGAGCGCGAGGAGATCGCGTCGCACCTGCACGACTCGGTGCTCCAGACCCTCGCGCTCATCCAGAAGCAGGCCGGCGACCAGCAGGAGGTCGTGCGACTGGCGCGCAGCCAGGAACGCGAACTGCGCCGCTGGCTGTTCGGTGGGGACGAGACGCCGAGCACCTCGCTCGCCGAGACGCTGCGCACCATCGCCGGTGAGGTGGAGGACCAGTACGGTCTGTCCGTCCAACCCGTCATCGTCGGCGACGTCGCGCCCGACGACAGCGATCTGACCCCCGAGGCCGCGACCGCCGTGCTCGGCGCGACCCGCGAGGCTCTCGTCAACGCCGCCAAGCACGCCGGGGTGGACAGCGTCGACCTCTTCGCCGAGGTGGAACCGCATCAGGTGAGCGTGTTCGTGCGCGATCGCGGCGTCGGATTCGATCCCGGCGAAGTACCGGCCGATCGGCAGGGTCTGGCCAAGTCCATCCGGGCGCGCATCGAACGTCGCGGCGGCCGGACGGTCGTGAAGTCGAGTCCCGGAAAGGGAACCGAGGTGCGCATCCATGTGCCGCGCGCCGGCCGGACGGATACCGAACGCGAACAGGACACCGAGTCGACCTTAGAGTGGGGGGTGAACGACCCCCACCCCGAGGAGCAGACACAGTGACTTCGATTCCGGCGACATCGTCCGATGCCACCGAGAACAACCGTCCCTATCGTGTCTTCCTGGTGGACGACCACGCCGTCTTCCGCTCCGGAGTGCGCACCGAACTGGGGCGCGAGGCCGACATGGAGATCGTCGGCGAGGCCGGGGGAGTCGCCGAGGCCGTCGCCGGGATCGAGGCGACCAAGCCGGATGTCGTGCTCCTCGACGTCCACATGCCCGACGGCGGCGGCGTCGCCGTCCTCCAGCGGATCCCGGACGGGCCGGTCTGCTTGGCGCTCAGCGTGTCCGACGCGGCCGAGGACGTCATCGCCGTCATCCGCGCCGGCGCCCGCGGATACGTGACGAAGACGATCTCCGGGCCGGATCTGGCCGACGCCGTCCGGCGGGTCGCCGGGGGAGACGCCGTGTTCAGTCCGCGTCTGGCCGGTTTCGTGCTCGACTCGTTCACCGGCCGGTCGGCCGCACCGGAACCGCCACTCGATCCCGAGCTCGACTCGCTGACGCCCCGGGAACTCGAGGTGCTGCGCCTGCTCGCTCGCGGCTACACCTACCGCGAGATCGCCGAGGAACTCGTGATCTCGGTGAAGACCGTCGAGACGCACGCGTCGAACGTGTTGCGCAAGACGCAGCAGTCGAACCGCAACGCGCTGACCCGGTGGGCCCACCGCCGCCGCATCGACTGAGCGTGACGTCGGTTCAGACGACCAGCGCGATGATGACGGCGACGAGCAGCGCCACCAGGATCACCGCGACCATCGCCGCCATCGCCAGGGGCGCATAGGCGACGATGCGGTCCTGCGGGTTGTCGGGCACGGGACCCTTCGGGAGCAGACGGTCGAGCAGATCCGCGGGGGCGAAACCCTTCGCCGACTTCTTCGGACCACCGGTGGCCTGAGCCGCCGCACCGAGGGGACGGTCGACGAAGGAACCACGGGGGCGTGCGGGTTCGGTGAAGTGCGCGGAACGCTGTGCCCACGACGGGATCGTGCCGTCCTCGTTCTGGATGGGACGGCCGCGCAGGGCCGCCGCCGATCCGCCCGGTCCGAGGACCACGCGGGCGAGGAGATCGCGCGCCTGCGCCATCGTCGGGCGTCGCGCCGGATCGGGCTGGAGCATCTCGAGCAGGGGTTCGGTGAGCGGACCGGTGTGCGTGGGCATGATGATCTCCGCCCGCGCGACCCGGTGCAGCAACGCGATCGAGTCGGTCTCGAAACCGAAGGGCGGTTGCCCCTCCACCGCGGTGTAGAGGGTGGCGCCGAGCGAGAAGACGTCGCTGGCCTCGGTGGGGTCGTTGCCGCGTGCGACCTCGGGCGCGAAATAGGCGGGGGTGCCGATGATCACGCCGTCGGGGTCGTTGTCGCCCTTCGCGCGGGCGATGCCGAAGTCGCTGATCTTCACGATGCCGGCGTCGCGGCCGCGTTCGGCGATGAGGATGTTGCCGGGCTTGACGTCGCGGTGGACGATCCCGGCGGCGTGCGCGGCGGTCAGGGCGTCGGCGACGTTCGCGCCGATCTGCGCCACCACGTACGGCGGGAGAGTGTCGACGACGTTCATCACCTGCGCCAGGCTGCGGGACGGCAAGTGCTCCATGACGAGCCACGGTTCGCCGTAGTGCAGAGCCATGTCGTACATCGAGATGGCGTGCTCGTGGGCGAGCTGGGCGGCGGCCCGGCCCTCCCGGAGCGCGCGGCGGCGGAGATCCTCGGCCTCGTCGGGATCGAGGTCTGCGGTGGAGATCACCTGTTTGACGGCGACGTCGCGGCCCAGACGGTTGTCGCGGGCGAGCCAGACGGCACCCATGCCGCCACCGCCGAGCTTGGAGTCGAGCCGATATCGACCGGCCACCAAGTGATCCGGCCCTACGGCCCGTCCTGCCCATGCCTGCTCCGCCACTCGATCGAGAGTAGTCGATCGGAGGTGTTCGCCCCGGCCGAAGAACGTGTGAGCTGCACTGTAGTCACCGTCGGGGGCGGTGCTTCCGGCTTGACGGGAAGGATTCGGGTCGGTTCTACTTGATGAAGATCGAAAGTATGTTCGAATAGAGTGCGAGCCGGGCCACGACTTCCCCGTGGTCGGCCGGTCGTGTGTGTCAGGCGGCAGGCGGATGACAGGGGTGACAGTGGGCGAGGTGGCCGAATTTCCGGTGGACGACGAGGAAGCGGGTCGCGCGGAGCGGATCGAAGCGTTGCGACGTCGTATCGCGGCAGTGCCGGCGCGGGGCGAGGTCCCGTCCGTCGCGCGAGGCCGGGTCGAGGCCCCCTCCGGCCGCATCCTGCCCGTCCCGGCACCGCTCGCGGAACTGTTGCCCCAGGGCGGATTGGTGCGCGGCAGCGTCGTCTCGGTGTCGGGGGCCACCTCCCTTCTCCTCGGGATGCTCGCGTCCGTGACGGCCTCGGGCGGGTACGCCGCCGTGATCGGTCAGCGTCGGCTGGGTCTGCTCGCCGCCGCGGAGATGGGGGCCCACCTGCACCGGCTGGCCGTGATCCCCGATCCCGGACCGGATCCCGTGGAGATCGCCGCGGTGCTGCTCGACGGGATCGACCTGGTGGTGCTGGGACTCGGCGGGGCATCGGTGCCGCCGTCCCGCGCTCGTGCGGTCGCCGCCCGGGCGCGGAGCAAGCAGTCCGTCCTCGTGGTCACGGACGGTCGCTGGGAAGGTGCCCACGTGCGACTGGAGGCGCGGATCGACGGTTATCGGGGCGTGGACGGTCCCGGCCGGGACCGGTTGTGCGCGACTCGCCTGTCGGTCCGGGCGCACGGGCGTGCGTTCCCTCCGCGCGCCACCCGCGTGGAGGTGTGCGCCGACCGCAGTGCCGTCGAGTGGGCGAGCGAAGAGCGGAATCGGCTGGAGGACGGGCGTTTCCGTAAAGCGGTCCGGTGAACGACTCGTCCTCTCGACGGGCGCCCGCGCGGGTCGTGGCCCTCTGGTGCCCCGACTGGCCCGCGGTCGCCGCCGCCACCGCCGCGGAGTTGCCCGCGACCGTCCCGGTGGCGGTGGTCTCGGCGAATCGTGTCGTCGCCTGCTCGGCCTCGGCGCGGTCCGCGGGTGTCCGGCGCGGTCTGAGACGACGTGAGGCGCAGGCCCGCTGCCCGGAACTGCATGTGGCCCGCTCGGATCCCGACCTGGAAGCGCGGACGTTCGAGGCGGTGGTGGCCGCGATCGATGCGGTGGCCCCGGGCGTGGAGGTGCTGCGCCCGGGTCTGGTGATCCTCGCCGCGCGCGGTGTGATCCGGTGGTTCGGCTCGGAGGAGGCCGCCGCGGAGGCCCTGATCGACGCGGTCGCGGCGACCGGCGTGGAATGCCAGGTCGGTGTCGCCGACGAGTTGTCCACCGCGGTCCTCGCCGCGCGCCGGAACGCGCTGGTCCCGACGGGGAGGGGCGCCGAGTTCCTGGCGCCGCTGCCCGTCTCGTATCTCGCGGTGGAACCGGCGCTGGCGGCTCCTCGGCGGGCCGACACGGTGGATCTGTTGCGCCGTCTCGGTATCCGCACCATCGGAGCGTTCGCCGCGTTGTCCTCGATCGATGTGGCGTCACGCTTCGACGCGGACGTCGTGGCTGCGCACCGGAGCGCACGGGGCCTGCCGGAACGTCCCCCGTCGGGACGGCCGATCCCTCCGGACCTGACGGTCGAACAGCCCTGCGACCCGCCGGTGGAACGGGTCGACGCCGCGGCCTTCGCCGGTCGCGCACTGGCCGAACTGCTCCACACCCGGCTCGCCGCAGCGGGAGTCGCGTGCACGCGACTGCTCGTGACGGCCCGCACCGGGGCCGGTGAGGAACGCGCGCGCACCTGGCGCTGCGCCGAGCCGCTCACCCCCGAGGGCACGGCCGATCGTGTGCGATGGCAGCTCGACGGATGGCTCACCGGCCGCAACACCAACCGGCCCACGGCGGGAATCGTGCTGCTGCGCCTCGAACCGGTCGAGGTCGTGGCCGCCGGTGCGCTGCAACTCGGGTTGTGGGGCGGTGTCGGCGACGAGGACGAACGGGCACGTCGGGCGCTCGTCCGGGTGCAGGGCCTGCTCGGTGGGGACGCCGTCCGGATCGGCGTGCTCGGTGGTGGCCGGGGACCCGCCGAACGGATCGTCCTCGTGCCCGTCGGCGACGAGGCGATCCCGCACTCCGACCCGGACGCACCGTGGCCGGGCCGGCTCCCGCCCCCCGCTCCCGCGCTGGTGTTGCACACACCTCCCGCGATCCGGCTGGACGACGACGTGGGGAATCCGGTCTCGGTGACCGAGCGCGGACTGCTCAGCGGGTCACCTGCTCGGCTGCGATGGGGAAGTCGCAGCTGGACGGTGATCGGATGGGCCGGTCCGTGGCCGGTGGACGAGTACTGGTGGGACCCGGCCGTCGCCCGGTGCGCCGCCCGTCTGCAGGTGCTGCTCGAGGAATCACGGGCCCTGCTGGTGTTCTTCGGTGCCGACGGCTGGCGGGTGGAGGGCGTCTACGACTGAGTAGGCTCGAGCATCATGAGATCTCCGGTCCTCACCGCCGCGCCGAACGGGGTCGCCCTCGCATATCGCGAGTTCGCACCGTCCGCTGCCGCCGCCCGTTCCGTGCCCGTCCTGCTGGTGCACGGGATGGGCGGCGACGGGCGCACGTGGACCCGGTTCGCCGGAGCCCTGGTGAAGGCGGGCCGACGGGTGATCACCGTCGACCTGCGCGGACACGGACGCAGCGGCCGGGCCGCCTCGTACCGTTTCGGCGAGTTCGCCGCCGACGTCGCCGGTCTGTGTGCCCACCTCGGTGTCGAGACCGTCGATCTCGTCGGGCACTCGCTCGGCGGGCACGTGGGATCGCTGGTCGCGCAACAGAATCCCGGACTCGTCCGGCGACTGGTCCTCGAGGAGACACCCCTGCCGCTGCGGGAGGGGGATCCCGTTCCGGAGGTGCCGGCCCACCGTCCGACTCCGGCGGAGTTGTGGCACGCCGCGACCAGCATGGCGCTCAACCCTCGCGCGGTCACCGCCTTCGACCGCTCGATGACACCGTCGGTCGTCGCCCAGTTCCACACGCCGAATCCGGTGTGGTGGCAGCACCTTCCGTCCCTCGCCGCACCGACCCTGCTGTTGCGCGGAGTGCGGCGCGGCAGCATGGTCGACCCGCAACTGCTGACGGCGGCAGTCGAGGCACTGCCTTCGGCCTCCGTGCGGGAGATCGGCTGCGGGCACAGCATCCACCGCGACCGTGCCCGCGATTTCGCAGCGGCCGTCGTCCCGTTCCTCACGGATCGATCGGTTGCCTAGACTGGACGATCGTGCGCATCGCGACCTTCAACATCAACGGAATCCGCGCCGCACAGCGCCGCGGATTCGAGGACTGGCTGCGTGAACGCAACCCCGACGTGGTGGCCCTGCAGGAGGTACGCGCTCCGGCGGCTGCGATCCCGCAGGGTGTCTTCGGCAAGTACCACCTCGCCTACGACGAGGGCACCCTTCCCGGCCGCAACGGCGTCGGGATCCTGACCCTGCACGAACCCGCCGTCGTGCGCACCTGGAGCGGCACCGCGCTACTGCGACTTCCCGGTGAGGAACACGTCGACCGGATCGAGTTCGATCGGGGAGCGCTGGCACGCGGACTGTCCGAATTCGCCCACGAGGGGCGGTACGTGGAGGTCGATCTCGCCGACGCACCGATCACCGTGGCGTCGCTGTACCTGCCGAAAGGTGGGCTCCCGGCGCACCTCCAGAAGCCCGGGCGCATGCGCGACGAACCGGACGGCGGGGTGCGCTACCAGCGCAAGATGCGGTTCCTGTCGGCCTTCGCCCGGCAGCTGACCCGTAGACGACTCGCGGCGCGCGCCCAGGGGCGCGAGTTCCTGATCATGGGTGATTTCAACGTCGCCCACACACGCTACGACGTGCGCAACTGGCGGCGTCGCGGGCAGGCCGAGGGTTTCCTGCCCGAGGAACGCGCCTGGTTCGATTCGCTGCTGTCACCGCGCACGCTCGTCGACGTCGTCCGCCGGCATCATCCCGAGGTCGACGGTCCCTACTCGTGGTGGTCGTGGCTGGGGGAATCGTTCGCCTCCGATTCCGGGTGGCGGATCGACTACCACCTCGCCACGCCGCAACTGGCCCGGACCGCGATCTCCGCAGGGACCGACCGCGATCCGGCACCGGACCGGAGGATCAGCGATCACGCGCCGGTCGTCGTGGACTACGACATCTGAGTCGCCCTCAGTCCATGGTGAGGATCTGACGGAGTGCGGTTCCGTCGGCCAGGGCGTCCATCGCCTCGTTGATCCGGCCCAGCGGCAGACGGTCGGTGACGAGTCGCTCGACCGGCAGTCGCCCCTCGCGCCACATGTCCACGAAGCGGGGGATGTCGCGGGCCGGGACGGCGGAGCCGAGATAGCTGCCCACCAGTGAGCGGCCCTCGCCGACGAGAGCGGTGGGCGAGATCTCGAGCCGGGCGTCGGGGGCGGGCAGTCCGACGGTGATCGTGGTGCCTCCCGGTCCGGTGAGCGCGACCGCCGTGGCGAGCGCGGGCACGCTCCCCGCGGCCTCGATGACGAGTCGTGCCTTCACGCCCTGCTCGACGGCCTCGTCCGGTGAGAGGACGTGTCGGGCTCCCAGCGAACGGGCCGTGTCGCGTTTGTCGGGGGAGGTGTCGACGGCGATCACGGTGACGTCGTCGTGGGCCAGCGCCACGAGCAGCGCGGCCATCCCCACTCCACCGAGACCGACGACGACCAGCGTGTCCCCGGCCTGAGGACGAGCGGCATTGACGACCGCACCGCCACCGGTCAGCACGGCGCAGCCCATCAGCGCGGCGACCTCGGCGGGGACGTCGTCGCCGACACCGACGAGCGACCGCGTGTCGACGACGGCGTGGGTCGCGAAGGCCGATGCTCCCAGATGGTGGTGGACGTCGTTCCCGTCGCGGTGCAGCCGCCGGGCGCCCGACAGCAGGGTTCCCGCAGCGTTCGCGGCCGATCCCGGGATACAGGGGCGGATGCCGTTGCTCGCGCAGCCCTCGCACTCACCGCAGCGGGGCATGAAGGTCATGACGACCCGCTCGCCGACGGAGAATCCGGTGGTGTCGTCACCGAGTTCGACGATGCGTCCGGCCGCTTCGTGCCCGAGCAGCATGGGCACCGGGCGAGGCCGGTTGCCGTCGACCACGGACAGATCGGAGTGGCACACACCGGCACATTCGATCTCGACCAGCGCCTCACCCGGTCCCGGTGGGTCGAGTTCGAGAAGGTCCACGCTGAGCGGAGTGGACTCCTCGTACCGCCGCTGACGTCCGATCTCCTCCAGGACTGCTCCGGTGATCTGCACGGGTCTCCCTTCCGTAGGGTCGCGGATTCTCTGCCCCTAGCATCACGAGCATGACACTCACCCGGGCCGACCGCGTCCTCATCGGTGCTGCCGCCGTCTTCCTCGTGTCCCAGGCGAACATCGGTCGGGTTCTCGGCTCCACGGCCCCGACAGTGGGCACCGTCCAGACCACTTTCTCGGCCGCGAAGTACCGGAAGATCCTCGACGATCTCGGTCCCGAGGAGATCGAGCGCTACCGGGAGCACTACTACTGGGACATGGTCCACCCGGCGACCTTCGCGATCGCGTTGCGGGCCGGCGCACGATCACTCGACGAGCACCGCCCGCTGTCGCCGAGTACGCGTCGGATCCTGATGGCGGCGCCGGTCGTCGCCGCGGCGGGGGACTACGTCGAGAACATCGTCGGCCTGTACCTGCTGGATCAGCGCACCCGGATCGACGACCGGACGGTCCGGGCCGCCTCGACCGTCAGCGTCACCAAGTGGGTGCTGGCACTGGGCAGCTTCGCGTACCTGTCGCAGGGATTCCTGCGGATGTGGAGTGGGGCGGCGCTGCAGCGTCTGCGCCGCGGCCGACCGGTCACCGCGGGGTGCCTGCGCCGCGGCCGACCGGTCACCGCGGGGTGCCTGCGCCGCGGCTGACCCGTCACCACGGGGTGCCGAGCCGCCGCGAGGGTGTCCGGGCCACAATGTCCGCGTGACCACCATCTCCGCCCCCACCTGTTCCGCACTGTCCGCGCTCGACGAGCCGCTGCCCGGAACGGCAGCCACCGCGCCCGGCTACGTGTGCCTCGAGGTGCCGACGGGTTGGGGCCGCGACGTGCTCGACGGCACCGCCCTCGGCGCCGAGTTGTCGGACGAACTGTCCGCCCGGGCGAAGGCCGCGGATGTGCGGATCCTGTTCATCCGGAGACCCGGCCGCGACGTGGTGCGGGAGACCCGAACCGTCCTGCTGGCCCGCACGGAACCGGAGAACACCTGGTGCGAGCGGCTCGAAATCACCGAGCCGGCCGAGCTGCTCGACATCGTCCCCCGTGTGGTCGCAGGTCCGGCCCCCGGTCTCGGCGCCGCCGTGCAGGACCCGATCGCCCTGGTGTGCGCTCACGGCAAGAGGGACCGGTGCTGCGCTGTGCTGGGGCGCCCGATCGCGGCCGCTCTGACCGCCGAGTTCGGGCAGGACGTGTGGGAGTGCTCGCACACCGGCGGACACCGTTTCGCGCCGTCGATGATCATGCTGCCCACCGGCTACACCTACGGGCGGCTCGGTGAGGACGACAGTCTCGCCGCGGTCCGCGACGCCGGGAAGGGACAGGTCCACGCGGCCGGTCTGCGGGGTCGCAGCACCTGGGGTGCGGCCGGGCAGGCCGCCGAGATCGCGGTGCGCGAGGCGATCGACGAGTTCGCGATCGACGCCGTGACGGTCGAGGACGGGGACGAGCCGATCGTGCGCCATCACGACGGCCGGGCATGGCGGGTCCGGGTGGAGACCTCGGAACTACCGGCCCGGCCGGCGAGCTGCGGTGCCGCCGCCAAGCCGGCGCGTCCCGTCGTCGCGACGACGATCACGCCGCTGTAGCGACCCCGAACACCGGCCGCCCTGCGGTCTGATGACCCGGCCGCTCTGCGGTCTAATGCCCCAGTCCGACCTTCGCGTGCACGCGCTTCATCCACGCCGGTGCCCACCAGTTGGCCTCACCCATGAGCTTGACCAGCGACGGCACGAGCAGCATGCGCACGATCGTCGCGTCGATGATGAGCGCGACGATCATGCCGACTCCGAGGAACCGCATGATCGACAGGCCGGAGATGGTGAAGGCCCCGGTGACCACGATCAGCAGCAGTGCGGCGGCGGTGACGACACGTCCGGTGCGGGCGATGCCGTATTCGACGGCCTCGACCGTGCTCGCTCCGGCCGCGCGGGCCTCCATCATGCGCGACATGAGGAACACCTCGTAGTCGGTCGACAGGCCGAACACCACGGCGAGGATGAGGACGACGAAGGTCGGCTCCATCGCCGCGGGAACGACGTGCAGCCACGAAGCACCGTGGCCCAGCTGGAACACCCAGGTCAGCACACCGAAGGTCGCGGCGAGGCTCAGTGCCGCCATGAGCACGGCCTTGATCGGTAGTGCCACCGACCCGAATGCCAGGAACAGCAGCACCAGGGTCGAGAGCACCATGATCGTGATCATCCAGGGGAGCGAATCCGAGACGGCCTGGTTGGCGTCGTCGACGAGGGCCCGGCCACCGCCGACGAGCAGATCGGTGCCGTCCGGCACGTCCAGGGCGCGCAGTTCGCCGGTGATCTCGCTCGCCCGTGCGGTGCCGTCCACGCCCTGCGCGTAGAGGCCCTGCAGGACCACCACGTCGGACTCCTGCCCGACGATGACGGTCTGCGAGATGCCGTCGACCTTGGCGACCTCGGTGGACACCGTGCGCACGGCAGTGCTGTCCGGGGCCTGCCCGTTCTCGCCGCGCAGGACGAGTGTGGCGCCGTTGCCGGTGCTCGGGAACTCGTCGAGCAGGGTCTGGGTGGCCGCGCGGGCCTGGCTGTCCTCGGGCAGCGCGGTGTATTCGATCTCCCCGAACCGTGCTTCGAACACAGGCGACGCGAGTACGAGGAGACCGCCGGTGATCACCACCGCGATCAGGGCGGGACGGCGCACGACCTTGCGGACGACCCCGCCCCAGAAACGACGCGCCCGCGCTTCGGCGCGGGTGGAGGTCTCACGGTCCCAGGTCCACGCGTTGATGCGGTGGCCGAGCATCGTCAGCAGCGCGGGAACCGCGGTCAGCGACAGGACGGCGGCACCGAGGACGGCGGCCATGGCACCGAGGCCGAGCGACCGCAGCACCGTCTGCGGGAAGACGAGCATGCCCGCGAACGCGCAGATCAGCAGGGCAGCGGAGAACATCACGGTGTGACCGGCGGTGGACATCGTCCGCTTGACCGCCGAGGTGACGTCCGAACCGGCCGCGAGTTCCTCGCGGTAGCGGCTGACGATGAACAGGCCGTAGTCGATCGCCAGGCCCAGACCGATCAGCGACGTGATGTTCAGCGCGTACGACGACACCTCGGTGAAATTCGACAGCAGACGCAGGGTGGCGAGGGACGAGAAGATCGCGAGCACACCCACGAAGACCGGGACCGCGGCGGCGATCACCCCGCCGAAGATGAACACCAGCAGCACCAGCGTGATGGGCACCGCGATGAGCTCGGACCGGACGAGATCGCTCTCCAGGGTGTCGGTGAACTCGATCGCGACCACGGTGTTGCCGGCGAACTGCGATTCCACGCCGGGCACCTCGAGCAGGTCGAGGGCTTCGGGGAAGCTCGCGGCGGTGAGCCCGGAGTTCGCGCCGAGCGTGATCGAGGCAGCCACGCTGCGTTGGTCGGTCGACAGCAGCAGCTGGTTCATCGGCGGCGGAGCGGTCCAGTAGGTCTGGATCGACTCGGCGGGGACGGCGTCCTGGAACTCGGCGAGGGTTCTCTCGATGTCGGGACGGATGTCGTCGACCGTGCGTCCCTCGGGTGCGGTGTAGAGCGCGATGATGTCCGCGGCCTGCGACCCGAAGTTCTCGTAGATGATCTGCTCGACCTCGACGGCCTCGCTGTTCGGGTCGTAGTAGCCCGTGCCGGTCAGCTTGCCGAAGATCCCGACGCCCCAGGCGCCGGCGAAGAGCACGACGAGCAGCACGATCGCCAGTACCCATCGGCTCCTGGTGACGACGATCTCGGCCCAGCGACTCATGCCCACTCCCGGTTCCGCTGACGATTGTGACGATCGGCAACTGTACTGGCGTGGAGTGGGAGGGCTTCACCCTGCTCGGCCGGAACGGCCGCGAGATCAGGGGAGGAAGAAGGTGGACCGACGCGCCGGATGCCTCACGGCACGTTGCGCAACGTGGCTCCAGCCGGACGGTATTCCACGAAGGCGGTTTCTCATTGGCTCCGGGGCGTACGCGACGCGCCGATCCACACTCCTCAACAGGGGTGGGCAAGGATCCATTCCCGGCCCTGCCGGACGTGACCGGGTTCACCCGCCGTCGTGGGCATGGTGGGCCGTGCCGGCCGCCTGCGTCACGTCGTGCACCTCGTCGGCGCCGACCACCACGAACTGTCCCATCATGCCGCTGTCCTCGTGTTTGAGCAGGTGACAGTGGTACATGTACGGCATCGCCGGATCGGTGTGGCTACCGAACGGAACGAGCAGACGCACGGTCGCCGCCGGCGGGACGAAGACGGTGTCCTTGCGACCGGCCAGGGACGGATGGTCGGGACTCACCCCGGTCATGCCGAGGATCTCGAACTGCACGTCGTGGATGTGGAAGTTGTGGATCGTGCCGCTGACGTTGCGCACCTCCCACAGTTCGGTGGTGCCGGCGACGACCACCTCGTCGATCCGGCCCATGTCCATCTTGCGATCGTTGATGGTCGTCGACGAGGTCAGGTCGATGCGGCGGGTGCTGCTCGGTTCCCCGAGCTCCGGAAGGGTGGTCAGCCTCTCCGGGATCGCGGCCGACGATCCGAGGACGGGTGCCGCCCGCAGCTCGAGGACGTCCATGCGGTCGTCGCCACCGGAGAAGCGGTCCTGCCAGAAGCCGGCCTTCAGCTCGGGCGGGGTGCTGCGCAGCACGTGCCTCGAACCTGCTTCCGGCCGGACGATGATCTCGGCACGCTCACCCGGCGACAGCCGGAGACTGCGGACGGCCCGCGGCTCCTCGAGCAGACCACCGTCGCTGCCGACGACGAGGAACGGCATCCCGGTGTCGAACGAGAAGTTGTAGACGCGCGCGTTCGACGCGTTGAGCACCCGGAGCCGGACCGTCTCGGTGCCGACGTCCAGGAACGGCCGCGGTGTGCCGTTGACGAGGATCTCGTCGCCGAGCGTGCCGACGTCGGCGAAGATCGCGTTGCTGTCGTCGAGCTGGTCGCCGTCGAACTTCCGGTCCTGGACGACGAGGGGGATGTCGTCGACCCCGTAGTCGTGGGGGAGCGGCGACGTGCCGGGCTCGTCGATCAGGAACATGCCCGCGACGCCCCGGTACACGTGCGCGGCGGTGGAACCGTGCAGGTGCGGGTGGTACCAGAGGGTCGCGGCCGGTTGATCGACGGTCCAGTACGGCGACCATGTCGTTCCGGGCTCGATCGGCTGGTGCGGTCCGCCGTCCATCGCCGCGGGCAGGTGCATGCCGTGCCAGTGCATCGTGCTCGTCTCGCCGAGTTCGTTCGTGACGTTCACGCGCACGTTCTCGCCGCGCACGGCGCGGAGGGTGGGTCCGAGATAGCTGCCGTTCACGCCCCATGTCCGGGTGTCGGGGCCGTGCCCGAGGTCGGTCGTGCCGCGCTGCATGGTCAGGTCGAACACGCGCGTGCCGTCGGCGTCGACGGTGCCCGACTCGACGGGAGGGATGCGCAGGGCGGTGTCGAAGTCGACGCGTCCGGTGGTGTCGAGCGCGCGCGTGGTCCACGCGTGGACGGCCAGGCCACCGATGACCGCCACGAACGCGATGAAGAGCACGAAGGGTATGGCGAGCAGGCGCACCAGGAGTTTCACGACACCCATGCTCGTTCTCCCGCACCGTCGGCACATCCGGCGTGGCACCGGATTTCGTGGTGGGGGAGAACCCTGACGGAACCTCAGGAAACGCTGTGCAGGCGTGCCGCCTGCCGCACGAGATGGTCGCGTTCGGGCACGCTGGTCGCCAGGTGCGCGGCCTCGGCGTAGAGCCGGGCCGCCGTCGCGGTGTCGCCGGCGCGTTCGTGGAGATACGCCGCGGCCGCCGTGTACCGGGGCAGGCTGGGGTCGAGCTCGGCCATTGCTGCGAGACCGGCGTGGGGTCCGTCGGCCTCACCGACCGCGACGGCACGGTTGAGACGGGCCACCGGGTTGTCGGTGAACCGCAGGAGCTCGTCGTACCACTCGACGATCTGCACCCAGTCGGTCTCCTCCGCGGTACGCGCGTCGGCATGCAGGGCGGCGACGGCGGCCTGCGCCTGGAACTCGCCGAGCCGGTCGCGGGCGAGCGCGGCCTGCAGGATCTCCACGCCCTCCGAGATCAGACGCGTGTCCCACAGGCTGCGATCCTGTTCGGTGAGGGGAACGAGACTGCCGTCCGGCCGGATGCGCGCCGCTCGCCGGGCGTGGTGGAGCAGCATCAGCGCGAGCAGACCCGACACCTCCGGGTGATCGATCACCGCTGCCAGCCGGCGCGTGAGCCGGACGGCCTCGGTGGCCAGGTCGACGTCACCCGAATAGCCCTCGTTGAACACGAGATAGAGCACCCGCAGCACCGTCGCGACGTCGCCCGGCCGATCCAGCCGGACGTCCGCGATCGTGCGCTTGGCCCGGCTGATGCGTTGGGCCATCGTCGCCTCCGGGACGAGATAGGCCTGCGCGATCTGCCGGGTGGTCAGCCCACCGACGGCCCGCAGGGTGAGCGCGACCGCCGAGCCGGGCGTGAGCGACGGGTGGGCACACAGGAAGTACAACGCGAGCGTGTCGTCCACCGGTGTGCCCGGACCGGGCCGGGGCTCGGTGTCGACGAGGATCTCGCGGCGTCGGCGGGACGCATCGGCGCGCACGGTGTCGAGGAATCTGCGCCACGCCACTGCGACCAGCCAGCCCTTCGGGTCGCGCGGCGGATCCTCCGGCCACACCCGCAGGGCTTCGACGAGCGCGTCCTGCACGGCATCCTCGGCCGACGCGAAATCCGCTCCGCGGTGGACGAGGATGCCGATCACGGTGGGGACGAGCGTGCGCAGCAACGCGTCGTCCATATCTCACTCCGTGACGGTCGGCGGTTCGGACATGAACGGGCGCACCTCGAGCCATTCGTGGATCGGCTTCCCACCGGCTCCCGGCGCGGCCGACAGTTCGGCAGCCAGTTCCAGTGCCCGGTCGTAGCCGTCGACGTCGATCACCATCCACCCGGCGATGAGATCCTTCGTCTCCGGGAACGGCCCGTCGGTGACCGGGGGACGTCCCTCACCGTCGTAGCGGACGAAGGCACCCTCCGGGGAGAGCGCCTGCGCGTCGACGAACTCACCGGTGCTCTCGAGACGGGCGGCGAAATCCTGCATGTACCGGATGTGGGCCGACACCTCCTCCGGCTCCCACTGATCCATGGGGACGTCGTTCACCGCTGCCGGGGCGCCGCGGTAATGCTTGAGCAGCAGGTACTTGGCCATGATGTTCTCCTCCGTGCGGTACGGCCCATTGTGGCCGCGTTCATGGAGGAGACGGAGTCGCTTCCGGATTCTCGACATCCCTCCGCGAACGATTCGAGGTTAGGGTCGCGGCATGCGTATTCATCTCGGACCGGGCCACGACGAACACCTCGCCGCCGCGATCGTCTCCGGCGGTGGAACTCTCTCCGAACTGGACGAGGCCGACGCCCTGGTGTGGGACGGCAGCGCCGAGGAGTTCCCGGATCTGCCCGACCGGGTCCGCTGGGTGCAGCTCACCTACGCGGGTATCGAACCGTTCTTCCGGGCGGGCGTGATCGACGATCGGCGGCTGTGGGCGAATGCGTCCGGCGTGTACGCCGACAATGTGGCCGAGTACGCGGTGGGAGCGCTGCTCGTGGGGTTGCGGCAGTTCCACGCCTCGGTCGCCGCGAAGCGGTGGACCAAGGACGTTCTCGACCCGCGGGTGCGGACCCTCCACGGCTCGACGGTGGCCATCGTCGGATGCGGCGGTATCGGCCGGGCGATGATCCCGCGCCTGCATGCCCTCGGCGCGGACGTCGTCGCGGTCAATCGTTCGGGGCGTCCCGTCGATGGCGCGAAGGTCACGCTGCCGGCCGACCGCACCTCGGAGGTGTGGTCGATGGCCGATCACTTCGTCGTCGCCGCACCCGCGACCGCCGAGACCGATCATCTCGTCGACGCCGCCGCGCTCGCGGCGATGCCCGGGTCGGCGTGGCTCGTGAACGTCGCGCGGGGCAACCTCGTCGACACCGACGCGCTGGTGAAGGCTCTCGGAGACGGCGCGATCGCCGGGGCGGTCCTCGACGTGACCGATCCCGAACCGTTGCCCGACGGTCATCCGCTGTGGGATCTCGACAACGCCGTGATCACGCCGCACATCGCCAACACGCGCAGTCGGCTGACACAGACGTTCGCGCCGACCCTCGAGGAGAACGTGCGCCGGTTCGTCGCGGGCGAGGAGTTGATCGCCCGGGTCGATCCGAACGCGGGTTACTGAGGCCGTTCGGCCGCCTTCTTGATCGCGGACAGGCGACGGTCCCAACCGGCCCCCACCGCGTCGATCGCACGCCCGACCGCGCTCAGCCGCGATCCGACGGCGGAGAAACGGATCTCCCGCCCGGCGCGCTCGGAGGTCACGAGACCGCACCGTTCGAGCACCGCCAGATGCTTGGCGATGGCCTGACGGGAGACCGTGAACTCGGCCGCGAGACCGGACGCCGACGCCGGAGACCGGCCCAGTCGCTGCAGAATGCGCCAGCGGGTGTCGTCGGCCAGGGCCGCGAAGACGGGATGCAGGTCGGCGGAGAACTCAGCGTCGGGCAACGCTTCCGTCCTTCTCGAGATGGTGCTTGGCGATCTCCAGTTCGGTGGTCCAGCCGCGGGAGTTCTCCTCGAAGCGGGTGCGGCGTTCGCTCACGTCGCCGGGCAGGGAGTCGAATCCGGTTTCCGTGACGCGCAATTCGGTCGTGCCGGTGTCGAGCGCGGTGAGCCGGAACTCGACGAGGGTCGACGGACTGTCGGGATCGGTGTGGTCGGCGAGCCAGCGGAAGGCCGCGTAGTGCGGTTCGTCGAGGGTCACGGTGCGGAAGACGAAGGCGCCGTGGACCGGATCGTGCACGGTGGTGAGATCTCCGTCGTGTTCGAGGCGGTGCTCGGTCCACTCGTTGTCGTTGATGTACCAACCGGGTTCGGCCACGAGTGTCCACACCCGGTCCACAGGGGCGTCGATGGTGATGTCGCGTTCGATGCGGTCGAGTTCGTCGGTCATGATTGCCTCCTTCGATGGGAATGCAACTCCAGGGTTGCACCTGATCCCTGATGGCGCAACCCCCTGGTTGCAGTCGATCGTGCAGTTCTCGTCGCGACACGCCGGGATGCGTCGACGAGAACTGCACGCGTTCGAACGTCTTGTTCGAACATATGTGCGATACTGAACCGGTCGAGGAGGTGTCGGAGTGGGATGGGGAAACGGTCCGCCGACCTGGTCGGAGATGGAGCGTGTGCTCTCGGGACGACCCGGCACTTCCCGTCGCGATGCCGAACATCCCGGCGACGGGAGCGACAGCCCGGCGTGGTCGCGCACCCGCACCGAGTACGAGGCGCGGGTCCGACGTCCGGAAGGACCGGTCGTGCCCTACGCCGAACTGCACGCCCACTCCGCGTTCAGCTTCCTCGACGGTGCCTCCACGCCGGAGGAACTCGCCGAGGAGGCGGCACGACTCGGACTCGAGGCCCTCGCGGTGACCGACCACGACGGACTGTACGGAGCGGTGCGATTCGCCGAAGCCGCACGCGAACTCGGCATCCGCACCGTCTTCGGAGCCGAGCTGGGCCTCGACGATGCGCACCTGCTCGTCCTCGCCCGCGGTCAGGAGGGCTATCGACGCCTGTCGCGGCAGATCGCCGACGCCCACCTCGCAGGAGGGGAGAAGAACAACCCGAGGTACGACTACGACGCGCTCACCGACGCCGCCGGTGGGCACTGGCAGATCCTCACCGGTTGTCGTCGGGGGCACCTGCGACAGGCGCTCACCACGGGCGGGATCCCCGCCGCCGAAGCAGCATTGCTCGATCTCGTCGACCGGTTCGGTGCCGACCGCGTGACCGTCGAACTCACCCGTCACGGATATCCCGACGACCACGAACGCAACGCAGCCCTCTTCGAACTTGCCGCGCGACATGGCATTCCGTGCATCGCGAGCACGGCGGCGCACTTCGCGCATCCCCATCGGCGACGTCTGGCGATGGCCGTGGCGGCGATCTCCGACCGGCAGAGCCTCGACGACGCCGTCGGCCGGATCCCCCCGACCGGAGGCGGGCACCTGCGGTCGGGGGAGGAGATGACGCGGCTGTTCGAGGCCTTTCCGGGTGTCGTGCACCATGCCGCCGAACTCGGTCGTGAATGCGCCTTCGATCTGCGTCTCGTCGCCCCGAAACTGCCGCCCTTCGATGTTCCCGACGGGCACACCGAGTTCACCTGGCTGCGCGAACTCACCTACGACGGGGCGCGTCGCCGCTACGGTCCGGTCGAGCGCCGCCCCGACGCCTATCGGCAGATCGAACACGAACTCGACGTCGTCGGCCGGCTGGGATTCCCGGGATACTTCCTCGTCGTCCACGACATCGTCGACTTCTGCAAGCGGAGCGACATCCTCTGCCAGGGACGAGGATCGGCCGCCAACTCGGCGGTCTGCTACGCGATCGGCATCACCAACGTCGACCCCGTCGGCAACAAGCTGCTGTTCGAACGCTTCCTGTCGCCCGAACGCGACGGCCCACCCGACATCGACCTCGACATCGAATCCGACCGGCGCGAGGAGGCGATCCAGTACGTCTACCGCAAGTACGGCCGCATCAATGCGGCGCAGGTCGCGAACGTCATCACCTACCGCGGTCGTTCCGCCGTCCGCGACATGGCCCGTGCTCTCGGATACTCGCAGGGACAGCAGGACGCGTGGAGCAAGCTGATCGGCCGGTGGGGTGGGGTGCGGGTAGAGACCGACGAACGGATCCCGGAGACGGTTCTCGATCTCGCCGAACAGATCGAAGGTCTCCCACGGCATCTCGGCATCCACTCGGGCGGCATGGTGATCTGCGACCGGCCCGTCGCCGACGTGTGCCCCGTCGAATGGGCGCGAATGGAAGGACGCACCGTTCTGCAGTGGGACAAGGACGACTGTGCTGCAGCGGGTCTCGTGAAGTTCGATCTGCTCGGCCTCGGCATGCTCTCCGCGTTGCACTACATGATCGACCTCGTCGACGAACACGAAGGCATCCGAGTCGATCTCGCGCACCTCGACCTCTCCGAGCCGGGGGTCTACGAGATGTTGTGCCGCGCCGACTCGGTGGGTGTCTTCCAGGTGGAGTCGCGGGCGCAGATGGCCACTCTGCCGCGGTTGAAGCCGCGCTGCTTCTACGATCTGGTCATCGAGGTGGCCATCATCCGGCCCGGCCCGATCCAGGGCGGTTCGGTGCACCCCTACATCCGGCGGCGCAACGGTCTCGAACCCGTCACCTACGACCATCCGTGCCTCGAGAAGGCCCTCGAACGCACCCTCGGTGTTCCGCTCTTCCAGGAACAGCTCATGCAGATGGCCGTCGACGCCGCGGGATTCACCGCGGCGGAGGCCGACCGGTTGCGTCGCGCCATGGGATCGAAACGGTCGACGGAGAAGATGGAGCGTCTGCGGGGACGCCTCTATCAGGGCATGCGGGACCTGCACGGCATCACGGGGGACGTCGCCGACCGCATCTACGAGAAGCTCTACGCCTTCGCGAATTTCGGTTTCCCCGAAAGTCATTCGCAGAGCTTCGCCTCGCTGGTGTTCTATTCGGCGTGGTTCAAACTGCACCATCCCGCAGCGTTCTGCGCGGGTCTGCTGCGTGCTCAGCCGATGGGTTTCTACTCGCCGCAATCGCTGGTCGCCGATGCCCGCCGTCACGGTGTGGTCGTCCACGGCCCCGACATCGGGGCGAGCCTCGCGCACGCCACCCTCGAGAACGAAGGGCGAGAGGTCCGGCTCGGCCTGGCGACGGTGCGGCACATCGGCGACGACCTCGCCGAACGCATCGTGACCGAACGCAGTGCCCACGGCCCGTACACCTCGCCCGCCGACCTCGCCGCCCGCGTCGGTCTCACCACCGCGCAGGTCGAGGCACTGGCCACCGCGGGAGCGTTCTCCTCGTTCGGTGTCACCCGCCGCGAAGCCCTCTGGGGTGCGGCTCCGGCGGCGGCACAACGCC
Source organism: Rhodococcus shunpengi (assembly GCF_048381395.1). NCBI lineage: Bacteria > Bacillati > Actinomycetota > Actinomycetes > Mycobacteriales > Nocardiaceae > Rhodococcus > Rhodococcus shunpengi. Next base: position 120,661 of record NZ_JBLWIU010000024.1, read on the forward strand.
CCGGCCGGCTTCCTGGGATCGGGACGGTGCCGGCTCCGGCCCTGCCGGGCATGAGCGCTCTCGAACTCGCCGCCGCCGACGTCTGGGCCACGGGAATCTCGCCCGACAGCTATCCGACGCAGTTCCTGCGCGAGAGGCTCGACGAACTCGGGGTGATCCCGGCCGCGGACCTGCTGCAGGTCCCCGACGGGACACGCATCCTCGTCGGCGGGGCCGTGACCCACCGGCAGCGACCGGCGACCGCCGCCGGTGTCACCTTCCTCAACCTCGAGGACGAGACCGGAATGGTGAACGTGGTGTGCTCGGTCGGTCTGTGGGCGCGTTACCGGACCGTGGCCCACACGGCTCCCGCCCTGCTCGTTCGCGGCCGACTCCAGAATGCCGAGGGGGTGGTCACGCTCCTCGCCGACCATCTCGAAGCCATGGATCTGCGAATGCCGAGCAGATCACGCGACTTTCGCTAGCATCGCCGAGTGTGAAACGCCTGTCGCTGGTGTCGTTGGCTCTGTTCGCGCTGGTCGTCACCGGCTGCGACGAGGGTGGGGGAGGCGAGGGCTCCTCGGCCTCCGCGCCTGCGATCTCGGCACCCGCGATCGTCGACGGCGGTCTCCGCGAGTCGCAACCCGTCGAGGAGTCCGACCGCAAGGAGGTCGTCACCGGCTACCTCGAGATGGATGCCGGCGATCCCGTGGCGACGGGCCGCCGGGTCGTGACGGTCGTCGAGGAGGCCGGTGGGCGCGTCGACTCGCTCACCGAGCAACCCGAGGCGAGCAGCGTGCTCACGGTGCGGGTGCCCGCCGACCGACTCGACGAGGTCGTCGACGAGATCCGCACGCTCGGCCGAGTCACCAGCCTGAGCACCACTCGCGACGACGTGACGATGCAGTACACCGACCTCGAAGCCCGAGTGGGTGCGTTGCGGGCCTCGGTGGACCGCCTGCGCGCGCTGCTCGAGTCGTCGGCGGACGTCGAAGCGCTGATCGCTGCAGAGACCGCGCTGGCCGAACGACAAGCCGAACTCGACAGTCTCGAGGCGCAGCGACGTCAGCTGGGCGACCGGATCGAACTGTCCACGCTCACCGTCGACATCACCACCGATCGTCTTCCCTCCGAGCAGGACAGTTTCTGGGACGGGCTGGTCGCGGGATGGAACAGTCTGTGGGCCGCGCTGGGGGCAGCGGTGGTCGGTATCGGCGCCGCGCTACCGTGGGTGGCGTTCCTGTTCGTGTGTGCAGGTGTCCTCTACCTGGTCATCCGGCTCATCACCCGACGGGGACGTTCGTCCGGAACCACCGGGACGCCCGATACCGAGAGGACCGACAGCGATGCGTGAGGTCGACCTGGCCGCACTCGAATCCGCGCTCACCGACGGGGCGACCGTCATCGACGTGCGTGAACGCGACGAATACGCCCAGGTGCGCGTACCCGGCGTCACGAACATCCCGCTCAGCGAGTTCGTCGCGCGGATCGACGAGATCCCCACCGAGGGCACCGTCTACGTCGTCTGCGCCGTGGGTGGCCGCAGCCTGCAGGCCGCGCAGTATCTCGCCGGTCGCGGTGTCGACGCCGTGTCCGTCGCGGGCGGCACCGACGGATGGGCCCGCTCGGGTCGTCCGGTGGAGAGCGGCGCCTAAAACCCTCCGGGGAAACCGTGCTGTCGCCACGCCTCGTAACAGGCGACGGCTGCGGCGTTCGACAGATTCAGCGAACGCCGCCCGGGCAGCATGGGGATACGGATCTGCTCGGTGATGTGCGGGTCGGCGAGCACCTCGGGCGACAGCCCGGTCGGTTCGGGTCCGAACAACAGCACGTCGCCGGCCCGGTACTCGATCTCCGCGTAGCTCGACGTGCCGTGCGCGGTGAACGCGAACACCCGCTCGGGGGCCAGCGCCGCCCATGCGGCGTCGAGACTGCTGTGCACGGTGACCGACGCGAGGTCGTGGTAGTCGAGGCCCGCGCGGCGCAGCTTCGGCTCGGACAGGTCGAAACCGAGTGGTTCCACCAGGTGCAGTTCCGCGCCGGTCGCGGCGACCATGCGTATGGCATTGCCGGTGTTGGGGGGAATGCGCGGCTCGTGGAACATCACTCTGAACACGATGCAGGTTAACAAGTCGGCACTGTGTGTCCCGGCTCGCACGCCCCTTCCACCTGCCTCGGTGAGGTTCCGAATTGTCGGTGTAACAAACCGATCGGTACCGGCGACGTTCTGCGGAACGCATTCCTCAGAACGGATCGAGCATGAATCCTCCTGCCGGTTGGCATCCCGACCCCTATGACCCGTCCATCGATCGCTACTGGGACGGTCAGCAGTGGACGAACCAGACCAGGCCCAAGGGCAGCGGCGACCCCACACAGGTGTTCGGGGCTGTCGGCCAGGGTGGCAATCCTCCTGCCGGAGGCGGGCAGAAGCGGCGCAAGTGGCCGTGGGTGCTCGGCGCCGGCCTCGTCGGACTCGTCGCGCTCGGCGCCGCTGTCGGTGAGGAGGAACCGAAGACGGAAACCACCTCGGTGGTGTCCACGACGAGCAGTTCGGCGGCTCCGACCACGACGACGGCGAAGCCCACCACAACGTCGCCCCGGACGACGACATCGGCGCCCACCACGACCTCCGACTCGCCTGCCGTGGTGCCGTTGGTTCCCCAGGTCGGAACGACCGTCGTGGAAACGACGACGGAGTACACCCCGCCGCCCGCTCCCGCGTACACCCCGCCGGCGACGACGGAGTACACGCCGCCCCCGACGCCCGAGTACACCCCGCCGCCGGTGACGCAGTACACGCCCCCGCCCGCTCCTGCGTACACGCCGCCTCCGTCTCCTGCTCAGCAATCGGGTGGCACTGTGCACGGCGGTTCGTTCTGTTCCACCCCAGGTGCCACTGGAGTCACGACCAAGGGGACTCCGATGGTGTGCGCTCCCGGCTCGGATGGCCGGGACCGTTGGCAGTCACCGAATTAGAACCACCCGTCGACGTCAGTGCACCGGCGCTCGGCGGATCATTGTGCGCAGCCTGAGCGGAACCGGTGACAGTCCGGAAGTGCCCGTGATCGAGTGGCGTGGACCCGAATTCCGCTGGAACCGAAAGGCGAACTCCGCCCGATGTCGCACGGCACCGTCGAAACCCCGTACACCGCAGCCGAGAATCGTTACGAGACGATTCCCTACCGTCGCTCGGGGCGGTCCGGGCTCGACCTGCCGGCCTTCTCGTTCGGGCTGTGGCAGAAGTTCGGCACCGACTACCCCTTCGAGACGCAGCGGGAGATCATCCTCCACGCCTTCGACCTCGGCATCACCCACTTCGACAACGCCGACCGGTACGGTCCGCCGCACCGTGCCGCGCAGAAGAACTTCGGCCGGATCCTCGGCAAGGACCTCGCGCCCTACCGGGACGAGATCATCCTGTCGACGAAGGCCGGCAATCCGATCGGTCCCGGTCCCTACCAGAAGGGCGGGTCGCGCAAGTCGCTGCTGGGCTCGCTCGAGCACAGCCTGCGTGATCTCGGCACCGACTACGTCGACATCTTCTACAGCCACAGCCCGGACCTGTCGACGCCGCTCGAGGAGACCGTCGGGGCACTCGTCTCCGCCGTCGAGCAGGGGAAGGCGCTCTACGTCGGCATCTCGAACTACCAACCGGATCGTGCGCACGAGGCCGCGACACTTCTGCGGGAAGCCGGCGTCCCACTACTCGTTCACCAGCCGCGCTACTCGATCTTCGACCGCAGCATCGAGCAGAACGGTCTGCTCGACGCGGCCGAGCAGGACGGTTTCGGCCTCGTCGTGTATTCGCCGCTCGCACAGGGACTTCTGACCGACAAGTATCTCGAGACCATTCCGGACGGTGCGCGAGCGGTGGACAGCGCGTTCCTCTCCCCGGACGTGATCGACGAGACCTACCGGCAGCGCGTCACAGAACTCGACAAGCTCGCCCGGTCGCGTGGGCAGTCGCTGGCCCAGCTGGCGCTGCAGTGGGTGCTCCGGCAGCCGGCGGTGACCTCGGCGCTCGTCGGCGCGAGCTCTACCTGGCAGCTCGACCACAACCTCGAGGCGCTGAGCTTCCCGCCGCTCACCGAGGACGAACTCGCCGTCATCGACGAGTACGGCGTCCACGGCACCGGGCTCGGTCTCTGACACGACCGCCATGCGGCTCTATGAGAACCTGGGATTCACGTTGCGCGAGCGATTCGCGCTGACCCGCGTGCTCACACCGTCGGCGTAGCCGGGGGACGCGTGTTTTCATTCTCGTGTCGGGTTCGATATTCGGTCGACTGCGGGAGATGTCATGGGATCACCGGTAGCGACGTACGTCTCGGCGGTACGCAGCTTCTCGGAGCTGGTCCGTACCGTGCCGGAGGATCGCTGGGACGGTCCGGGCCTGGGTGAATGGAACCTCCGAGCGCTGATCGGCCACACCTCGCGCTCGTTGACGACCGTCACGACCTATCTGGACGGTCCCGCCGACACCGAGGACCTCGCGAGCGCGGAGCAGTACTACGTCCACGTCAAGGAACTGACCTCGGTCCTCGGCGCGGACGACATCGTCGAACGTGGACGGCGTGCCGGTGCCGACCTCGGTGACGACCCGGTGGCGACGATCGATGCCCTCTCGACCGCGGTGATCGACCGGCTCGGTGCCGGCGAGGACCGTCTGCTCCGCGTGATCGGGGACAAGGGGATCCGGTTGCACTCCTATCTGCCGACGCGCACCTTCGAACTCGCCGTTCACGGTCTCGACATCGCAGCTGCCGCAGGTATCCCTTACGAGCCTCCGGCCGACGTCCTCGAAGAGGCAACCCTGCTCGCCACAAGGATCGCGCTGGCATTCGGCGACGGTACGACCGTGCTGCGGGCATTGACCGGACGGACGTCGCTGCCGGATGGCTATTCCGTCATGTGAGCGGAGAAGTTCAGTGCGGCCGGGGTCGGAACATCGAATCCTCCAGCAGCGCAAGCGCGGATGCCGGCGCCGTTTGTCACGCGGATCTCCGATCGGATGTGGCCCTGAGCGGTAACTGGTTCAATCGAGAGGCACGAGCAGCGGGCGACCCGGGAGAGAACCATCGCGATGACACGCCGACGCGGAATCCGACTGGCCGCGCGGGATGCGCTCCACGTCTTCGTGGGGGACACCGACCCCGAAGCCCCGCCGCCGACCATGGTGAGTTTCTACGTGTTCGACGCCCGGGCAGGCGAGGCTCCGATCCGTACCCGTGAAGACGCCGTCACCTGGATCGGGGAACGTCTGCATCGCACACCGGCGCTCACCCGACGTCTGCACCGCGTGCCGGCGGACCTCGACTTCCCCTACTGGGTGGAGACGGACGTCGACCCGGACGACCACGTCCGGTACGAGACGATCGGACCGACCTCGCGCAGCGAATTGCATCGGATGCTCGCGTCGACGAAGGAACGCCGTCTCGATCTGTCCGCACCGCCGTGGGAAGTGCACGTCCTGACCGATATTCGCGGCGTCGAGGACCTCCCCGAGGGCGCCACGATCGTCGCGCTGCTCCTGCACCACTCGGTGACCGACGGGCTCGGAGCCGTCGAGATCGCTCGTGCGCTGCTCGACGATCCGTCTGCCACCCCTTCGGCGGGAGGACGAGTTGTCGCCGTACCCGGAACGGTCCGCGCGGCGGCAGCCTTGCCCTTCCGGTACGCGAGGATGCTCCCGGCCCTGGTCGCAGCACGTCGCGCTCGACGAGCGCTGGGTGGTCTCACCGCCTCGGGGGAGATCACCACGCCCCGGCCGCAACGTCCCCGCACCCGCTTCGACACCGACGCCGGCGGTCCCTGGCAGCTCGGCATCGTCCGTATGCCGCTGCCGGAGGTGCGTGCCGTCGCGCGCGCCACGGACACCTCGGTGAACGACCTGCTCCTGACGGTCGTCTCGGGCGGACTTCGCGCCTACCTCGCGTCCTACGAGGAGATTCCCGCCGACTCGCCGGCGGCGATCGTTCCGGGATCGCTCCGAGACGGGGCGGGAACGGAGTCGGAGAACAAGGTCACGCTCATGTATGTCGACCTGCACCTCGACCGGACGGATCCGCGCGAGCGACTCCGCCGAGTCCACGAGTCGGCCGCTCTCGAGAAACAGCGCATCCGGCGTCCGGAGTCGGCTGCCTCCGTTGCAGCGGTGGATGCATCGCCCGCGTTCGACCTGGCGATGACGATCCGACGAGCGCACCGCAGGCGGGTGGGGCCCACGGGAGACGTGGTGCCGCTGGCCAACACCACCGTGACGAACGTGCCCCGCGGGCCGGTCGAGAGTCTCCGCTTCGGTGACAGTCCCGCCGTCGAGGCGATCGGTACTCCGATGCTCAACCGGAACTACGGTCTCGTCCACTCCGTGACGTCGCTCGGCGAGGTTCTCACCTTGTCTTTTCTGGTATCGGACTCCTGCATGCCCGACCCCGGGCAGTACGAGCGGTATCTCGCCGAGGCCTTTGCGGAACTGTCCCGGGACTGCCTGCCTCCGGGCGCCCGGACGGTTTCCGGTACCGGCCGCGATTCGACGCCGGACGGGCGCCTGGAAGAATGAACGACGTGACTGCGACGATCCTGGACGGCAAAGCAACCCGCGACGAAATCTTCGAGGACCTGAAGGTCCGCGTGGATGCGCTGAAGGCCAAGGGCGTCACGCCCGGCCTCGGCACGATCCTCGTCGGCGACGATCCGGGATCCGCGGCCTATGTGCGCGGCAAGCACAACGACTGCGCGAAGGTCGGCATCACGTCGATCCGCAAGGATCTGCCCGCCGACATCACCCAGGAGCAGCTGTTCGAGGCGATAGACGAGCTCAACGCCGATCCCGCCTGCACCGGCTACATCGTGCAGCTCCCGCTGCCGAAGCATCTCGACGAGAACGCGGCGCTCGAGCGCATGGATCCGGGCAAGGACGCCGACGGACTGCACCCGGTCAACCTCGGCCGGCTCGTGCTCGGCAAGGAGGCTCCGCTGCCCTGCACGCCGCGCGGCATCATCCACCTGCTGCGCCGCTACGACGTGGAGATCGCCGGCGCGCACGTGGTGGTGGTCGGTCGTGGCGTCACCGTCGGTCGCCCGATCGGTCTGCTGCTGACCCGTCGTTCGGAGAACGCGACGGTCACCCTCTGCCACACCGGCACCCGTGATCTCGCTGCAGAGGTGCGTCGCGCCGACATCATCGTCGCAGCCGCAGGTGTTCCCGGCCTGGTGACGGCGGACATGGTCAAGCCCGGCGCCGCGGTGCTGGACGTGGGTGTCTCCCGCACTGAGGACGGACTGCGCGGCGACGTCGCCGCCGACGTGCGCGAGGTCGCGGGCTTCGTGTCCCCGAACCCCGGTGGCGTCGGACCGCTGACCCGCGCCTTCCTCCTGACCAACGTCGTGGAGCGGGCCGAGCAGCTCGCGTCCCGATAAGCGGGTCGACGACCCCGGGAGACGAGATGGCTCAGGCTCTGCGATTCACGCGTCTGAACCTGCCGCTGCTCGCGGTCACCCTGGTGATCGCGGCAGCGGTGATCCTGGTGATCGCCGACCGGTGGCGACGCGGAGCGTTCGTCTTCGGCGGCGCCACCATCCTCGCCGGCCTGTTCCGCTGGGCTCTCGACGAGGACAAGGTCGGTGTCCTCGCGGTACGCGGCAAGACGTTCGATGTCGTCTCGATGATGGTCGTCGGCGGAATCGTCGTGGCGCTCGCCGCGTCGATCGACCCGCTGGGAACCGACTAGCCCTCGGCGAGCTTCATCAGTTCGACGAGGAGCTTCGCGACCTCGTCGGCCTCGGTGAGGAATCCGTCGTGCCCGTCGCGGGAGACGAGCACACGCAGGTCGCCCGATCCCGGGAGCAGATCCGCGATCTCCTGCTGCAGGCGCAGCGGATACAGCCGGTCGGAGTCGACGCCGGCGACGATCGTCGGGACCGGGGTGGACGCGAGTGCGGCCTCGACGCCGCCGCGTCCGCGCCCGACGTCGTGCCGGTTCATCACGTCGGACAACACCACATAGGTACCGGGATCGAAGCGCGCGACGAGCTTGCGCGCCTGGTGCTCGAGATAGCTCTGCACGGCGTACCGGCCGCCGCGCCACGGGTCCTCGTCGTCCTGGGGGAGATTCCCGAAGCGCGTGTCGAGTTCGAGTTCGGTCCGGTAGGTGAGGTGCGCGATGGTCCGGGCGATGGCGAGCCCGGCTTCGGGACGCCGCCCCGTGCCGTAGTAGTCGCCGCCCTGCCAGTCGGGGTCGGCCGTGATGGCAGCCATCTGCGCGCTCTGGGTGCCGATCTGGTCGGCGGTCGCGCGGGCACCGGTGGCGAGGACGAGCGACGCCCGCACCCGCTCCGGGTACGCGATGATCCACTCGAGGGTGCGCATGCCGCCCATCGACCCGCCGGTCACGGCGGCGAGGACGTCGATGCCGAGCCTGTCGAGCAGCGCAACCTCGGCCGCCACCTGGTCGCGCACGGTGATCAGCGGAAAGCGGGATCCCCAGGCCTTGCCGTCGGGTGCGGTGCTGCCGGGGCCGGTGGAGCCGCGGCACCCGCCGAGGATGTTCGTCGAGACCACGCACCAGCGATCGGTGTCGATCGGAGCGCCCGGGCCGACCATGCCCGACCACCAACCGGGGGACGGATGGTCCGGTCCGGCGGGGCCGGTGACGTGCGAGTCGCCGGTGAGGGCGTGTTCGACGAGCACCACGTTGTCGCGGGCGGGGGACAGTTCGCCCCACCTCTGCACGGCGATCGTGACGTTCGGCAGCGTCTCGCCGCTCTCGAGCGCGAGATCGCCGATGTCGATGGTGTCGAGGCGTCCGTCCGACGGGGGCAGTTCGACGCGACGCCGCTCGGTGCCCGCCGTCAAGAGATGACCGCCTCGAGGCTCGCGGTGGGCTGGCAGCGCCGGCTGCGGATGTCGGTCATCGTGTCCTTCCGGCGGTGATGGGAGGTGTGATCGTGGCTTGCGTGCGACAGCACATCATCATCTCAGTCCTCCCGACAACAGGCTTGTCGGTGGGGTTCCACCGACCGTGTCATCACCCGGAGCACCCCACCCCGGTCGGAGGGTTGCCGGCCAGCAAGCCGGGGCTTGACGCTGGCACTCATGACTTTCCCGGCAGTCTAGCGACTCTCCGTCGCAGGGTCCTATGCACCCTCTGAACATCCCTGACCAGCAGGAAAGTTACCGGTCGGTAGGGCGTGGGGGTGGGACGAGGCGCTTTGCGGTCATCGGCAATAGCAGTACGCTTGTCATGTTTGGCCGCGGTCCAGGACGTGGACACGGCCATGCTCGCTGCTCGCGAGCCGACGGCGATCGCACCCACAAAGTGCGGTCGATTGGGGACCTACAGAAACGTCCTAGGAGGACACGAAGCGCATATGTCCAAGATCAAGGTTGAAGGTAAGGTCGTCGAACTCGACGGCGACGAGATGACCCGCATCATCTGGCAGTTCATCAAGGACAAGCTGATCCACCCGTACCTGGACGTGGATCTCGAGTACTACGACCTCGGCGTGGAACACCGCGACGCCACCGACGACCAGGTGACGGTCGACGCGGCGAACGCCATCAAGAAGCACAACGTCGGCGTCAAGTGCGCCACCATCACCCCCGACGAAGCGCGTGTCGAGGAATTCGGTCTGAAGAAGATGTGGCGGTCGCCCAACGGCACCATCCGTAACATCCTCGGCGGCACCATCTTCCGCGCGCCCATCATCATCTCGAACGTACCGCGTCTGGTGCCGGGCTGGACCAAGCCCGTCGTCGTCGGCCGTCACGCGTTCGGCGATCAGTACCGCGCCACCGACTTCAAGGTCGACCGCCCGGGCACCGTCACCATCACCTTCACGCCCGAGGACGGCAGCGAGCCGATCCAGCACGAGGTCTGCCGGATCCCCGAGGACGGCGGCGTCGTGATGGGTATGTACAACTACAAGAAGTCCATCCAGGACTTCGCGCGTGCATCCTTCTCCTACGGCCTGCAGCGCAACTACCCGGTCTACCTGTCGACCAAGAACACGATCCTGAAGGCCTACGACGGCATGTTCAAGGACGAGTTCCAGCGGATCTTCGACGAGGAGTTCAAGACCGAGTTCGAGGCCGCCGGTCTCACCTACGAGCACCGCCTCATCGACGACATGGTCGCATCGTCCCTCAAGTGGGAGGGCGGCTACGTCTGGGCCTGCAAGAACTACGACGGCGACGTCCAGTCCGACACCGTCGCGCAGGGCTACGGCTCGCTGGGTCTGATGACCTCCGTCCTGATGACCCCGGACGGCAAGACCGTCGAAGCGGAGGCCGCACACGGCACCGTCACCCGGCACTACCGTCAGCACCAGCAGGGCAAGCCGACGTCGACCAACCCGATCGCGTCGATCTTCGCCTGGACCCGCGGACTCGAGCACCGCGGCAAGCTGGACAACACCCCCGAGGTCATCGAGTTCGCGCAGCAGCTCGAGGACGTCGTCATCAAGACCGTCGAAGCCGGTCAGATGACCAAGGACCTCGCACTGCTCGTCGGCCCCGAGCAGGGCTGGCTGACCACCGAGGAGTTCCTCGCCGCACTCGACGAGAACCTGCAGAAGGCTCGCGCCTGATCTTCCGCTCCGTTCTCGACAGCATGTACACGGGACGCCCGAATCGGGCGTCCCGTGTCGTGTTTCCCGAGCACTCCCGGCACCGGCTACCGTTTCGTGTACCACTGTCAGTCGCATCACCGTAGGGCCCGGGAGGAGGACGGCCGTGACCACCACTGCCACCGACTCCGAAGGCCGCGGCGGAGCGCACGCCCGCCGACGGTTCTGGACGCGGGTGTGGATGCTGATGTTCGGCTCGGCGCTGGCCTACCTGCCGGTCGCCCTCGCCCCCAACCTGATCCATGCGATCGCCCGCCGCACCGACGAACTGGCCTACGACCGGTCCACGCCGGTGCGCAGCGGCGTGCTCACCACCCTCACGATGGGTGAGGCCGCCGCCGTCCTCGGGGTGCTCGCCGCCCTCGTCATTGCGCTCAATCTCATCGCGTGGTCGCTCGGCCCCGCCATCACCGCCGAGGGTTCGTCCCGATCGACCGAGGCGCTGCGCCTCGAACACCTCGAATTGTGCGGGTCGGTGTTCGGCGTCGGGGCGACGATGACCTTCGTCGCTGCGCTGCTCGACGGCCTCCCGCACTCCGTGGATCTGGCGGCGCTGCTGCTGTTCCCGGCGGTCTTCGTGATCGTGGTGCTCAGCCAGGATCTGTTCCTCGCGACCCAGCGCGGCGTCGGTGCCCGCCGTCGTCTGCGCCGGGAGGCGTCACTGCTGCGCCGACGCGAACTGCTCGCCACGGCGGCGAGGCTGCGACCGGACGACCCGCGGGTCGCCGGCCACCCCTTCGCGGCGCTCGCCATCGAACTCGCGGTCCTGGCCGTCGTCACGGTGGTGACGGGGCTCCTCATGATCGTGGTGTTCGACGACGAGTCGGGTTCCGGGCCCCTCCTGGACTCCTCGGACGTCGCTTTCGTGGTGGTCACGTCCGCGATCACGATGTTCACGGCTGTCGTCCTCGTGCTGTGGACGGTCCGCTGCTGGTTGCTCCGCCGATACGTCGGCGCGGTCCTGGCCGCGGCCCTGGGTGGCACCCTCTACGTCGTGGTCGGTGCGGGAATCGTGTGGGCGGCACTCGACGAGGACGCCGTCGCCGAGGCGATCGCCTCCGCCGCCGTCCTGTACGCCTGGATAGTGCTGCCGGCCGCCGTCCTGCTCCTCGGCACCGTCGGGGTCGGCCGTCGGGGTCGGTTCCCGGGTGTCATCGCCGCCCTGCGCGCCGCGGTGTTGCGCGAGCGGTACCGGGTGCGGCGCGCCGAGCTCGACGGTGGCCGGAGGAACGGTCGAGCGGAGGGGTCCGTCCCGCCGCTCCGTCATCTGATCGTGCGGGCGCGCACCGTCGCCCGTGTCGCTCCGGCGGACCGGACATGACGACGGGGACGTCCTCCTCGGAGGACGTCCCCGTCGATCCACTCGTCTACCGGTGTGCGCCCACCGGTTCGGGCTCCGTTGCCCGCTGCCGCTCCGTCTGCTCGGTCAGCAGGTGGCCGAACAGACCCCCGGCGCGCAGCCATTCCCACTCGAGGGGAGTGTCGATCCGACAGAGCGCCGTGCCCTCCCACGCGATCTCGCCCGCACGGCGGACCCGGACGGTGATCTCGGTGGTCGATCCGAGATCGGCCAGTCCGATCAGGTCGATATCCTCACTGCCGTCGAAGGTCTCCGGGGTGGGTCCCTGCCACTGGATCGGCAGGACGCCCATCGCGACCAGATTGGTGCGATGGATGCGTTCGAAGCTACGGGCGAGGACCGCGCGGATGCCGAGCAGCCGAGTGACCTTCGCGGCCCAGTCCCGCGCCGATCCGGCGCCGTACAGTTCACCGGCGACCACCACGACCGGCGTGCCCTGCCGGCGGTGGTACTCGGCGGCCTCGTGGACGGGCACCGGCTCCTCACCGGGTGCCGTGCGCGTCCAGCCACCCTGCTTCTCGGGCACGAGCAGATTTGCGAGGCGGGTGTTGGCGAAGCCACCCCGGATCATGACGTCGTGATTGAGCCGCCGGGAGCTGAAAGTGCCCAGCGCCCGGTCGCCCACACCGCGCTCGCGGAGCCAACGCCCTGCTGCGGAGTCCGGCAGGACCCGTGCGACCGGCGAGATGTGGTCGGTGGTGACCGCATCGCCGAGGACCAGCAGAGGCCGCGCGGTCAGATCCCCCGTGAGGGTGGGAGACGTCAGCTCCGGGTCGGTGAAGGGCGGGCGACGGATGCTGCCGGCCTCCCCGTCCCAGCGGTAGTGCTCGCCGCGCGGGTACTCGAGTTCCTGCCAGCGCGTGGTGGTCAACTCCCGGTGCGCGTCGCGCCCGAGTGCGGAGGCCTCGTGCTCGGCCAGCAGCGCGTCGATCTCCTCGTCGGAGGGCCACAGGTCGGCGAGGGTGACGTCGGTGCCGTTCTCGGCCCGCCCGATCGGTTCGCTCGTCACATCGATGCGGACGTTGCCCGCGAGGGCGTAGGCCACGACCATCGCGGGGGAGGCGAGGTAGGCGTGTGCGACGGCCGGGTGGATGCGTCCGGTGAAGTTGCGGTTGCCCGACAGCACCGCCGCGAGCGCGGTGTCCTTCGCCCGGTCGGCTCCGGACAGGGCCGGGCTGAGCGGCCCGGAATTGCCCATGCAGGTGCCGCATCCGAATCCCGCGACCTGGAAGCCGAGCCGGTCGAGGTGGTCCTGCAGACCCGCCGAGGCCAACAGATCGGCGGCCGCCCGCGAGCCGGGCGTGAACGACGTCTTCGTCCAGGCCGGCGGACGCAGACCGGCCGCGACGGCGTTGCGCGCCAGCAGACCCGCTGCGACCAGCGATCGGGGATTGGACGTGTTGGTGCAGCTGGTGATCGCGGCGATCGCAATGTCGCCATCGAGCGGTCCGCTCTCGCCGCGGGAGGCCGGAACCTCGGCGGGCGACAAGGCGTCGTGCGGCCGGGACGGTCCGGCGAGGGTGGTGGTGATGCTCCCGAGGTCGATCGACAGACCGGTCTCGAACCGGGGTGCCGGGCTGCTCGGGGTGCGGAACAGACCCTGGGCTCTCAGGTACTGCTCGGCGAGCCGGACACGCTCGGGGGAGCGGCCCGTTGCGGCCAGGTACTCGATCGTCCGGCGATCGGCGGGGAACCACGCCATCGTCGCCCCGTATTCGGGTGCCATGTTGGCGACGGTTGCGCGGTCGGGCACCGACAATGCCTCCAGGCCCGGACCGTGGAACTCGACGACGGCGCCGACGACGTTCAGTGCGCGCAGCTTCTCGGCGAGGGTGAGGGCGAGATCGGAGGCGAACACCCCGGGGGCGAGACGTCCGGTGAGCTCGACGCCGACGACGCGGGGCACGCGGATCATGACGGCCTGCCCGAGGGCCGCGGCGGTGGCCTCGATGCCGCCGACGCCCCAGCCGGTGACGCCGAGAGCGTTGATCATCGTGGTGTGCGAGTCGGTGCCGACCAGGCTGTCCAACGCTGCGACGTGACGGCCCTCGGATTCGGTCGTGGTCACGACCGGTGCGAGGACCTCGAGGTTCAGCTGGTGACAGATGCCGAGCCCCGGCGGCACGACACGGAGACCGGGAAGCCGGTCCTGCGCCCAGCGCAGGAAGCGGTACCGATCGCGGTGACGCTCGTACTCCAGATCGATGTTGTGAAGTGCCGCTTCGGGATTCGCGTATTCGTCCACCTCGAGTGCGTGATCCACGACCAGGTCGAGGGGCAGCGCCGGTTCCAGTGCGGACGTGTCCAGACCCTCGGCCCGGGCACGTTCGAGCAGGGTGATCATGTCGGCCAGCACCGGGATGCCCGAGGCGTCCTGGAACAGCACGCGACCCGGGAAGAACGGGATCGCGGCCGTCTCGTCGCGGCGGGTGACGGCGTGGACGTGCTCGGGCAGCGCCTGCGGATGACCCTGGTGACGCAGGATGCCCTCGACGAGCGTCCTCAGCGACCACGGCAGGTCGGAGATCGGTCCGGCGCCGTGCGCTTCGGCCTCGGCCAGGCTGTAGTAGTGCAGGGGAGTGCCGGCCTCGTCCGCGACCGGCAGAGCGGTCAGAGAGCGGAAGGGATCGGTCGTCATACCGCGCCTTCTTCCCGGAAGCGGGTGATCTGCTCGTCGCTGAAACCGATCTCGCGGAGGATCTCGTCGGTGTGCTCTCCGAGCGTCGGCGGTGCAGTATCGGGACGGACCGACTCACCGTCGACGTGCGTGGGCAGACCGAGGACCTGGACGGTGCCGGATCCGGCCGCCACATCCAGTTCGGAGATCAACCCGCGGTGGCGGATCTGATCCGAGCGCAGCGCTTCCGACACCGGAGCGACGGGCGCAGCAGGAACGCCGGTGTCGAGCAGAATCTCGTCCCACTCGGCCGCCGTCTTCTCCTTGAGCGAGATCTCCAGTTCGTCGCGCAGGATCTCGCGGTTGCGCTTGCGGTCCTCGCGGGTGACGAAACGGGGGTCGGTGACGAGCTCCTCGCGGCCGAGCACCGTGCACAGGATCTCGTACTGTTCCTGCTTGTTCGCCGCGATGTTGAGGACACCGTCGGCAGTCCGGAACGCACCCGACGGCGCCGAGGTCATGTTCTCGTTGCCCATCGGTACCGGCTCCTTGCCGGTCACCAGATGGTTGGAGACCACCCAGCCCATCGAGGTGATGGCCGCGTCGAGCATCGACGTGTCCAGATACGCGCCCTGCCCGGTCTGTCGCTGGCGGACGATGGCGGCGCACACCGTCATGGCCGCGGCCATACCGCCGAAGCTGTCGCAGACGGGATATCCGACGCGCAGCGGCGCGGATTCGGTGTCGCCGGTGACGCTCATGATGCCGGACAGTCCCTGGACCACCTGGTCGTAGGCGGGTCGGCTGCTCATCGGGCCGGTGGCGCCGAATCCCGAGACAGCGCAGTAGATCAGGCGCGGATTGAGTTCGTGCAGGCGTTCCCAGTCGAAGCCGAGGCGGGCGAGCACGCCCGGGCGGAAGTTCTCGAGCAGCACGTCGGCGTCCGCGAGTAGCTGCTCGAAGACCTTCTTGCCACCCTCGGTCTTGAGGTTGACCGTGACCGAGCGCTTGCCGGCGTTCTGGGCGAGGAAGGACACCCCCATGTATTCGGCGCTGAGGTCGGGATCGGCGCCGAGCTGGCGGGCCAGGTCGCCGCTGCCGGCGGTCTCCACCTTGACGACATCCGCGCCGAGCAGGGCCAGTTGGTAACCCGCGAAGGGGCCGGCCAGAACGTTGGTCATGTCGAGGACGCGCACGCCCTCGAGAAGGTTTGTGGTCACAGGAAGGCCTCCACGGTTCCGAGCCCGGCAGCACTGATCTGCCGGGCGGTGTCGGTTACGGCATCGACATAGGCGGCGACCCGGTCGGCGGTGAAGCGCGACGTGGGGCCACTGATCGACAGGGCTGCGATGACACGGCCGTCGGCGGACAGGATCGGCGCGGCGACCGCGGAAGCGCCGAGCTCCCGATCGCCGTGGGTGATGGCGTAACCCGCCTCCCGCGCTCCGGCGGCCTCGGACCTCAGGTCCGCCGTGCTCGTCGTGCCCTCCTGCTCGGCGAGAGCCTGGAGGACGTCGTCCGGGCAGCCACCGAGCAGGATCCGGCCGGCGGCGCCGACGACGAGCGGGTACTGCGCGCCCACCTGGACGACGCTGCGGACCGTCGTCGTGCCCTCGACCTGAGCGACGGAGAGGCGGTGCAGGCCTTGGCGGATGTAGACGTTGACGGTCTCCCCGCAGCGATCGCGCAGTTCCGTCATCGATCGCCGTGCCTCGGCACCGATCTCCCACATCGCGTCGGCCAGACCTATCCAGCGGAGGAAGGCGGGGCCGACGCTGTAGGTCGTCGAGTCACCGCGGGTGGCGACGATCCCCTGCGTGGTGAGGGTGCCCAGGAGGCGCACCACCGTCGACTTGGGGAGCCCGGTGATCTCGACGAGTTCGCGCAGCGTCCGGATCGGATGCTCGGCGTCGAATGCGCTGAGCAGATCGAACGCGCGGGCGACGCTTCGCACGCCGCCGTCGGCTCCGGTGACCGTCGATGCCTGTGTCATGCGAGTCACTCTAGGTCCGTAGAACGGTTTAGGCAATCCGCGCAATGGATCGCTGACGTATTTGACCTGGAAGATTGTTGATGTGTTCCGTTGGGTGAGAGAAAATGGTCTGCCTGATCCGTCTTGTGGAACGTCCGGTCGTGGGGTGAACCATCCTCACGGGAGGCTTCTCCCACAGTGGGGCAGTCGCGTCGCCGGCGTCGGCTACGGTGACCCGGTGCCTCTCGTGATCACCACCGTGAACGTCAACGGCGTGCGCGCAGCCGCAGCCAAGGGTCTCGTCGACTGGCTCGCCTCGTCGGCCGCCGACATCGTGTGCCTGCAGGAGGTGCGGGCCACCGAGAAGCAGTTCCACGCCGCGATCGCCCCGGCACTCGAGGCCGGATGGCACTGCGTCGGCGCGGAGTCCTCGGCCAAGGGCCGCGCCGGGGTGGCGATCCTCTCGCGCGTACCGGCGGACGCGGTCTGCGTCGGATTCGACGTCGACGAGTTCGCGTCGGCCGGCCGCTACATCGAGGCCGACTTCGGCGATGTGACGGTGGGGAGCCTGTATCTGCCGACCGGTGAAGCGCAGACGCCGAAGCAGGACGAGAAGGAACACTTCATGAAGAGCTTCGCGACCTACCTCGCCGAGCGGTACGCCGCGGTGACGGCCGCAGGTCGCGACATGGTGGTGTGCGGCGACTGGAACATCGCCCCCACCGAGCGGGACATCAAGAACTGGAAGGGCAACGTCAAGAAGTCCGGCTTCCTGCCCGAGGAGCGCGCGTGGGTCGGCGACCTCCTCGAGGCCGGCTGGCGCGACGTGGTACGCGACCTCCACGGCGACGTCGCTGGCCCCTATTCGTGGTGGTCGTACCGCGGCAAGGCATTCGACACCGATGCAGGCTGGCGCATCGACTACCACCTCGTGACCCCGGGCCTGGCGGCCCGCGCAACCGAGGCCCGCGTCGAACGCGCAGCGAGCTACGACCAGCGTTGGTCCGACCATGCACCGGTGACGGTGACCTTCGATCGCTGACCGCTTCTGCGGATCGCCGCAGAAGTGCCCACCTCGGTGGCAGCGCGGCGTGGCCTGCGTGGAATCATCGACGGCATGTCGAGCACTGCAGAACAGAACGCCACGAAGCCGAAGGCCCGCCCCCGTGTGCTGTCCGGCATCCAGCCCACCTCGGATTCGTTCCACCTCGGGAACTTCCTCGGGGCGCTGGCACAGTGGGTTCCGGCGCAGGACGAGAACGACGCCTTCTACTTCATCCCGGACCTGCACGCGATCACCGTTCCGCATGAGCCGAAGTTGCTGCGCAAGCGCGTGCTCGTCTCCGTGGCGCAGCTGCTCGCGATCGGTATCGATCCGGAGAAGTCCGTGCTATTCGTGCAGAGCCAGGTGCCCGAGCACGCCGAGCTCGCCTGGATCCTGAGCTGCATCACCGGTTTCGGTGAGGCCAGCCGGATGACGCAGTTCAAGGACAAGTCGGCCAAGCAGGGCACCGAGCACGCCGGAGTCGGCCTGTTCACCTATCCGATCCTCATGGCCGCCGACATCCTGCTCTACCGCGCGAGCCACGTGCCGGTGGGGGAGGATCAGCGTCAGCACCTCGAACTCACGCGAGATCTCGCGCAGCGCTTCAACTCCCGCTTCGGCAAGACCTTCGTCGTCCCCGAGCCGACGATCGTCAAGGAGACCGCGAAGATCTACGACCTGCAGGATCCGACGTCGAAGATGAGCAAGTCCGCGGCGACCGACGCGGGCCTGATCAACCTGCTCGACGATCCGAAGGTCTCGGCGAAGAAGATCCGCTCCGCGGTCACCGACAACGAGCGTGAGATCCGTTTCGACCGGGAGAACAAGCCCGGTGTGTCGAACCTGCTCACGATCCAGTCGGCGCTGTCGGGTCGCAGCATCGACGAACTCGTCGCCGGCTACGAGGGCAAGGGCTACGGCGATCTGAAGGCCGACACCGCAGAGGTCCTCACCGAGTTCGTCACGCCGATCCGCACCAAGGTCGACGAGTACCTGGCCGACCCGGCCGAACTGAACCGCATTCTCGCGGGCGGCGCGGACCGCGCTCGCGAGGTCGCATCCCGCACCTTGGCGCAGGTCTATGACAAGGTGGGTTTCCTGCCGCGGACCTAGACGAAGGAGCATCTGGATGGCCGGCGAACCCGACGAGAAGCCGGGATTTCTCGAACGTCAACGCGCGGCCCATCCGGTGCTCGACCGCGTCCTTCGGGCCGGGGTGCGGTACCAGGAGAACAAGGGCGACTACTACGCGGCCGGCCTGACCTACTTCACGGTGCTGGCGATCGTCCCGATCATCATGGTCGTGTTCTCTCTGGCCGGTTTCGTGCTCGCCGGGCGACCCGAACTGCTCGACCAGATCCGGCAGATCATCTCCGAGAACATCCCCGGTCAGCTCGGCGGCACCGTGCAGAGCCTGATCGACTCGGCGATCGAATCCCGCGGCGCCGTCGGTCTCATCGGTCTGCTCACCGCCTCGTACGCCGGTCTGGGCTGGATCACGAATCTTCGCGAAGCCCTCACCGCCATGTGGGAGCACCCGCGCGACAAGGGCAACTTCTTCGTGGTCAAGCTGCGCGACGGCGGCGCACTCCTCAGTCTCGGCCTCGCGATGACCGTGTCGCTGGGGCTCTCGGCGCTGAGCAGTGGGCCGATCGCGCGCAGGATCGTCGAGCTGCTCAACATGGAGAATCTCGTCGGCATCGGCGTGGGTCTGCGCATTCTGGCACTGGTGACGGCCACCGCCGCCACCGCTCTGGTATTCACCTGGGTGATCGCCCGCCTGCCCCGCGAACCCGTTCCGTTCCGTAGTGCGCTCGTCGCGGGTCTGATCGCCGGGATCGGTTTCGAGCTGCTCAAGCAGACCGGCTCGATCTACCTCGAACGTGTCCTCAACGGACCGGCGGGCGTCGCCTTCGGCCCGATCCTCGGCATCCTCGTGTTCGGTAACCTCACGGCCCGGCTGGTGCTCTTCTGCACCGCATTCGCAGCGACGTCCCGGGCCAGCCTCGCACTCGCCCACCATCCCGCGCCTACGGGGGCGGTCATCACGCCCCGCCTCGAGGTGCACGAGGGCCTCGACGCGCGCCGCAGTGCTGCGCTCCTCGGTGCGGGCGTGGTCGGTGGACTCCTCGCCGGGCTGCGATTCCGGAGGAAATGAGCGAACTCCCGGGGTGAAAACCCGGTTCGGGGGTGCCGATCGTGCCGCGGACGGACGACGATGGAGGCGTGGCAAAACAGACGCGATCCGCCGCGCCCCGACGCTCGTTCCGGGTGACTCCGCGCAGAGTGCTCGCAGTCGTCCTGGTCCTGCTCGCTGCGCTGTTCGTCCTCCAGAACCGCAACAGTACGAGCATCGACCTCTTCTGGATCTCGCTGCAGGCGCCGCTGTGGTTGGTGCTCGTCGTCATCTTCGCGGTCGGGTGGGTCGCGGGTTTCCTGTTCGCACGCGGCCGCTGATCCCCATCAGCTCGGCCACCGGAAACAGAGCACAGGGGAGTGGGCACAGACGACAGCAGGTCCGTCCCCGAAGGGACGGACCTGCTGTCGTGCGAGGTGATCAGCGAGCGAACATGAGCGCGCGCTTGACCTCCTGGATCGCCTTCGTCACCTGGATGCCACGGGGGCACGCGTCGGTGCAGTTGAAGGTGGTGCGGCAGCGCCACACGCCTTCCTTGTCGTTGAGGATGTCCAGACGCTCGGAGGCACCCTCGTCACGCGAATCGAAGATGAACCGGTGCGCGTTGACGATCGCGGCGGGGCCGAAGTAGCTGCCGTCGCTCCAGTACACCGGGCACGAGGTGGTGCAGCACGCGCACAGGATGCACTTGGTGGTGTCGTCGAACCGGGCACGGTCGGCCTGCGACTGGATGCGCTCGCGGGTCGGCTCGTTGCCGGAGGCGATGAGGAACGGCTTCACGGCGCGGTAGGCGTCGAAGAAGGGCTCCATGTCGACGACGAGGTCCTTCTCGACCGGAAGGCCACGGATCGGCTCGATCGTGATCGTGACGTCCTTGCCGTTCTTGTCCAGCATGTCCTTCATGAGGATCTTGCAGGCGAGACGGTTGACGCCGTTGACACGCATCGCGTCCGAGCCGCACACGCCGTGGGCGCAGCTGCGACGGAAGGTGAGCGTGCCGTCGAGGTAACCCTTGACGTAGCCCAACAGGTTGAGCAGACGGTCGGACGGCAGTGCCGGCACCTGGAACGAATCCCAGTGCTGACCCTTGTCGTCCTCCGGGTTGAACCGGGCGATCTTGAGGGTGACCATCGTCGCGCCCTCGGGCACGGGTGGCAGTGTCGACGCGCCCGTGTCGGTCTTCTCGATGGTTGTCATCAGTACTTACGCTCCATGGGCTCGTACCGGGTCTGGACCACCGGCTTGTAGTCCAGGCGAATGTCGGAGATCAGTTCCTCGCCCACCTTGTACGCCATGGTGTGCTTGAGGAAGTTCTCGTCGTCGCGCTTCGGGTAGTCCTCGCGGGCGTGTCCGCCACGCGATTCCTTGCGGTTCAGCGCACCGACGACGGTGACCTCGGCCATCTCGAGGAGGAAGCCGAGTTCCAGCGCCTCGAGCAGGTCGCTGTTGTAGCGCTTGCCCTTGTCGTGGACGGTGATCTCCTTGTAGCGCTTCTTCAGCTCGTGGATGTCGTTGAGCGCCTGCGTCAACGTTTCCTCGGTGCGGAACACCGACGCGTTGTTGTCCATCGTCTGCTGCAGCTCGGTGCGGATGTCGGCCACCCGCTCCTTGCCGCCCTGGTGCAGGATCAGATCGAGCCAGTCGTCGACGTACTTCGTCGGCTGCTCGGGCATCTCGACGTGCTTCGTGCTGTTGGCGTACTCCGCGGCGGCGATGCCGGCGCGACGACCGAAGACGTTGATGTCGAGCAGCGAGTTGGTGCCGAGACGGTTGGCGCCGTGGACGGACACGCACGCGCACTCGCCGGCCGCGTACAGGCCGGGCACGACGTTCTCGTTGTCGCGGAGGACCTCGCCGTCGACGTTGGTCGGGATACCGCCCATGACGTAGTGGCAGGTCGGGAACACCGGCACGAGCTCGGTGACGGGGTCGACACCGAGGTAGGTGCGGGAGAACTCGGTGATGTCCGGGAGCTTCTCCTCGAGGACGTCCTCGCCGAGGTGGGTCACGTCGATGTAGACGTAGTCCTTGTTCGGTCCGGCGCCGCGACCCTCGAGCACCTCGAGCACCATCGAACGGGCGACGATGTCGCGGGGCGCGAGGTCCTTGATGGTGGGGGCATAGCGCTCCATGAACCGCTCGCCGTCGGCGTTGCGGAGGATGCCGCCCTCACCACGCACGGCCTCCGAGATGAGGATGCCGAGACCGGCCAGGCCCGTCGGATGGAACTGGTGGAACTCCATGTCCTCGAGCGGCAGGCCCTTGCGGAAGATGATGCCGAGGCCGTCACCGGTGAGGGTGTGGGCGTTCGACGTCGTCTTGTACATACGGCCCGAGCCGCCCGTCGCGAAGACGATGGCCTTGGCGTGGAAGACGTGGATCTCGCCGGTCGCGAGCTCGTACGCGATGACACCCGTCGCGACGGGACCGTTCTCGGTCTCGGTGAGGGTGATGTCGAGCGCGTAGAACTCGTTGAAGAACTCGACGTCGTGCTTGACGCAGTTCTGGTACAGCGTCTGCAGAATCATGTGGCCGGTGCGGTCGGCGGCGTAGCACGCGCGACGGACCGGGGCCTTACCGTGGTCGCGGGTGTGGCCACCGAAGCGACGCTGGTCGATCTTGCCCTCGGGCGTCCGGTTGAACGGAAGACCCATCTTCTCGAGGTCGAGAACGGCGTCGATGGCCTCCTTGGCCATGATCTCCGCAGCGTCCTGGTCGACCAGGTAGTCGCCACCCTTGACGGTGTCGAAGGTGTGCCACTCCCAGTTGTCCTCTTCGACGTTCGCGAGGGCGGCACACATGCCGCCCTGAGCGGCGCCGGTGTGGCTGCGGGTGGGGTAGAGCTTCGTGAGCACTGCGGTGCGCGCACGCGGGCCGGCTTCGATGGCCGCGCGCATGCCGGCGCCGCCGGCGCCGACGATGACTACGTCGTAACGATGTTCCTGCATGAAGGTTCGGCTCCCCTAGCTCGCCGTGATGTTCGGGTCGAAGGTGAAGATCACGTAGGTGCCCAGGCCCATGATCAGGATCATCGACACGACGAGGATCGTGTTGAGCCAGAACCGGGTGGAGTCCTTACGTGCGTAGTCCGCGATGACGGTGCGCAGACCGTTACCGCCGTGGAGCTGCGCGAGCCACAGCATCGACAGGTCCCAGATCTGCCAGAACGGGCTGGACCAGCGGCCTGCGACGAACGCGAAGTTGATGCGGTGCACGCCGTCATCGAGCATCAGCATGATGAAGAGGTGACCGAGGACCAGGATGATCAGGGCCAGGCCGGACAGGCGCATGAACAACCAGGCGTAGAGCTCGAAGTTGTTCTTCGCGGCGCGACGCGGCGAGCGCGGGTTGTCCAGACCGGCGGGCCGGTCGTATTCCTTACCGAGGGTCTTCGCTTCGGTCATGTCAGTGCCCCGCAAACGTGTTGTAGAGGATGCGAACGGACGCGGGGATCATCACCACGAACCAGATCGCGAGGATCGTCCAGAGCATCACGCGCTGGTACTTCGGGCCCTTCGACCAGAAGTCCACGAGCATGACCCGCAGGCCGTTGAGTGCGTGGTACAGGACCATCGCGACCAGGCCGAGCTCCATGAGGCCGACGATCGGATTCTTGTACGTTTCGATCACCGCGTCGTAGGTCTCGGGGTTGACCCGGACGAGTGCGGTGTCGAGGACGTGGACGAAAAGGAAGAAGAATGTCGCCACGCCGGTGATCCGGTGCAATACCCAGGACCACATGCCGGGGTCTCCCCGGTAAAGCGACCGTGTGCGCCCCGCCTTTGCGGGGGCGGCTTCAGTCGTGCTGCTCATCGAGTGCTGTGCCTCCAACGTCAATGGTGGACGCGTCGAGCTGCTCCTACCTGTGGGGGATTCCGCAGTACGGGCCCGACGTGAACCTGAACCGACTTGGATCGACTCTAGACCCATCCCAAACTCGGGAACTAATCTCCTGCCCCGTTCGTACAGGGCTCCAAATGCGAAGTTAGGTTTGCCTTTCCAACTGTGATCTGGCGCGGTGGGGGTCGCCTACCGTCGTCCATGCCACCGTGACAGGATGGTGAACCATGCCGGACATCGACTGGAAAATGTTGCGCGCCAAAGCACATGAGGTGATGAGTCGAGCCTACGCTCCCTACTCCGGGTTCCCGGTGGGGGCTGCCGGCCTCACCGTCGACGGTCGGACGGTCCTCGGGTGCAATGTGGAAAATGTCTCACACGGACTGGGTCTGTGTGCCGAATGTGTACTCGTCGGTAACTTGTTCGCCCAGGGTGGAGGCCGTCTCCGGGCCGTTGCCGTCTGCGACTCCCGAGGCCACGTCCTGACCCCGTGCGGCCGATGCCGGCAGGTGCTTCTCGAACACGGCGGCCCCGATCTCGAGGTCGACGCCCAGGGCGGCCCGCGTCGCCTCTCCGATCTCCTCCCCGACGCGTTCGGCCCCGACGATCTCGCGGCCGTGCGGGAGAACGAGGACCGCCGTGCCTGACATCGTCACCGTCATCCGCCGCAAGCGCGACGGCCACGAACTCTCCGGCGCCGAGATCGACTGGGTCATCGAAGCGTTCACCCACGGCATCGTCTCCGACGCCCAGATGGCGGCCCTGGCGATGGCGGTCTGGTTCCGCGGCATGAGCCGGGCCGAGACGGCACGCTGGACCACCGCAATGATCGACTCCGGTCGTCGCCTCGATTTCTCCGCTCTCGGCCTGCGTACCGTCGACAAACACTCGACAGGCGGTGTCGGGGACAAGATCACCCTGCCGCTCGCACCGCTCGTCGCGGCCTGCGGCGTCGCGGTCCCGCAACTGTCGGGCCGCGGTCTCGGTCACACCGGCGGCACCCTGGACAAGCTCGAGGCGATCCCCGGATGGAAGGCCGATCTGACCACCGCGGAGATCGCCGAGATCCTCAGCGACCCGGCCGTCGGTGCGGTCGTGTGCGCGGCGAGCGCCGATCTCGCCCCCGCCGATCGCAAGCTCTACGCGCTGCGCGACGTCACCGGAACCGTCGAGTCGATCCCGCTCATCGCCAGCTCGATCATGAGCAAGAAGATCGCCGAGGGCACCGGAGCCCTCGTCCTCGACGTGAAGGTCGGCAGCGGCGCCTTCATGAAAGAACTCGGCGAGGCCCGCGAGCTGGCGCGCACCATGGTCGAACTCGGCACCGACGAAGGGCTGCCCACGACGGCCCTGCTCACCCGCATGGACAGCCCGCTCGGGCGCACGGCGGGCAACGCGCTCGAGGTCCGGGAGGCCGTCGAGGTGCTCGCCGGCGGCGGACCCGACGACGTCGTCGAGCTGACCCTGGCCCTGGCCCGCGAGATGCTCGCCGCCGCCGGTGTCGATGACGTCGATCCCGCCGACCGGCTGCGGGACGGCACCGCGATGGACCGGTGGAACGCGATGATCGCCGCCCAGGGTGGCGACCCCGCAGCGCCGTTGCCGGTCGCGACCCACACCGAGACCTTCCACGCCGACGCGGACGGAGTGCTCTCCGAACTCGACGCGTACGAGGTCGGCATCGCCGCGTGGCGACTCGGAGCCGGCCGCGAACGGCAGGGTCAGGACGTCCAGCCCGGGGCCGGTATCGAACTGCACGCGGTCCTCGGCGATCGCGTCCGCGCGGGACAGCCGATCGCGACGCTCCACACCGACACTCCGGGACGTATCCCCGACGCGCTCGCCGCCCTCCGCGGCGGTGTCCGCATCTCCGACACGGCCCCCGTTCGGCAGCCGCTCGTGATCGAACGGATCCGGGCGTAGAGGTCCGGCGGCCGGAGACCGAGCGGAACCGGCCGCCGCCGACTACCGTCCCGATCATGAACGGCCGTCTGACTCCCGAACTCGTTCGCACCGCACCCAAAGTGGTCCTCCACGACCACCTGGACGGTGGCCTCCGTCCCCGGACGGTCCTCGAACTCGCGGACGCGTGCGGATGGTCGTTGCCCGCGGACAGCGAAGAGGATCTCGCCCGGTGGTTCCGCGAATCCGCCGACAGCGGGTCGCTCGAGCGCTATCTCGAGACGTTCGAGCACACCGTCGCCGTGATGCAGACGGCAGAAGGACTCGAACGCGTCGCACGCGAATGCGTCCTCGACCTCGCCGACGACGGTGTGGTGTACGCCGAGGTGCGCTTCGCACCCGAGCAGCACCTGGAGAAAGGGCTGTCGCTGGACGAGGTCGTCGAACACGTCCTCGAAGGCTTCCGAGCCGGGGAATCCGAGGTGGCCGCCGGTGGTCGTCGCATCCGGGTGCGCTGTCTGCTCACCGCGATGCGGCACGCTGCACGCTCGTTGGAGATCGCCGAACTCGCCGTGCGCTTCCGGGACCGCGGCGTGGCGGGTTTCGACATCGCCGGCGCCGAGGCGGGCAACCCGCCCAGCCGTCATCTCGACGCCTTCGAGTACACCCGCGCGGCCAACGCGCACTTCACGATCCACGCCGGTGAGGCGTTCGGTCTCCCGTCCATCCACGAAGCGGTCGCCTTCTGCGGCACCGACAGGCTCGGTCATGGTGTGCGCATCGTCGACGACATCGAAGTGCACGACGACGGAACCGCCACTCTGGGCCGGCTCGCGAACTACATCCGCGACAAGCGCATCCCGCTCGAACTGTGCCCGTCGTCGAACGTGCAGACCGGCGCGGTGCGCACGCTCGCCGAGCATCCCTTCGACCTGCTGGCCCGCCTGCGCTTCCGTGTCACCGTCAACACCGACAACCGGTTGATGAGCGACACCACGATGACGCAGGAGATGGTGCGGCTCGTCGAGACCTTCGACTACGGCTGGGTCGACCTCGAGCGGTTCACGATCAACGCGATGAAGTCGGCCTTCCTCCCGTTCGACCAGCGGCTGGAACTGATCGACGACGTCATCAAGCCTGGATACGCCGTCCTCGTCGGGTAGAGACCGCGACCCGCAGATACCTCTATGGGTGCGCGGAGCGGGAAATGGTCATCGGAGCGCGCTACAACGCGCTCTTGTGACCACTTCGCGCGCCGGAGTGGAGCCGACCCGACGCGGGTCGCGTCAATGCTTGCGCAGTCGCGCCTCGAACTCGCGCTCGAGTTCGCGCCAAGCAAGGGACTCGGTGTCGAACGGCGGCTTGGGTGCCGTGCGTCCCGAATCGGGTTCGATCACGTGGTTGACGAACCAGCCGAGCTCCGTGGACGCGGCGAGCGCGGCCTCCGTCGAGTCGTCGTCCGCGAAGTTCGCTGCGTCGACGAACAACTCGACCGCGAGTTCGAGCTGGTCGGGGTCGACGGCCGCGACACCTCCGGCGATGTCGTCGGCGATTCCGGTGAGCACGTAGACGTTGTCGTCGGTGACCGTCACGTCGAGCGATCCGTCGACGGCGGCGAGCTGGATCTCCGTGTACGGCTCGAGCGTCGCGAGGTCGTGGTCGTGGTTGTCGGCGAGGTGGCGGGCCAGCGCGCGCTCGGAGGGGAAGACGTCGATCGTGCCGTCGTGGCCGAGGAAGACGGCGTCGTCGTTCACGTAGCACCGCAGCGAGTACCAGGTGCCGTCGGTCGTGATGATCCGGATGGGATCGATGCCGACCCGGGCCCAGAACTCGTAGCCGTCGTCCTCGTCATCGCCGTCGATGAACTCGTACTCGTCGTCGGCATCGACGTCCTCGACCGTGTCGTCCGCCTCGACCTCGTTCTCGTCGACAGCGACGAGCTCGGATTCGATCTCGGCGACCACTGCGGCGTCGACATCGGGAGTGGAGATCACGGCGTCGAGCGCGTCGATCACGCCGTCCCAGTCCTGCGCGACCGCGGTCCCGACGCGATTCCACAGGTCGAGGCCCTCACGCGTGCGGAAGGCCGAGACACCGTGCTGCAGCAGGAGGTCGATCTCCTCGCGTTCGAAGAACTTCGTCACGACATCGAGATCGCAGACGTCGCCGAGGATGCTCACGATGTCGAAGGTGTCCTGCAGTTCGGACACCGAGACGGGATCCGGGTCGTCGGCCACGAGCTCGGGGACGCCGACGAGGTCGTAGGTGTGCGGCTCGTCGGGTTCGAACTCCGAGGCCGCGAGCTTGGACACGATCGGCCACGCCTCGTGCTCGACGAGGTCGTTGTCGGCACCCGAACGCACGAACGCGACGAGCTCGGGGACCGACGGGAAGGCGTACAGATCGTCGCCGTGGCCGAGGAATGCCTCCCACTCGTCGTCGCCTTCGCGCCAGCGCGGCGCCCAGAGCGTCACGAGGTTGCCGTCGGTGAGACCGAGCTCGATCGGGACGATGTCTCCAGCCATGGCGCGAAGCCTAGCCATGTCCGCGCCGAGAATATAGCCGGGGGCGGCTCGCCATCGGTTTCATCGCGTCACCGGACGGTCGCCGACGGTGACCGGACCGTCGTCGCTCGCGGCGAGGGCCGCGCGGAGCTCGTCGATCGCGGAGACGCGCGCGGCAGCGGCCTGCCGTGCGGCCTCGTGCACGGTCGCGAGGATCACCGCGGCCAGTTCCCGGGGGGCGGTGCCGCCGATCGGCTCGGCCAGCTCGAGTCCTTCGAGCGCTCCCGAACCGTCCACGCGGGCGGTCACCCGTCCGTCGGGACTGCTCGCGGTACCCCGTACCGCGCCGAGCTGCTCCACCGTGCGTTCGAGCGCATCGAGTCGGATGTGGGCCCGGTCGACGATCGCCTCTACCATCCGTTCGCTCATCGGACGAGACCTCCACGACGATCGGTCGGTCCGTCCGCCAGGTCGGCGCGGGACGGCAGCCGCATCCGGTCGAGGATCTCGCGGGGGACACCTTCGGCGGCGAGGCGTTCGCCGCGGACCACCGCAGCCTCGAGGGCGGCCTGCCGGTTCAGGGCGAGGATCTGATCGGCCAGTTGCCGTGCTCCGTAACGCAACTCACCGGGGTCGATGCGAAGGTCCACCGGCAGTCCACCGTCCGTCGTCCGCACCGAGATCGTCCCGGCCGAGTTGTGGGCGGTGGCCGTGATCGGTTCCGTCGTCGTGCTGTCCATACCGGGTTGGACGCAGCGCGAGCCCGGCCGGTTCCCCTCCGGTGCGGAATTCTCCGGAATCAACCGGCGGTCGGTCGGTAGACGCCGTGGAAGGCCATTGCGCCGTTGGTGGTGCGCATCGGCGACACGGAGACGGGATCGCCTGCCTCGACCATGAGGCCGTTGCCCACCACCATCGCCACGTGCCCGTCCCACACGACGAGGTCTCCGGGCAGGGCGGCCGCAGGATCGACCCGCGTGCCGACGTCCTGTTCCTGGGCCAACCGCGGCAGTTCGACGCCGGCCTGCGCGTAGGCGTACTGCGTCAGCCCGCTGCAGTCGAGCCCGGAGCCGGGGCTCGTGCCGCCCCACACGTACGGGGTGCCCTGCTGGGCGAGGGCGTGACGCACCGCTGTCGCCGCGGTCTCGTTCGGCGCCCGGCTGACGCTACCGTCCGGGAGCCGCACCTCCACGCCCGCGGAGAACCCTCCACCGAAGGTGTGCAGCGTGCGTGGGTCGTCACCGGCCGGGTCGGGGTCGTGGTGGTCGCCGGAGCCGATCGGGGGAGTGGAGGGCTCGGGTGGGAGGAGTGCGGACGCCCGATCGGTCAGCTCCGCGAGGGTTCCGGTCACCCGTGTCAGCACGTCCAGCCCGGTGACGAGGTGGTCGATCGCCACTGCGAGGAGTGCGAGCTGACCCTGCGGAAGCGACGTCGCGGGTGCGGCCTGCTCGGCGAATGTGACGAACGAATCGACGAGACGAGCGATCTCGACCGCACCGGTGACGACCGTGACGGTCGCCTCGAGCGCGATCCCGGCCAGCGCCACCCCACGATCGGCCGCCGTGAGCACGTCGGTGAGCACCTGCTCGGCACTCGCGATCGCCTGCGAGGCAGCCGGGCCACCCCAGGCCCAGGCGAGCTCGGCGACGGCGTCGCGCCCGGCCGCGTGCACCTCCTCGGCCCATTGCGCACCGATGCGCACCATCTCACCCGGATCCACGCCGGGTGGCAGCGCGGTGCCGAACGCGTCGAGCAGGCCGGTCAGCGGCGCGACGAGCGCGTCGGCCGGGATCACAGTGACTCCGCGACGGAGCCGAGTCGTGCGGCGGTGTCGTCGCTGGTCCGCGCGTAAGCAAACGCGGATGCCCTGGCGGCATCTCCCATCCCGCCGAGCAGGTCACCGAGCCGGTCGAGATCGCGCACGTGGGCTGTGTGGGTCGCGGTGAGCGCGGCGAGCACCGGTGCTCCGATCGGACCCAGTGCGGCGCTCAGCGACGAGGGGTCGCCGTGCCGTGTCCGTTCGGCGGCCTCGTGCAGGCGGGCGGCAAGTTCGGCGGCGTCGTCGCCGAACCTCCCGACGGCGCTCGTGTCGATCCGTATCGCGTCCCTACCGGAGTACTCGGTCACCTCGTCGCCTCTCGCGTCGTTCCTGTGGGATTCGGCACCTTCGGGCGGTTCCGTCCCTGTCGGGTACGACGCACCCGACTGTCGATCGGTTCCGTCGTTCTATCCTTCGGACATGGATTCGCTCGTCGTCGACCACCCGCTCGCTGCTTCGCTCCTGACCATCCTTCGTGACGAACGCAGCGACAACGCTGCCTTCCGGCACGCGTTGAGGCGGCTCACCCAGATGCTCGTCTACGAGGCGGTGCGCGATGCGCCCACCGAGACGTTCGACGTGAAGACGCCGGTCGCGGTGACGACGGGAGTGCGCCTGCAGCAGCCTCCGCTGCTCGTCCCGGTTCTTCGCGCCGGCCTCGGCATGGTCGAACAGGCCCACGCCCTGATTCCTCAGGCGCAGGTCGGTTTCGTCGGTCTCGCTCGTGACGAGAAGACATTCGAGCCGGTGCCCTATCTGGAGTCGCTGCCGGAGGACCTGTCGGGTCTTCCCGTCTTCGTGCTCGACCCGATGCTCGCGACCGGTGGGTCGATGGTGCACACCCTCGACATCCTCGCCCAACGCGGTGCCACGGATATCACCGCGATCTGTGTGGTCGCGGCGCCGCAGGGCGTCGAGGCCCTTGCTGCCTCGGGTCATCCGGTCCGGTTGGTCACGGCGTCGGTCGACGAAGGTCTCAACGAGAACAAGTACATCGTGCCGGGTCTCGGGGATGCGGGGGACAGGCAGTTCGGACCGCGGTAAATCGCGCGTCGCCTGTTACTCGTGTGACTGGCGGTACGGATGTGACACCCGACCGCAGTCATCTCGTTATCGAAAAACAACCCGCAGGTCTCGTTTTCTTCTTACGCTCGGTGTGCTCCGTGTGAAGTCCACTGCGTAGGTACAGCCAGAGATGGGGTCGGCGGAATGGCAAAAATCTTCTCCCGCAAACTGATTCGTGGAAGCGTCAGAGCGGCTTCGGTGGGCGCGGTCGCCGTACTCGCCGCAGTGACGAGTCACGGCACGGCTGCGGCCGCTGTCGACAACTCGCGGATCCTCCCGTTGGACGGAGGGCACGCGATCGAAGTGATCCAGGCCGACACCTCGACACAGTCGGTGCCGCCGCTCGACAGCTCACCGCTGAGCGTCGAGTTCTTCCACGATGAGGTTGCGACCGTTCGGATCACGGGTCCGAACGCGGCGAACTTCGCCGGGACGGCGGTGGAGGTCGGTTTCCAGGTCGGCTACCCGGTCGCGCTGCCGGGGGCGACGGTCACCGTCATCACCCCGAGCCTGTCGTGGGGCGTGGACAACAATGTGGGGGTCGGTGTCTCGATCAGTCCCGATGGGACCACGCTCGATCTCGGCTTCGACTCGGGTGGTTCGCTCAGCGGCGACATCATCCCGTCCCAGGAGATCGAGATCCCGCTCGAGCCGGGCGGCATCACGTCCGTCCCGATCGTCGAGGGCTTCGAGTTCGACGGCAGCTCGACGACCATCCGGATCGCCGGCGTGCACGGTTCGGTCTCGGGAGCCATCGGACCGGTGATGATCCGGCCGTACCTCAAGGCCGTCACCGCCGACCGGAACACCGTCGTCACCTACGGTGTGCCGCAGCAGGTCTGATCGAATCGCATCCTGACCCGGTCGGATCCGGCCGGGTCAGGGGCTCTCGTCACCGAGCGAGGCCGCCCATCCGCGCAGGGCGTCGAGTGTCGCCTCCGCGGTCGGGCGGTCTCGCTCCGTGACCACCTCCAGATAGACCTTGAGCTTCGGCTCGGTGCCCGACGGACGCACCACCACGCGTACCGCCGGCCCGTCCGGGGCGCCCGCGCGACTTTCGAAGACGAGAGCATCGGTGCTCATCGGTCCCGGACTCCCGGCGAGATCGGTCGCAGTCACCGCCAGAGCCGCGAGCGTGGTCGGCGGCTCCGCACGCAACCGCGTCATCACGGCGCCGATGCACTGCAGGTCGTCGACGCGGATCGACACCTGATCGCCGATGTGGACACCGAGTTCGCGATGCAGGTCGTCGAGTGCGTCGAGAAGGGTCCGGCCGGACTGCTTCAGGTCGGCCGCGTAGTCGGCGACGACCACGGCGGTCGCGATGCCGTCCTTGTCGCGCACAGCGTCCGGATCCACACAGTGTCCGATCGCTTCCTCGTACGCGTAGACGAGGCCGTCGCCGGCGCGGGCGAGCCATTTGAAACCCGTGAGTGTCTGCGCATATCGCGCACCACGTGCGGCCGCGAGCCGTCCCAGCATGGTCGACGAGACGATGGTGGTCGCGACCAGCGAACCGGGCGGCGACGACGCGAGGATCCGGTCGCCGAGCAGGACCCCGGTCTCGTCGCCGCGCAACATCGTCCACCCCTGCGGGCCCGGGACACCCACCGCGCAACGGTCGGCATCGGGATCGAGCGCCAGCGCGATGTCGGCATCGACCTCGGCCGCCAGCGCGAGCAGGGCATCGGTCGCGCCCGGTTCCTCGGGGTTGGGGAAGGCGACGGTGGGAAACGCCGGGTCGGGCGCGAACTGGGACGCCACGACGTGGATGTCGTCGAATCCCGCGGAACGCAGGGCCGCGACCGCCGTCTCACCGCCGACACCGTGCAGTGCCGTCAGAGCGATGCGCACGCTGCGGTGCGGGGAACGGGGGAGCGACGCGACCCGGGCGAGATAACGATCGACGAGGTCGTCACCCGACGGCGCGACCGGCACCCGGGGCACGTCCGCGGCATCACCGATGGCGTCGATCGCCGCCTCGATCTCCCGATCGGCGGGTGCCGCCAGCTGAGCCCCGTCCGCGAGGTAGACCTTGTACCCGTTGTCGGCGGCGGGATTGTGCGACGCCGTGATCTGCACGCCCGCAACGGCGCCCAGCGCCCGTACCGCGAAGGCGGTCACCGGGGTGGGGAGCGGCTTTCCGAGGGCGACGACGTCGAAGCCGGCCGCGGCGAGGACTTCCGCGGCGGCAGTGTGGAATTCCACGGAGCCCGTGCGGGCGTCGCGGCCGACGACGACGGTGCCACCGCCCTGCCCGTTCGCCTCGAGCCACGCCGCGAGCCCGGCGGTGGTGCGGACGACGACGGGCACGTTCATGCAGTCCGGCCCGTCGCCGACCGGGCCGCGCAGACCCGCGGTACCGAATCGCAGCGTCACAGCCGGGCCGCCAGATCGCGCAGGAGATCGCCCATCCGGGTCGCGGCCGCCCGGCCGGCGGCGAGCACCTCGGCGTGGTCGAGGGGAGCGCCGGTGATGCCGGCCGCGGCGTTGGTCACCAGCGAGACCGCGAGCACCCGAGCTCCGGCCGCGCGTGCCGCGATGGTCTCGTGGACCGTGGACATGCCGACGAGGTCGGCGCCGAGGGTGCGCAGCATCCGGATCTCCGCCGGGGTCTCGTAGTGCGGCCCGGGCAGACCGGCGTAGACCCCTTCGCGCAGCGACGGATCGATCTCGCGGGCGAGTGCACGAAGATCCGGCGAGTAGGCGTCGACGAGGTCCACGAACTGGGCGCCCACCAGCGGCGAGCGACCGGTGAGATTGAGGTGGTCCGAGATGAGAACCGGCTGCCCCACGGAGAACTCGGGGTCGATACCACCCGCCGCATTGGTGAGGACGACGGTGCGGGCACCCGCTGCGACTGCCGTGCGTACGGGATGGACGACGCGGGCGAGGTCGTGCCCCTCGTAAGCATGGATGCGGCCGGCGAGGACGAGGACGGCGTTGTCGCCGGCGCGCACCGAGTGGATGTTCCCGGCATGCCCTGCCGCCGTCGGCGGTGCGAAGCCGGGCAGCTCGCTCATCGGGATCGTGGCGACGGGGATGCCGAAACTCTCGACCGCGGCCCGCCAGCCGGACCCGAGGACGACGGCGACGGAGTGTTCGGCGACCCCCGTCCGTTCGGCGAGAGCGGCGGCTGCGGCGTCGGCGGCCGCGGCGGGGTCGAAGACGTGATCGGGTTCTCCCATGGCATCGGACCCTAATCGCTCCCGACATGTTACTCACGGGTAAGTAGGCGCGGTATGCTGACGCGCATGCCTTACCTCGAACGTGACGGCGACGTCTTCGTCCTGCATCTCGGTGACCGTGACGCGGAGGTCTCCGAGAACCGTTTCCACCCCGACCGTCTGGTCGCGATCCACTCCCTCCTCGACGAAGTGGAGGCACACGACGGGCCCGCTGCCCTCGTGACCGCGGCGACCGGCAAGTTCTGGAGCAACGGACTCGACATCGACTGGGTCGGCGCGAACCTGCCGGATCTGCCGGGCTATCTGGACTCCGTCCACGACCTCTACGTGCGGCTGCTCACCTTCCCCGCGGCGACGGTCGCGGCCGTGCAGGGACACGCCTTCGGTGCCGGCGCGATGCTCGCGCTCGTGCACGACTTCCGGGTGATGCGCGCCGATCGCGGCTACTGGTGCCTGCCCGAGGTGCAGCTGAACATGCCGTTCACCGTCGGGATGTCCGCGCTGATCCGTTCCCGCCTGCCGATCCAGACGGCGGTCGAGGCCATCACCACCGGTCGTCGCTACGGCGGTGAGGACGCCGTGGCCGCGGGCATCGCCGAGCAGGCCGTCACCGGTGACGACGTGCTCGCCGCGGCGGCCGAGCGGGCCGCGGCGCTCACCGCCACCCGCGGACCGAATCTGTCGGGCATCAAGCGCGGTCTGCATGCACCGTTGATCTCGGCGCTGGAGATCCGGACCGACCCGTCGAACTTCCGGCTGGGCTGATCGCCCCGCCGCGAAGTCGACGAACCGGTCGCACGCGCCGATCGATCGGGACGCGGTGAGCATGACAGACTGGACCCCGTGACGACCGACTACGCCGCGGCGATCGAGGCTGCTTCCGACACCCTCGTCGGCCTGTCGCATTCCATCCACGCCGAACCGGAACTTGCGTTCGAGGAACACCGGAGCGCCGCGAAGATCGTCGAGGTGCTGCGTGCTCACGATTTCGAGGTCACCACCGGCATCGCCGACCTGCCCACCGCCTTCGACGCGCGGTTCGGCAGCGGCGAACTCGTCCTCGCGTTCTGCGCCGAGTACGACGCGCTGCCCGGCATCGGGCACGCGTGCGGCCACAACATCATCGGGGCGTCGGCCGTGGGTGCCGGGATCGGCCTCGCCGCGCTCGCCGACGAACTCGACGTGACCGTCCGCGTCATCGGAACCCCCGCGGAGGAGACCGGCGGCGGCAAGGTCCTCATGCTCGAACGCGGCGTCTTCGACGGTGTCGGTGCGGCGATGATGGTGCACCCCGGCCCGTTCGACATCACCGGGGCGACCTCGCTCGCCCTCGCCGACATCGCCGTCGAGTACGACGGCCGCGAGGCGCACGCCTCCGCGGCCCCCGAGTACGGGCTCAACGCCGCCGACGCGGCGACCGTCGCCCAGGTCGCGGTCGGACTGCTGCGGCAGCACCTGCATCCCGGGCAACAGATCCACGGGATCGTCGCGCAGGGCGGGACGGCACCGAACATCGTGCCCAGCCACACCGAACTGCTGTACTACCTGCGGGCCGGGACGAGCGAACTCCTCGACGACCTCGTCGAACGCGCACGCAACTGCTTCGCCGCCGGGGCGCTGGCCACCGGATGCAATCACCGGATCCGGACGGTCTCGCCGACCTATACCGAACTCACCCCCGACCCGTGGCTGGTGCAGGCATATCGTGAGGAGATCATCGATCTCGGGCGCCGACCGCTGCCCGTCGAGGAGGAAGGAGCGCGCCCCCTGGGCAGTACCGACATGGGAAACGTGACGAACGTGGTGCCGGGAATCCATCCGGTCATCGGACTCGACTCCGGTGGCGCGGTGACACATCAGGCTGCATTCGCGGCCGCGTGTGTCACCGAGTCCGCCGATCGGGCAGTACTCGACGGAGCGCGCGCGCTTGCAGCGACCGCTGTACGCGCGGCGACCGATCCGGTCCACCGGGCACGGCTCCTCGAACAGGCCGGCCGCCGATGAACCCCTACGTCGAGAAGTGGTTGGACCGCCACACCGAGGACCTCTCGCTCTGGCGCCGTCACATCCATGCGAATCCCGAGCTCGCCCGGCAGGAGTACGCCACCACCGAGTTCGTCGCGAAGCACCTGCGCGCGGCCGGACTGGAGCCGAAGGTCCTGCCTCGCGGCACCGGTCTGATCTGCGATCTCGGTCCGACCGGCGGACCGCGCATCGCCCTGCGCGCCGACATGGACGCCCTGCCGATGCAGGAGGCCACCGGCCTGCCGTTCGAATCCACCGTGCCCGGTGTCTCGCATGCGTGTGGGCACGACGCCCACACCACCGTCGTGCTCGGTGCGGGTCTGGCGCTGGCCTCGATGCCCGAACTGCCGATCGGTGTCCGGCTGGTCTTCCAGCCTGCGGAGGAGGTCATGCCGGGCGGGGCGCTCGACGTCGTCGCGGCGGGCGGACTCGACGGGGTCTCGCGGATCTTCGCACTGCACTGCGACCCGCGTCTCGAGGCGGGCAAGGTCGGTATGCGGGTCGGGGCGATCACCTCGGCGGCCGACACCGTCGAACTCGTCCTCGACTCACCCGGTGGGCACACCTCCCGGCCGCACCTGACCGGCGATCTCGTCTACGGCCTCGGTGCCGTCATCACGGGTCTTCCCGGCATGCTCAGCCGTCGCATCGATCCGCGCACCGGCACCGTGATGGTGTGGGGTGCGGTCAGTGCGGGCAAGGCACCGAACGCGATCCCGCGCACCGGCATGCTCGCGGGCACCGTCCGCACCGGCGACCACGACACCTGGGAGCTGCTCGAACCGATGGTCCGCGAGATCGTGCACGGTCTGCTCGCGCCCACCGGTGTCAGCTACGAACTGAACTACCGCCGCGGCGTGCCGCCGGTGGTCAACGACGAGGTGTCGGCGCGCATGTTCGAGGACGCGATCCGCGCGACCGGCCCCGACGCCCTCGCGGATACCCCGCAATCCGGTGGGGGAGAAGATTTCTCGTGGTATCTCGAACACGTCCCCGGCGCCATGGGGCGGCTCGGGGTGTGGCCGGGGGTCGGGCCCGAACTCGACATCCACCAGCCCACCTTCGATCTCGACGAGCGGGCGCTCGCCGTGGGCGTACGGGTGATGACGAATCTGGCGCTCGGCGCTCGATGAGAGCGCTTCACGCTCGGCGCTCGATGAGAGCGCTTCACGCTCGGCGCTCGATGAGAGCGCCCGACTAGAAACTGTCGGGTCGTCCCGGTCCGACGTTGCGGCTGTTGCGGGTCCGCAGATCCCGCACGTAGTCGGCGGGTGCTCCGGCGATCTCGGCCGCGTCGGCCATCACGCCCAGATAGCGTGCCGACGGCAGGCCGCCCTCGTATCCGTCGACGACGTACAGCCACGCGAGGACCGGACCGTCGGCCGTGTCGACACGCACGCGGATCTTGCGGTGGAAACCGAGTTCGGCTCCCTCCCAGCGGTCGAGGCTGCGCTCGTCGTCCTCCGGCACGTCGTAGAGCACCACGAACACCTTTGCGTCCGGATCCTCGACGACCGTCGCGAGGGCACCCTCCCAGCCGATGTCGGCGCCGGCGAAGGTCAGTCGCCAACCGTGCAACCACCCGGTTCCCGCCATCGGCGAATGCGGGCAGCGCGTCAGCATCTGCTCCGGATGCATGTTGGACCCGTAGGCGGCGTAGATCGGCACGAGGATAAGGCTAACCCGTCGTCCACCGGAGTCGTCGGAGGGGCGGCACAGGGACGGACGAGGAGTGTCGGAGGGCTGTTGCGTGCCGGGTCCACCGGTCCCTGTGCGCGAGGTGGGGGCATTGGCATAGCGTTGAGACCGACGTGTGTGCCCACCAGGCGCTCACGTGCAGCCCGACCCGGCACCCTTCGGAATCGATACAGAGGAGAACAATGACCCGGATCGTCATCATCGGCGGCGGCCCCGCAGGATACGAGGCGGCGCTGGTGGCATCCCAGTACGGCGCGACGGTGTCACTGATCGATTCGGACGGGATCGGTGGCGCCTGCGTGCTCTTCGACTGCGTCCCCTCCAAGACCTTCATCGCCTCGACCGGCGTGCGCACCGACATGCGCCGCGCCGCCGACCTGGGCATCGAGCTCGAACGTGCCGAGGTGTCGCTGCCGCAGGTCCACAGCCGTGTGAAGAGCCTGGCCCGCGCACAGTCCGCCGACATCCGCACCAAGCTCGAGGCCGCCGGGGTGAAGCTGTACTCCGGTTACGGCGAACTCGTCGACACGCAGCCCGGTATGGCCGCCCACCAGGTGCGCGCCAAGCTGCTGACCGGTGAGGAGAAGGTGCTCGACGCCGACGTCGTGCTGATCGCGACCGGCGCGAGTCCGCGCATCCTGCCGGGCGCGGAGCCGGACGGTGAGCGGATCCTCACCTGGCGTCAGCTCTACGACCTCGAGAAGCTGCCCGAGCACCTCGTCGTCGTGGGTTCGGGTGTCACCGGCGCCGAGTTCGTCTCCGCCTACACCGAGGTCGGTGTGCAGGTCACCGTCGTGTCGAGCCGCGACCGGATCCTGCCGCACGAGGACGAGGACGCGGCTCTCGTGCTCGAGGACGTCCTCACCGAGCGCGGTGTGACCCTCGTCAAGCACGCCCGCGCCGACCGGGTCGAACGCACGGAGGACGGCGTCCGCGTGCTCCTCGCCGACGGCCGCATCGTCGAGGGCAGCCACGTGCTGATGACCGTCGGCTCGGTGCCCAACACCCGGGATCTCGGTCTCGACAAGGTCGGGCTCGAACTCGACCGGGGCGGTTACCTTCCCGTCGACCGCGTCTCCCGCACCGCCGTCCCCGGCATCTACGCCGCGGGCGACTGCACCGGACTGCTGCCGCTCGCGTCGGTCGCGGCCATGCAGGGCCGCATCGCGATCTATCACGCGCTCGGCGAAGGCGTGAGCCCTATCAAGCTGAAAACCGTTGCGGCCGCAGTGTTCACGCGTCCTGAGATCGCCGCCGTCGGTGTAAGTCAGGCGACGATCGACAAGGGTGAGGTGCCCGCCCGAACCGTCATGCTCCCGCTCAACACCAACCCGCGCGCCAAGATGTCCGGCCTGCGGCGCGGTTTCGTGAAGATCTTCTGCCGTCCCGCGACCGGTGTGGTCATCGGCGGTGTGGTCGTCGCCCCTACCGCCTCCGAGCTCATCCTTCCCATCGCGTTGGCGGTGCAGAACAACCTGTCCGTCAACGACCTCGCGCAGACCTTCTCGGTCTACCCGTCGCTGAGCGGATCGGTCACCGAGGCCGCCCGCCAGCTGATGCGCCACGACGATCTGGACTAGGCGTCGGACGGGGCGGGATCGGCAGCGATCCCGCCCTGCTCAGGCCCAGTCGTAGGTGCGTTCGACCGCCTTGTTCCATTCGCCGAACAGGCGCTCGCGTTCGTCGACCGGCATCGCCGGTTCCCACGTGCGGTCCGCGGTCCAGTTGCGGCGGATGTCCTCCTCGTCCTCCCAGAAGCCGACGGCGAGACCGGCGGCGTAGGCGGCACCGAGCGCGGTGGTCTCGGAGACGGTGGGCCGCACGACCGGCACACCGAGGATGTCGGACTGGAACTGCATGAGCAGATCGTTGGCGACCATGCCGCCGTCGACCTTGAGGGTGCGCAGGTCGACCCCGGAGTCGGCGTTCATCGCCTCGATGACCTCCCGCGTCTGGTAGGCCGTCGCCTCGAGCGCCGCCCGCGCGAGGTGGCCTTTCTCGACGAAGCGCGTCAGGCCGGCGATGACGCCGCGGGCGTCGGGTCGCCAGCGCGGCGCGAACAATCCCGAGAAGGCCGGCACGAAATAGGCCCCGCCGTTGTCGGGGACGCTCGCGGCGAGCGCTTCGATCTCGTCGGCGGACCGGATCAGCCCGAGATTGTCGCGCAGCCACTGCACGAGCGAACCGGTCACCGCCACCGAACCTTCGAGGGCGTAGACCGCGGGGGCGTCACCGATGCGATAACAGACGGTGGTGATCAGGCCGTGCTCGCTGTGCACCGGGGTCGTGCCGGTGTTGAGCAGCAGGAAGTTGCCGGTGCCGTAGGTGTTCTTCGCCTCGCCGGGGGACAAGCAGCCCTGGCCGAAGGTCGCGGCCTGCTGGTCGCCGAGGATGCCGGCGATCGGGACCCCGGCGAGCGGTCCACGTTCGCGGGCGTGCCCGTACACCTCCGACGAACTGCGGATCTCCGGCAGCATCGACTCCGGGATGCCGAGTTCGGCACAGATCGCCGGATCCCACTGCTGCGTCCCGAGATTCATCAGCAGCGTCCGGGAGGCGTTGGTCACATCGGTGATGTGCAGTCCGGGCGGCTGGCCCTCCTCGCCGACACCACCGGTGAGATTCCACAGGATCCAGCTGTCGATGGTGCCGAACGCGAGGTCGCCGGCCTCGGCGCGCTCTCGGGCACCGTCGACGTTGTCGAGGATCCACCGCACCTTCGGTCCGGCGAAATAGGTCGACAGCGGTAGTCCGGTGATCTCGCGGTAGCGGTCGGGCCCGGCGTCGCCGGCAAGCTCCTCGACGAGCCTGTCGGTGCGGGTGTCCTGCCAGACGATCGCGTTGTACACCGGTTTTCCGGTGGTGCGGTCCCACACCACCGTGGTCTCGCGCTGGTTCGTCAGGCCGATCGCCGCGATGTCGTTGCGCCGCAGATCCGCCTTGGCGAGTGCCGCGGCGCCCACCTCACGGGTGTTGAGCCACAGCTCTTCCGGGTCGTGTTCGACCCATCCCGACCGCGGGAAGAACTGGCGATGTTCCTTCTGCGCGAGCGAGACGATGCGCCCGTCGTGGTCGAAGATGATGCACCGGCTGGACGTGGTGCCCTGGTCGATCGCCGCGATGAACTGGTTCACAGGTGGTCCTTGGGTGAAGGGGACGGCTCGGTTCGGCAACGCTTCCGCTGCGCGCTGCGGGTCCGAAGCTACTAGCCTTGATCGGGATACGTCGGCGACTCACGGGAGCGGTGCGGTGACCAACCAATCGGGTGTGCAACTCCTCGGACCGCAACAGCGCGCCGACGCCTGGCGTCGTCTCGCCACCGAACAGTTCGACGTCGTCGTCATCGGCGGTGGTGTCGTCGGGGCGGGAGCAGCGCTCGACGCCGCGACCCGGGGTCTGCGGGTCGCGCTCGTCGAGGCCCGCGACTTCGCGTCCGGCACGTCGAGCCGGTCGTCGAAGATGTTCCACGGTGGGCTGCGCTATCTCGAGCAGCTCGAATTCGGTCTGGTGCGGGAAGCCTTGCGCGAGCGCGAACTCGCGTTGACGACCCTGGCGCCACACCTGGTCAGGCCGTTGAAGTTCCTCTTCCCGCTCACCCATCGGGTGTGGGAGCGGCCCTACGTCGCGGCGGGGATCTTCCTCTACGACCGTCTCGGCGGCGCGAAGTCCGTTCCGGCGCAGAAGCACCTGACCCGGTCGGGTGCCCTGCGGATGGTTCCCGGTCTCAAGCGCAATTCGCTCGTCGGCGGAATCCGCTACTACGACACGGTCGTCGACGACGCCCGGCACACCATGACCGTCGCGCGGACGGCCGCGCACTACGGCGCGGTCGTGCGTACGTCCACGCAGGTCGTCGGTTTCCTGCGCGAGGCCGACCGCGTGTCGGGTGTGCGGGTGCGCGACAGCGAGGACGGTTCGGTCACCGAGGTGCGAGCGCACGCGGTGATCAACGCGACCGGTGTGTGGACCGACGAGATCCAGTCGTTGTCGCGGCAGCGCGGCCGATTCCGGGTCCGCGCCTCGAAGGGCGTGCACATCGTCGTGCCCCGCGACCGGATCGTCAGCGATTCGGCGATCATCCTGCGCACCGAGAAGTCGGTGCTGTTCGTCATCCCGTGGGGCAACCACTGGATCATCGGCACCACCGACACCGACTGGAATCTCGACCTGGCGCACCCGGCGGCGACGAAGGCCGACATCGACTACATCCTCGACCACGTCAACCGCGTGCTCGTCGTCCCGCTCACCCACGACGACATCGACGGTGTCTACGCCGGTCTGCGACCGTTGCTGGCGGGGGAGAGCGACGAGACGTCGAAGCTCTCGCGTGAGCACGCCGTCGCGCGGGTGGCGCCGGGGCTCGTGGCCATCGCGGGCGGCAAGTACACGACCTACCGCGTCATGGCCGAGGACGCCGTCGATCTCGCAGCCGAGGACATCCCGGCCCGGATCGCGTCGTCGATCACCGAGAAGGTGCCCCTCGTCGGGGCCGACGGGTACTTCGCGCTGGTCAACCAGACCATGCACCTCGCCGAGCAGTACGGCCTGCATCCCTACCGCGTCAAGCATCTGCTCGACCGCTACGGCTCCCTCGTCGAGGACGTGCTGAGTCTCGCGAAGGGCCGGCCCGAACTGCTCGAACCGCTGACCGATGCCCCGCAGTACCTGCAGGTCGAGGTGGTCTACGGTGCGGCTGCCGAGGGCGCTCTGCATCTCGAGGACCTGCTGGCGCGCCGGACCCGCATCTCGATCGAGTACCCGCACCGCGGTCTGCACTGCGCGGAGCAGACGGCTCGGCTGGTCGCTCCGGTCCTCGGCTGGGACGACGCGATGATCGACCGGGAGGTCGCGACGTACCGGGCGCGCGTCGAGGCCGAGATCGAGTCGCAGAACCGACCCGACGACGAATCGGCGGACGCACTGAGGGCGGCGGCCCCCGAGGCCCGGCCGGAGATCCTCGAGCCGGTGCCCATCACCTAGCCGCGGGCGGCGCCTGACGGGGCTCGGTGCGTGGGCACCGCTTCCACGGTGGTCAGTGCGTGAGCACGACCTTCACGACGACCACGATCGTCGCGATCAGAGCCACTCCCACCGCGGCTATCACGGTCCGGTGATTCGGTCTGCGGTTCTGCAACCGGCGCACGACGAACACGGTCGAGCCGATACGGATCAGCACGGCGACCTCGGCGAGGATGTGGGCCGTACGGGGTTCGAGCCAGCCGATCCAGGCCGTGGCGAGCACGAGACAGGGCAACACCGCCGACGACAGGATGGGAACGGAGTCGCGGAGTTCCTCGATGCGTTCGCTACGCGAGAGTTGTTCACCCGAACGAACGGATTGGGCGACCGACTCCGCAAAGACATGGGCGATGAACGTCGAGAGCGCAGTGCCGACCACGATCGCGATCCCGATGTACTCGGGGGACGTCGTGATGGGGACGAGCGCGGCCAGCACCAGGATGTTGCCGTAGACGTACGCACTGATACGGGAGGCCGCCGAACTCGGCGGCAGGGGACGGCGCCGTCGAGACAACAGGTACGAGGGCGTGGACACCTCGATAGCGTGACACAGAACACCCTCGGCGAGGCGCCGACCGGCAGGACGCGTCAGGATGAATCGGTGGTGGGGCGGTGGCGAGTCGTCACCTTCGGGCTGTAGTGCATCGGTGAATCGCGGCGGTCGAGGGGCGGCAGATTGCGCGCCGGTGTCTCGAGCAGGCCCGTATCGGCCGGGATCCGCCCGAACGCGCGGTCCCAGCCGGCCCGCGCCCGCGGGTGGTAGCGGTACCGCCACGGCACGAGTTTCGTGCCCAGTCCGATCGCGCGACCGACGAGAGCGTGCAGTG
This sequence comes from Rhodococcus shunpengi, assembly GCF_048381395.1. Taxonomy (NCBI): domain Bacteria; kingdom Bacillati; phylum Actinomycetota; class Actinomycetes; order Mycobacteriales; family Nocardiaceae; genus Rhodococcus; species Rhodococcus shunpengi. Next base: position 164,284 of record NZ_JBLWIU010000024.1, read on the forward strand.
CCGCCTCCGGTCGGCTCCACCGGTAGCCGAGCAGCTCGCGTACCGGTGGGTCGTACAGCCCGACGGTGAGCCACAGGAAACCGGCCGTCACCGGTGGGCGGATCAGTTTCCAGACCCCTTCGGGGAACCACCGCAGGAAGGGCGGGCGGTCGAGATTCGACAGGTCGAGCACGTCGCGAGTGGCCTTGTTGTCCTCGAGCACGGTGCGGCACATGTGGTCCCAGTACTCGAGGAAGTCCTCCCAGGATGCGGGGACCGAGTGCATCGGCATGCCGTACAGCCGGTACCACTGCACGTGCTCGTCGAACAGGCGGTGCTTCTGTTCGAGGGTGAGCGGGCCGTCGAACCACTCGATGGAGACGACGAGGCTGTAGAAGAAGGTCGCGTGCGCCCAGTAGAAGGTGTCGGGATCGAGCGCGTGGTACCTGCGGCCCTTCTTGTCGAGGCCTTTGATGGTGTTGTGGTAGCCGCGTACCTTCGCTGCGGTCTCCGGGGCGCGGGGTCCGTCGAAGACGACGCCGTAGATCGGGTACAGCGATCGGTAGAGCCGTTCCCAGCGTTCGTCGAAGAACTGCGAGTATTCCTCGACCCCGGCGCCGAGGCCGGGATGCATGTTCTGCATCGATCCGGCCCACGGCCCGAAGAGCATGCCGCGCCACCCGCCGAAATACCGCCAGGTCAGCGAATCGGGACCCAGGGGTTCCGGTGGTTCCGGCCGTGCAGGGCGCGGTGCCGCGAAGTGCGACGACTCGGCGGTGTCCGGCCCGACGGAACCCTGACTACGCATGTTGTCAGAGTAGGATTCGGCGGGCATGCAGTCAACGACGGGAAGCGACAGGGTGGACACCACGCGCCGCAGCTGGGCGGGCGTCGGCATCGACGAACGCCGTCGGCTGCGCAGGGAACGCCTCCTCACGGTGGGCGTCGACCTGCTCGGAGCCCCCGACGGCGCGGCGGCGAACGTCCGGGCCGTGTGCCGGGCCGCCGAACTCACCGAACGGTACTTCTACGAGAGCTTCACCGACCGCGACACCTTCGTCCGCGAGGTCTACGCCCACGTCGCCGACCGCGCCCGCGACGCGCTGACCGAGGCGGTCCTGTCCGCGCCCACCCTCGGCCGGGCCGAGGCCGCGGTGCGGGCGTTCGTCGAGCTCATGGTCGACGATCCTGCGAAGGGACGCGTGCTCCTCCTCGCTCCGTTGCGCGAACCCGCAATCAGTCGGCGCGGTATCGAACTCGCGCCGGCCTTCGTCGCGCTGGTCCGCGACCAACTGCCGCCGCGCGGCGACGAGGGGGAGCGCCACATGGTGGCCGTGGGTGTCGTCGGCGCCCTCACCAGCCTGTTCATGGGGTATCTCGAAGGCGACCTCGCGGTCTCGCGAGAGACCCTCGTCCGGCACTGCGTCGCGCTCGTCGAGGACGCCGGCAGGGCGGCGTGCCTGCAGGGCGATCAGGCCGGGGGTCCTTCCGGGCGCGGCTGACATCGCGGGCACCGGTAGACCACCCGTTCGGGATCGGTCGCGGTGCCGATCTCGCCGAACCGGATCGGAGTCCGGCAGCGTCTGCACGGCTTCCCGCGACGCCCGTACACCCACAGATTGCGGCCCGGACGGCGGTCGCCGGTGGTGATACGGGTCGTCCTGTCACGGTTCGCGACCAGCAACCGATGCGCGAGGTCGACCCACGCCGCGGGATCCCCGGCCTGCGCGACCGGCGTCCACGGATCGACGCCCCTCAGGAAGCACAGTTCGGAGCGGTACACGTTCCCGACGCCGGCCATGATGCGCTGATCGAGCAGGGCCACCCCGATCGGGCGGTCCGGGTCGCGCACGAGATTCGCCGCCGCACGCTCGGGATCCCAATCGGGACCGAGCAGATCCGGCCCGAGATGGCCCACGGCGTCGTCCTCCCGATCGCGGGCGAGCACCTCGACGATGCCGAGTTCGAAACCCACCGCCTGCACGTCCTCGGTGCCGAGCACGATACGCGCCTTGTATCCGGGCTTGCGCCACCGTGTTCCGCGCGGGTAGACGTGCCATTCGCCTTCCATCTTCAGGTGCGAATGGATCGAGACGTCGGCCACGCGGACGAGCAGGTGCTTGCCCCGCGAGACCACTTCGTCGACCGTGCACCCGGTGAAATCGGCGGTGGCGAAACGCGGCACGCGGAAGTCCGTCTCGGTGAGCACCTTTCCCTCCAGTGCCGTTCGGAGGCGGTGCGCGGCGCGGAACACGGTGTCTCCCTCGGGCACGTCAGAACCTCAGCCGGTAGCCGCGCGGCGTCGCCGAGAATCCCGCTTCGGCAAGATATCCGGCGAACTCGTGCCCGTGGATCGTCTCACCGTCGACCTTCTCGACGACGATCTTGTCGACACCTCCCCGTTTGACGGTCGCGGCGAGCGACGCACATGCACTGCGCAACCGGCCCGGATCGTCGTCGAAGGTGAGCAGCGTGCGTCCGCCGCGTTCGACGAACAGCACGAGCGCCCCGTCGACGAGCACCACGAGTCCACCGGCCTTGCGGCCCGGCCGGTGCCGCGGCGCGTCGTCGTCGGCCGACGACTTCGGCCACGGCAGTGCCGCACCGTACGGGTTGGCGGGATCGCACGCCGCGAGGGTGACGGCCGCGGTTTCCGAGTGCCGGCCCTCGATCGAATCCGAGAACGACCGCAGACGGTCGACGACCGACGGCGTCGAGAACTGCGCTCCGCCCAGCGAATCGACGAAATAGCCGCGCCGGCACCGGCCCGTCTCCTCGAACCGGCTGAGCACCTTGTACATCGTCGCGAAACCACCGGGCACGCCCTCACCGACGACGACACCGCGGGTGACCACGCCGTACCGCTCGAGCAGCAGTTCGGCGGTGGTGTGCGCGCGGACCGTCGCGTCGGTCTCGCGTGCGGGCAGTATCGACCATCGGCCGCTGACGGTCGGTGGCCCGGTGCGGCTCGGCAGCGTGGGCCGGGCCCGGTACATCCGGGCGCGCGGTGCCCGGCGCGGGGTGCGGTGGGCGGGCTTGGCGCGGGAGGTGTCGCCGATCAGGGCGCGCAGCGGGGCGAGGGTGTCGCCCGCGACGTGCCCGCTCCACACCAGCTCCCACAGGGCGTCGGCGACCGTCGTGTCGCTCGCCGTGGTGTGGAGGGCGGTGACGGCGTCGACGAGTTGCCGGAAGAAGTACGCGCCGCCGCCCGAGAGCGAGTCGAGGATCGCCCGGTGCACCGGTCCGAGCTCGATGTCGTCGACCGGGGCCAGACTCACCGGAGCCAGATCGGCCGGATGCAGCGCCACCCAGCCGTCCTTCCCGGAGATGGATCCGGCGCCCGACCACAGGACCTCGCCGGTCGTGGTGAGTTCGTCGAGCATCGTCGGGGTGTAGTCGCGCACGCGGGGAGCGAGGATCAGCGGTTCGAGGGCGCTCGCGGGCACTGGTACCCCGGCGAGTTGTTCGACGACGGTGAGGACACCGTCGATGCCGTAGAGCGCGCTCGTGCCCGGGCCGGTGCCGAGGTGGTGCCAGTCGGGCAGGAATCGTCCGAGGGTCGTGGTGCTGACGGGTTCGACGTCCTGCCGGGCGGCGGCGAGCGACCGGCGCCGCAGCCTTCGGAGCACCTCCGTGTCGCACCATTCCGATCCGCTCGCACCCGGACGGAATTCGCCTGCCGTGACGCGCTTCTCGGACGCGAGCCGGCCGAGGACGGATTCGACGACCGCCGTGCCCAGTCCGAACCGGGCGGCGGCCTGCGCGGTGGTGAACGGGCCGTGGGTGCGGGCGTGCCGGGCGATCAGATCGCCGAGCGGGTCGGGGACCGGTTCGACGAACACCGTCGGGACCCCGATCGGCAGGGGCACGCCCAGCGCGTCGCGCAGACGTGAGGCGTCCTCGATCGCCGCCCACCGGTGTTCCCCCGCGTACGAGACACGCAGTGCGCGTCGTTGCGCTTCGAGATCCTCGATCCAGGACGTCGGGTCGTCGGTGGTGCGCTCGCGCAGCTCGGCGTCGGTGAGCGGACCGAGCAGACGCAGCAGATCGGCGACGCCCTCGGCGTCGCGTGCGCGTCGCTGTGGGGTCAGGCGTTGCAGTTCGTGCTCGGCCTCGGTGATGACGTCGGCGTCGAGCAGTTCGCGCAGCTCGACCCGGCCGAGGAGTTCGGCGAGCAGCGTCGAGTCGAGCGACAGTGCCGCCGCCCGACGTTCGGCAAGCGGGCTGTCGCCCTCGTACAGGAACTCGCCCACATAGGAGAACAGCAGCGACGTCGCGAACGGTGAGGCCGTGGGGGTCTCGACCTCCACCAGCCGGATCCTGCGCTGGGCGATGCTGCCGAGCAGGTCGCGCAGAGCAGGCAGGTCGTAGACGTCCTGCAGGCACTCGCGCACCGTCTCGAGCAGGATGGGGAAGTCGGGATAGCGGCGAGCGACGTCGAGCAGCTGCGCCGATCGTTGACGCTGCTGCCACAACGGGGCGCGCTTGCCCGGATTGCGGCGGGGCAGGAGCAGGGCCCGCGCCGCGCACTCCCGGAAACGGGACGCGAACAACGCCGAGCCGCCGACCTGTTCGGTGACGATGTCGTCGATCTCCTCGGTGTCGAAGACGAAGATCTCCGAGCCGGGCGGGGCGTCGTCGGTGTCGGGCAACCGGACGATGATGCCGTCGTCCGAGGGCGTGGGGTGCGATTCGACGCCGTAGCGTTCGAGCAGTCGCGCGCCCACCGCGAGCGCCCACGGTGCGTGCACCCGCAACCCGAACGGCGAGTGCAGCACCAGCCGCCAGTCGCCGAGTTCGTCGCGGAACCGTTCGACGACGAGCGTGCGGTCGGTGGGCAGGTGCCCGGTGGCGGTGCGCTGCTCGTCGAGCAGGCGGATGAGATTGCCGGTCGCGTAGTCGTCGAGACCGCCCTTGCGGCAGCGGGTCTCGGCGTCCTCCGGTGAGGCGTGCCCCATCTCGCGCAGGAATGCACCGAGCGCGGCACCGAGTTCGGCGGGTCGACCCTGACTGTCGCCGTGCCAGAAGGGCAACCGGCCGGGCCGGCCGTAGGCGGGGGAGACCAGCACCCGGTCGAAGGTGATCTCCTCGATCCGCCAGCTGGTGGCACCGAGCGCGAAGACGTCGCCCACCCGCGACTCGTAGACCATCTCCTCGTCGAGTTCGCCCACCCGCGTGTTCTTCTCGCCGACCATGTACACGGTGAACAGGCCGCGGTCGGGGATCGTGCCGCCGGAGGTGACCGCGAGTCGCTGGGCGCCGGGCCTGCCGGTGAGGGTGCCGGCCGTGCGGTCCCACACCACCCGGGGGCGGAGCTCGGCGAACTCGTCGGACGGATAGCGACCGGCGAGCAGGTCGAGGACGGATTCGTAGACGCCGCGGGAGAGCGTCGCGAACGATCCGCTGCGCCGCACCGTGTCGAACCAGTCGTCGACGTCGACGGGCTCGAGGGCCGTTGCCGCGACCGTCTGCTGGGCGAGCACGTCCAGCGGATTCGCCGGGACCTGCAGCGCTTCGATGTGCCCCTCGACCATCCGCTCGACGGTCACCGCGCAGTGCACGAGATCGGTGCGGTGCTTGGGGAACAGCACGCCGCGTGAGGTCTCGCCCACCTGGTGCCCGGCGCGGCCGACGCGTTGCAGACCGCTGGCCACCGAGGGCGGAGCCTCGACCTGGATCACGAGATCGACCGCACCCATGTCGATGCCGAGTTCGAGACTCGACGTCGCCACCACACACCGCAACCGGCCCGACTTGAGGTCGTCCTCGATCAGGGCGCGCTGGTCCTTGCTCACCGACCCGTGGTGGGCGCGGGCGAGCACGGGTGCAGCGCCGGCGGTGGTCTCGGTGGGCGATCCGAGTTGCGAAGGCGGTGCGCCCTCGCGGTCCACCTCCTCGCCGAGACGTTCGGCATGGATCTCGTTGAGCCGGGCGGTGAGACGTTCGGACAGTCGCCGCGAATTGGCGAACACGATCGTCGACCGGTGCTCGGTGATGAGATCGACGATCTGCTCCTCGACGTGCGGCCAGATCGACCCGGCCTGCGGTGTGGGAGAGAACGATTCCTCGTCGGGCTCGGAGACCCCGAGTTCGGTCATGTCCTCGACCGGTACGCGCACCGCGAGATCCCACGTCTTCGCCGAGGGCGGCGCGACGATCCGGATGGGGGCGGAACCGGCGAGGAACCGGCCGACCTCCTCGTGCGGTCGCACGGTAGCCGACAACCCGATGCGCTGGGCCGGCGCGCGCAGGAGCTGGTCGAGACGCTCGAGCGACAGCGCGAGGTGCGCCCCGCGTTTCGTCCCCGCCACCGCGTGGACCTCGTCGACGATCACCGTCTCGACACCGACGAGGTTCTCCCGCGCGGACGAGGTGAGCATGAGGAAGAGCGACTCGGGCGTCGTGATGAGGATGTCCGGTGGCGTGCGCGCCAGGGCGCGACGATCGGCCTGGGAGGTGTCGCCGGAACGCACACCGACGGTGATGTCGGGCGGCGTCAGCCCGAGCCGTTTCGCGGTCTGCATGATGCCCACGAGCGGAGACCGCAGATTGCGCTCGACGTCGACGGCGAGGGCCTTGAGCGGTGAGACGTACAGGACGCGGGTGCGGTGCTCGCGCGCGGCGTGCTCGTCGGCCGGGGTGGACGAGAGCCGGTCGAGCGACCACAGGAATGCCGACAGGGTCTTGCCCGAGCCGGTGGGGGCGACGACGAGCGTGTGGGCTCCCGAGGAGATCGAATCCCACGCGCCGAGCTGGGCCGGCGTCGGGGACTCGAACGCCCCGGCGAACCACGCCCGGGTCGGCGCGGAGAAACGATCGAGGATGTCGGTCACCATCCCATCGTCTACCCGCCGACCGACACACTCAGTCGCCGCACGTGAACCCGCTCAGTCGTCGTACGCGAACCGGGCGATCTGCCGGCAGTGATCGTCGGCCCAGGAGTTGCGGCCGCCACGCATCAGTTCCGTCACGAGCGCCCGCGCCGGGGCCCGCCACGGCAGCGCCTCGAACTGCTCCCGCGCGGCGGGTTCGTCACTCCACACCACGGACACCACGGAGCCCTCGTCGACGAAGGAGAGGTCGGGGGAGTCCGCCGCGAGCTGCTCGCGGGTCGAGCCCGAGGCCTTCTCCAACTCGGGCCCCGACACGCGGACGTAGCCGGCGAGGCTCCGCTGCCCGTCGGAGAGGTCGAGGAACACCCCGGCGACCGCCATGTTGCCGGCGTGCACCGAGACCAGCGGCTTCCGCGGGTCGTCCGGCTCCCCGGTGGGAAGACACACGACGGACCAGTACTCGCATTCGCTCATGCGGGCGTTGGGCACGATCGACGACACGACGTCGCGAAGCCAGGCCGTGACGGAGCCGAACTCGGGATACTGTTCGAGCTCGCGGTACTTGGTCTCGCGCAGCGGCAGGGCGGCCGTCGACGGGGGCACACGGGTGTTCACGCGACGATTATGACCGCTGCCGATGTGGTGCGGGTCATCAGATCACCACGCCGGGATTCAGGATCGCGTTCGGGTCGAGCGCGGCCTTGATCCGCTCGGTCAAGGCCATCACGTCCGGTCCCACCTGATCGGGTAGCCAGGCCTTCTTGAGCCGGCCGACACCGTGCTCACCGGTGATGGTGCCGCCGAGTTCGATCGCGAGATCCATGATCTTCCCGAAGACCATCTGCGCCCGCGCTGTCATGTCCTCGTCGGCGGGGTCGTAGACGATCAGCGGGTGGGTGTTGCCGTCCCCGGCGTGGGCGATCACGGCGACGGTGACGTCGTGTTCGGTTGCGAGATCGGCGATTCCGCGCACCAGTTCCGGCAGTGCGGGGATCGGCACCCCGACGTCCTCGAGCAACAGGCTGCCGGTGCGCTCGACGGCCGGGATCGCCATGCGGCGGGCGACGGTGAACGCCTCCCCCTCCTCGGGGTCGTCGGTCGCGAAGACATCGTCGGCGCCGGCCTCGCGGCAGGCCCGCACCATGATCTCGATCTCCTCCGCGGCGGCGCTGCCGGGTGCGTCGGAGCGTGCGATGAGCATGGCCTCGGTGGTGCGGTCGAGTCCCATACGCAGCATGTCCTCCACCGCCCCGATCGACGCCCTGTCCATGAACTCGAGCATCGCCGGTCGCAGGACCGCGGTGATCGCGACGACCGCGTCGGCGGCGGCCTGCACGGTGGCGAAGGTCGCGACCATCGTGGAGGCCGGTGGCGGCGGTGGGACGAGGCGCAGGGTCACCTCGGTGATGACCCCGAGGGTGCCTTCGCTGCCGACGAACAGCTTCGTCAGCGACAGGCCCGCGACGTCCTTGACCCGCGGACCACCGAGCCGCACCGCGGTGCCGTCGGCGAGGACCACCTCGAGTCCGAGCACGTAGTCGGTCGTCACCCCGTACTTCACGCAGCACAGCCCACCGGCGTTGGTGGCCGCGTTGCCGCCGATCGTGCAGATCTCGAACGACGACGGATCCGGTGGATACCAGAGTCCGTGTTCGGCCGCGGCCTGCTTCACCTCGACGTTGAGCAGACCGGGCTGGACGACGGCGGTGCGGGTCGCGGTGTCGACGGTGATCGCCCGCATCTTCTCGGTGCTGAGCACGATCCCGTCGGCGAGCCCACCGGACCCGCCGGACAGGCTCGTGCCGGCACCGCGGGGCACCACCGGCACCCTGTGGGCGTTCGCCCACCGCAGTGTCGCCTGCACGTCCGCGGTGGACGTCGCGCGCACGAGCGCGAGCGGAACCGCGGCATCGGGGTCCTGCGCACGGTCCTGCCGGTAGCCGGCGAGGATGTCGGGATCGGTGACCAGCGCGTCGGCGGGCAACTGTCCGGCGAGTTCGTCGAGCACCGGGGTCGTGTCGGTGTTCGGGCGGCTCATCCGCGCACCGGCTCCACGTAACGCGCCCGCAGCTTGTGTTTGACGAGCTTGCCCGTGGGAGTGCGCGGGAGATCGTCGGAGAAATCGATGCTGCGCGGCGCCTTGAAGTGCGACACGCGGTCGCGGACGTAGGCGAGCAGTTCCTGCTCGAGCTCCGGGCTCGGCTCGACTCCGTCGACGAGCTGCACGACGGCCTTGACCTCCTCGCCCATCTCCTCGTTCGGCACGCCGATCACCGCGACGTCGAACACCTTCGGATGCAGCGTGAGGACGTTCTCGGATTCCTGCGGGTAGATGTTGACGCCGCCCGAGATGATCGTGAACGCGGCCCGGTCGGTGAGGTAGAGATAGCGTTCCTCGTCCAGATAACCGATGTCGCCGCTGGTCGTCCACGTCGGATGCTCGGGATGCGTCGCCTCCTCGGTCTTCACCGGGTCGTTGTGGTACTCGAACGGACGCTCGTCGCGTTCCCACCACACCGTGCCGATCGAGCCGGTGGGCAGTTCCTGCCCCTGGTCGTCGCAGATGTGGACGGTGCCCAGGGCACCGTCACGGCCCACCGAGCCGGGATGTGCGAGGGCCTGGGCGGAGTCGATGAACGTCGCGCCGGCGCCCTCGGTGGAGGCGTAGTACTCGTTGATCACCGGCCCCCACCACTCGATCATCGCCCGCTTGATCTCGGGAGGGCACGGCGCCGCGGCGTGGATCGCGACCTTCATGCTCGACACGTCGTACTTCGCGCGGATCTCCTCGGGGAGCTCGAGCATCCGGACGAACATCGTCGGCACCCACTGGCTCGCCGTGACCGAGTAGCGGTCGATGAGCGCGAGCGCTTCCTCGGGATCGAAGTGGTCCATGAGGATCACGGTGCCGCCGACCGACTGGATCGTGCCGCAGAAGCGCAGTGGCGCAGCGTGGTACAGCGGTGCAGGGCACAGGTAGACGGTGCTGTCGTCGAATCCGTACATCGGGGCGAAGACCGCCGTGTAGGGGTCAGGGATGTCCTGGACCTGCCCGTCAGGGAGCTTCGGCTTGATGCCCTTGGGCCGGCCCGTGGTGCCCGACGAGTACAGCATGTCCTGGCCCCGGGGCTGGTCGTCGAGCGGTGTCGCGTCGAAACCGGCGAGCGCGGCGTCGTACTCCTCGAAACCGGCCGGCGACCCACCGAACGCCAACCGGTGGGTGACGCCGGGATACGCACCGGGGGACAGGTCGACCGCACCGACGGCCTGCGCCGACACGACGAGGGCCTTCGCGCCGCAGTCGTCGACGATGTAGGCGGCTTCGGCCGGGGTCAGGTGCCAGTTGACGACGGTGATGTAGAGGCCCGAGCGCATGGCCGCCCAGTAGACCTCCATGACCCGCAGGTCGTTGTTCGAGATCAGGGCGATGTGATCGCCGCGCTCGAGACCGAGGGACCTCAGGTACTTCGCCAGCCGGATCGAGCGTTCGTCGAGTTCGCGATAGGTCAGCGACTCCCCGGTGGCGGGGCGGATGATCGCGGGTTTGTCGGGCGTGGTGGCGACGAAGTTCCCTGGATACATGCCCAAGGTCTACCACAGCATGTGGTGCAGACCACATATCCTCTGATTGGGCGCAGTGTCGTCGGGTACCCGTGCGGAAGGACCACGGAAGGAGAAGACGATGCCGAATCCGTCGATCAAGAACGAGAAGATGTACGAGGAGCTCCGCGAGGACGGCGCCTCGAAGGAGAAGGCGGCCCGGATCTCCAACGCGGCTGCGAACGAGGGCAAGTCGCAGGTCGGGAAGAAGGGCGGCAAGTCCGGCTCCTACGACGACTGGACGGTCGACGACCTGAAGAAGCGTGCGAAGGAACTGGGCATGACCGGTTACTCCGACATGAAGAAGGACGAGCTGATCGACGCACTGCGCAACCATTAGCCGCCCGGACCCCCGAACGTCGTTCGGGATCAGCCGAACTCGACACCCTGGGCGAGCGGCAGCTCCGTCGAGTAGTTGACGGTGTTCGTCGCCCGCCGCATGTATGCCTTCCACGCATCCGATCCGGATTCGCGCCCGCCACCGGTGTGCTTCTCCCCACCGAACGCGCCACCGATCTCGGCACCCGAGGTGCCGATGTTGACGTTGGCGATGCCGCAGTCCGATCGGGCGAGGAACAGTTCCGCCTCGCGCTGGTCGAGCGTGAAGATCGCCGACGACAGGCCCTGCGGTACACCGTTGTGCAAGGCGATCGCCTCGTCGAGGTCGTCGTAGTCGAGGACGTACAGGATCGGGGCGAAGGTCTCCTCGCGCACCACCTCGGTCTGCGCGGGCATCCGGACCAGCGCGGGCGAGACGTACACGCCACCACCGGCGACCTCCACCCGGTCGCCGCCGACGACGAGCGTGCCCCCGTCGGCCTGCGCGCGGTCGAGCGCCGCGGTCATCGCCTCGTAGGACCGTTCCGAGATGAGCGGACCCACGAGGACACCCTCGTCCAGCGGATTCCCCACCCGCAGACCCGAGTACGCCTTCGCGATGCGCTCGACGAACTCGTCGGCGATCGACCGGTGCACGATCAGCCGACGTAAGGTGGTGCAGCGCTGGCCCGCCGTTCCGGCGGCCGCGAACACGACGCCCCGGACGGCGAGATCCTGATCGGCGGACGGAGCGACGATCGCCGCGTTGTTGCCGCCGAGTTCGAGCAGGCTCCGGCCGAACCGGGCCGCCACGCGCGGCCCGACGATCCGCCCCATCCGGCTGGAGCCGGTCGCACTCACCAGCGCGATACGGGGGTCGTCGACGAGCGCTTCACCCACCGTGTGGTCGCCGAGGAGAAGATGGTGGAGCCCTTCGGGGGCGCCGACATCGGTGGCGGCGCGGCGCAGCAGCGCGTCGCAGGCGAGCGCGGTGAGCGGGGTGGTCTCCGACGGCTTCCACACCACCGGGTCGCCGCACACCAGCGCGATCGCGGTGTTCCACGACCACACGGCCACGGGGAAGTTGAACGCGGAGATCACGCCCACCACGCCGAGCGGATGCCAGATCTCCATGAGCCGGTGCCCGGGGCGCTCGGACGGCATCGTCCGCCCGTAGAGCTGCCGCGACAGACCGACGGCGAACTCGCAGACGTCGATCATCTCCTGCACCTCGCCCGCGGCCTCCGACGGGATCTTCCCGGCCTCGAGAGTGACGAGTTCGGCGAGATGCGACTTGTGTTCGACGAGAAGTTCCCCAAGCCGTCGCACCACGCGGCCGCGCACCGGAGCGGGGACGTCGCGCCATTGTTCGAAGGCCTGTGCCGCCGCCGTGATCGTCGCGTCGACCTCGGCAGCCGAGTGGACCGGAAGGTGTCCGATCACGCTGCCGTCGATCGGGCTGGTCACCGCGAGCGCCCCGTCGTCGGACAGGGCGCCGACACCGCACTGCCTCAGGGCGGTCGCCGCGCGATCGGCGAGATCGGTGGTCGCATTCATCGGTGAGCTCCTTTACTGCTCGGATACCCTGCGCTGGTGCCCGAATCCTCGAGAAACGACTCGTCGAAGGAGTCGCTGGACGACATCGATCGAATGCTGCTGCGCGAACTGGTCGCCGACGGTCGTGCGACGCTCGCGGCGCTCGCCGAGAAGGCAGGATTGTCCGTCTCGGCCGTGCAGTCGCGGGTGCGCCGACTCGAGGCGCGCAACGTGATCCGCGGATACAGTGCGCGCGTCGATCCCGAAGCGCTCGGGCTGATGTTGTCGGCGTTCGTGGCGATCACCCCTCTCGACCCGTCGCAACCCGACGATGCACCGGCCCGCCTCCGGCACATCTCCGCGATCGAATCGTGTCACTCGGTGGCGGGCGACGAAAGCTACATCCTCCTCGTGCGTGTCGAGTCTCCTCGCGCTCTCGAGCGGTTGCTGCAGGAGATCCGCGCGACCGCGAACGTCGCCACCCGCAGCACCGTCGTTCTGCAAACATTTTACGAACGATAGGCCCCTACGCCGTAAGTGTTGCTGTGATACCGGGTTTGTCCCGTTGATTCTCGCGTACGGTGGGGTCATGAGCACTGCATTCCGAAACCCGGACGGTGCCGAGAACCTCGCCCCCGACCGGGTACACAGCATCCTCGACCGGCACATGCTCGCCGACGGTTTCGACCTCGTCCTCGATCTCGACCGTTCCCGCGGAGTACGCCTCGTCGACGCCCGGGACGGAACCACGTGGCTCGACATGTTCGGGTTCTTCGCGTCGTCCACGCTCGGAATGAACCATCCCGCGCTGACCGATCCTGAGGCAGCGCACGAACTCGCCGCCGTCGCGGCGAACAAGCCCAGCAACTCCGACATCTACACGGTGCCCATGGCGCGCTTCGTCGAGACCTTCGTGCGCGTACTCGGCGACCCGGCTCTCCCGCACCTGTTCTTCGTCGACGGTGGCGGGCTCGCCGTGGAGAACGCGCTCAAGGTCGCGTTCGACTGGAAGAGCCGTCTCAACGAGTCCCGCGGTCTGCCCGCCCACCTGGGCGGATCGGTGCTGCACCTGACCGAGGCGTTCCACGGCCGCACCGGGTACACGCTGTCGCTGACCAACACCGATCCGGTCAAGACCGACCGGTTCCCCAAGTTCGACTGGCCGCGGATCGATGCGCCCTATCTCACCGAGGGACGCGACGTCGCCGCGGCCGAGGAGATGGCCCTCGAACAGGCACGCCGCGCCTTCGCCGAACGTCCCCACGACATCGCGTGCTTCGTCGCCGAACCGATCCAGGGGGAAGGCGGCGACCACCACTTCCGTCCCGAGTTCTTCAGGGCGATCGCGCGGTTGTGCCGGGAGAACGACGCCCTGATGATCTTCGACGAGGTGCAGACCGGCGCCGGCACGACCGGCACCGCGTGGGCCTACCAGCAGCTCGGCGTCACCCCCGACATCGTCGCCTTCGGCAAGAAGACGCAGGTGTGCGGGATCATGGCCGGTGGACGCATCGACGAGGTGCCCGACAACGTGTTCGCCGTGAGTTCGCGGATCAACTCGACGTGGGGCGGCAATCTCACCGACATGGTGCGGGCCCGCCGCATCCTCGAGGTCGTCGAGCACGACCGGCTCATCGACCGTGCCCGGTTGAGCGGAGCGCACCTGCTGTCGGGGTTGCAGCAGCTCGCCGCGCGACGACCGGTCGTCACCGAGCCGCGCGGACGCGGACTGATGTGCGCCGTCGACCTCCCGACTCCGGAGATCCGCGACGAGGTGCTGCGACGGTTGTACCGCGACGAACACGTCCTCGTGATCGGGACAGGCACGCGAGGCATCCGCTTCCGGCCGCCGCTCGTCGTCACCACCCACGAGCTCGACGAGGCCCTCGACGCGCTCGACAGGGTGACCTCGCAGTACGAATGAGGGGTGGGTCCACCTGTTCACGGCCGGACGGCGGTAGCTTGTCGGACATGGCCGATGCACTGGACGAGACCGTAACCGGGGGCGAATCCTTCGCGATTCCGTCGCTGGTCAACCTGAGGGACATCGGCGGTTGCCGGAGTTCGTTCGGCGGCGTGGTCCGCACCGGAGTGGTCTTCCGCTCGACGGACCTCAGCCGCCTGACCGACACCGACGTCGAGACCCTCGACGCCCTGAGCATCGCGACGGTCTTCGACCTGCGCACGCTCGAGGAGCAGCAGCGCCGTCCCGATCGCGTCCCCGACGGTGCCCGGCACCTCGGGCTCGACGTCCTCGCCGACCGGCAGAGCGGATCGATCGCGGCCGCGCTGCCGGAACTCGTGTCCAACCCGGAGCTGGTGGCCCAGACGCTCGGGGACGGTCGTGCCGTCGAGTACCTGCGGCAGAGCTACCGCGAGTTCGTCACGCTGCCGAGCGCTGTGGCGTCGTACCGGACCCTGGCGAGCACCGTCGCGCACGGCGAGGTCCCGGCGCTCGTGCACTGCAGTGCCGGCAAGGACCGCACCGGCTGGGCGGCGGCCTCGCTGCTCATGTTCGCCGGAGCCGACCAGGAAGCCGTGTTCGCCGACTACCTGCGCACGAACGACGAACTGCTCCCGCATTTCGACGACTTCTTCGCCCGGTTCGCATCGCTCGGCGGCGATCCGGAATTGATCACACCCCTGCTCGGGGTGCGCCGCGAGTACCTCGAGGTGGCGATCGACGAGGCGTTGTCGCGCTACGGAACCATCGAGCAGTACTTCGCCGCCGGACTCGGTCTCGACGACGACACCCTGCAGGCCCTGCGGACCCGGCTCGTCGATTCGAACGTGACCGCCTGACCGTCACCTCGGCGCCGCCGTGCTCAGGGTCGGCACGGGGACCGGACCGTAGCGTCGCCACCGCGGTCCGGGTGCGTAGGAGCGCAGCTCGTCGACTCGGCGTGCGACAGCGTCGGGATCGGCGAGTTCGGCGCGGGCGTCGGGGTCGCGGAGATAGTGGTCGAGCACGGCGTCGAGGAGTTCGGGTGCGATCTCGAACCGGCGCCGGTCGATGCGGGCAGTATGACCGGGGCGGCGTCGGGATGAGGGACGTAGGTCGCTGTCCTTGCGGTCGTCGATGATCCGCCACGGCAGTGGAACCCGTGAACTCGTGGTGGCGCCACGCACCGGTAGGGCGACGATCACGACGTAGAGGGGGTCGGTCAGCACTCCGGACGTCGATGCCTCCCAGGGGATCCAGGTGTCCGTGGCGTGATCGCTGAAGCGGATTCCCTCCGCGGAGAGTGCGATGTAACCGGGGCGCAGTTTGTGTCGGACGATGAAGAAGCAGTAGCCGACCTGCCACACGCAGGCGAGTACGGTCAGGACGATGCTTCCGGATAGCTGTTCCCGAGACCCGTCGCTGACCCAGATGATCACGAGGAACATGAGCGTGAATGTCCCGATCTGAATGACGACGCTCCAGAATATCGAAGGGGATTGCCGGAGAAGGAGAACCGGCTGAGAACTCTCGGAGCCCGCGACGATGTGATCAGCGCTGATCCGGGGGCTGTACATGAGGACACCGAGCACCGGATACATCAGGATGGTTGCGCCCAGTGTCAGAAGGAAGGCCGTAGCGTCGGGAAACGCGAACGGTAGTCCTGCCGCCACCCGTTCGATCACGGCCGCGACGATCAGCAGCGGGCACAACAGACCCACGAGGGCAGTGAACACGATGACGGGGGTGGCTCGAGGATCCCCGTAAGTCCGGAGATCGGGACGATCAGAAGACGGCATCGAGTATTCCTCTTCCCAGGCGCAACGTTCCACCGACGGTGGCGCCGGCCAACTTTCCGGTAGCTGCGGCAGCACTTTCGACCTCTTCCCAACCGGCGCCTATCGCTCTCCACACGGACTCGGTACTCGACTCGTAGAGGTTGTCGACCGCTCCCGATGTGAAGATTCCGGCGGCCGTCCCCACTCCCGCGCCGACCACCGCTCCGAACGCCGTGCCGGCGCCCGGAACTATCGACCCGACCGCACTTCCCACCGCCGCGCCGGTTGCTATCGAGGCAGCGAGACCCACACCGTTGGATACCACGGCCTGTTCGAGGGACTCACCACCCGCGAAATAGTCGAGCCCTACACCGGCGACGAGACCTATGGCCCCCGCGGCTCGGCCGGCTGTCCGGGACATCGACGCCATGTCGTCGAGGCGACCGGTGGTCGCCACCAGATCGTCGAGTGGTTCCCGCGCACAACCGAACAGGCGTCGCAGCTCGTCGTAGGGTGTGTCCGGCGAAAGCGTGAGAAATCGCTCCATCTCACGGATCGCCTCGGTCCGGAGGTGCTGCTGCACGGTGAGGAGGTCCGCGATCCTGCCTTGCAGGGTCTTGTCGACGTAGTCGAGCGCGGTGCTCACGAGGAAGGACGCGGACCACGGGTGTCCGGTCCAGGTGTTCGTGGCGGTTGCGACTGCGACCGACCAGCGAGCGTGAACCGCCTCGGCCGCCCCGCGCGCCTCTTCGTACGCTGCAGCCCTTTGCGTGGTGGCTTCGTCGTAGGCCGGTGGGGGCTCGCTGATCATGTCGGTGAAGACGGACAGACCGGCAGTGGCGGCGCGAGCGCGGATGTCGGCCATGTCAAACAGGGCGCGCGACAGTTCGCCCGCCAGGCCCGCGAAGACATCGGCGGTCCTCGAGGTCCGCTCGTGGAAATCGTCGATGGCGTGGACGTGTTCGCTCGACCTGTCGAGGTAGGTCTTGGAAGCGTCGCCCTCCCAGGCGTCGTCGGCGATGCGCCGCGCCCGGGCCGCGGCGTCGGCGACGCTCGTGATCGTGGTGCCCAGCGTCGTGCGGATCCAGTCCTCGACCCGTCGGATATCGGTGGGGTTGCCTGCGATGAAAGTATCGATCGGCACGGTCACTCCGACCAGGTCCGGACGAGCGCGGCGGCGGCCTCGTCGTCGGCGTCCCGGTACGTCTGCGCCGTGGTCGTCAGCAGGCCACCCGTTCCGCCGAGCACCTCGACCATGCCGGCGAGGTCGGTGACGATCTGGGCAATCATGCCGGTGAGCGGGCCGGTCGCGAGACCCGCGTCCACGCTCGTGGGGCAGGTGTCGACGAGAGCCGCGGTGTCCGTGGCCGCACCCGTGTAGATGCCTGCGGCCCGATCGAGTTCGGCGGGATCGACGTACAGGCTCATCTCCCGTCTCCGGAGGCCGGGTGTCGACGTTCCGCTTCGGGTATCGGGACGTCGAGCAGCAGCGAATCCCACGGCTGTGCCTCACGCAGTCGCGGGAGCACGTGCGTGGGCAACGCCAGCCACGGTTGGCCGGCGCCGCAACAGGAGTGGAGACGGTCGAGTGCCGTGTAGGCGAGCAGGGCGATGCGGCCGTCGCTGAGATATCGATAGTCGACGGTGGCATCGGCCGGATCCGGGACCGCTTCCGCGCACGGTAGATAGAGATACGGCGGGAGCACCGTCGGTAGTGCGTCCGCGACCTGTTCCTGCGACATTCGTTCCCCCGTGAACAGCCCGTCCGATCCCCCGTCGGACTGTCGGCGCGGAGGAGGCTACCAGCGTCAGGTTTTGTGACGAATCACGGGTTGATGCTTACGGTTTCGACCGCGTGCGAGAACGTGAGCCGACGACGGCCGCGACGGCGAGGCCGATCGCGACGCCGACGAGATCGGCGCACCAGTCCCAGAACGATCCGGAACGCCGGACCGCGACGGTGGCCTGGAGGATCTCCGTCAGCACGCCGTAGAGGCCCAGCCACACCACGGTGACGACGGGGGAGATCCGTGCGTAACGGGAGCAGAGCGCGAGGGCCAGGAACATCAGTGCGTGTGTGACCTTGTCGGCGTGCGGTGGGCCGCTCGGCACCGTGCCGCCGGGGGAGAGCAGCATCGCGGTGATGACGACGACCGCGACGATCAGCGGCAGAGCGCGGTGCCGGAGAAGCGTGGACGGCACGGTTCAGGCGTTCTTCTTCTCGTCCCGGCGACTGTCGGCTCCCCTGTCGTCGGTGCTGTGCCCGTCCCGGTCGCGACCGGCGAACAGGACGATGCCCACGGCGGGGATCAACAGGAAGAACAACCACGTGTCGAACGTGAAGAACAACACGAGCGCGACGAGCGGCGTCAGCCCCATCACGACCTCGCGCCAGCGCTCGGGATTCTTCCGCGGGGCGATCACCGGGAGGTCGTCGCGGGTCGTGGTGGGCAGCTCGGTGACGTGGGCGGGCAGGTCGGTGAACAGCACCTGGAGATCGCCCCGCGTCGTCGCGGCCGATGCCTTCGCGCTGCGTTCGTCGAACTCCGACAGCGTCAGCCGGCCGAGCGCGAAGTGTTCGCCGAGCAGGTCGAGCGCCTCACTGCGTTCTGCGTTGCCGATCCGGATGTCGGGGTGTTCGGGCATGCCGGCCACACTAACCTGTGCCGTCGGACCGGCGACAGGCACGGGCGCCTCTCGAAGGGCTGTGATCTCGACTACAGGATCTCCGCAACGGCAGGAGGACGCGGCCGAGCACCGCGAGGTCAGGACGGCCCGCGGCCCTCGCCCAGAAGTCGGTAGGCCCGGCGACCCGCGACGAACAGCACACCGAAGGCGATGAGCAGCGCGATCGGATGCCGGAAGACGACGATCACGAGCAGCGCGACCAGGATGAACGGAACCAGCGTGAGCAGCTGCTCCGCCAGATCCCGCGGCCCTGTCGAGGCCATCGCGGCCGGCGCCGAGGGCAGGTCGGCGAAGAGGGGGATCAGGTCGCCGCGCACCGTGGCCTGCGTGGCGAGTGCGACCCGCTCGTCGAACTCCGCCAGGCTGAGACGGCCCGCGGCGAAGTGTTCGCCGAGCAGTGCTACGGCTTCTTCACGCTCGGCGGTGCCGATGCGGATGTCGGGGCGGTCGGCCATGACTCCAGGCTAGTGGTTTTTCACGCGGACGAGCGGGACCGCGACGACACAGATTCGGCGTGAACCGGTCGCCAGGGACCCGATACGGCGAGGTCCCCCGCATCGTGAGAGATGCGGGGGACCTCGCCGTATCGCCCGAGCGTTGCTCGAGCGGCGTCCTACTTGATCTCGGTGAGCACGGTGCCCTGGGTGACCGCGGCACCCGGCTCGACCGCCAGGCCGGTGACGACGCCCGCCTTGTGGGCGTTGACCGGGTTCTCCATCTTCATGGCCTCGAGCACGGCGATGAGCTCGCCCTCGGCAACCTCCTGGCCCTCGGCGACCGCGACCTTGACGACCGTGCCCTGCATGGGTGCGGTCACCGCGTCGCCCGACGCCTTGCCCGCGCCGCCGCCACCGCGCTTGCGGGGCTTGGGCTTCTTGCGGAGCGCACCGGCACCGCCGCCGTTACCGCCGAGCGAGAACTGGCCGGGCAGCGACACCTCGACGCGACGTCCGCCGACCTCGACGACGACGTTCTGACGCGGCAGGGCCTCGTCCTCGTCCTCGATCGGGGCGCCACCGGTGTACGGCTCGATGGTGTTCTCCCACTCGTTCTCGATCCACTTGGTGTAGACGTCGAACTTCTCGCCGTCGCCCACGAAGGCCGGGTTCTCGACGATGTGGCGGTGGAACGGGATGACCGTGGCCAGGCCCTCGACCTCGAACTCGGCCAGCGCGCGGGCAGCACGCTGCAGCGCCTGCTCGCGGGTCTCACCGGTGACGATCAGCTTGGCGAGCATCGAGTCGAACTGGCCGCCGATGACGTCACCCTGGACCACACCCGAGTCGACGCGCACACCGGGGCCCGTGGGCTCCTTGTAGACGGTGATCGGGCCGGGGGCGGGGAGGAAGCCGCGACCGGCGTCCTCACCGTTGATGCGGAACTCGAAGGAGTGGCCGCGCGGGGTCGGGTCCTCGGTGAGCTCGAGCTTCTCGCCGTTGGCGATGCGGAACTGCTGACGCACGAGGTCGATGCCGGCGGTCTCCTCGGTGACCGGGTGCTCGACCTGCAGGCGGGTGTTGACCTCGAGGAAGGAGACGGTGTCGCCCTGCACGAGGTACTCGACCGTGCCGGCGCCGTAGTAACCGGCTTCGCGGCAGATGGCCTTGGCGGAGTCGTGGATGCGCTTGCGCTGTTCGTCGGTCAGGAACGGCGCGGGGGCCTCCTCGACGAGCTTCTGGAAGCGGCGCTGCAGCGAGCAGTCGCGGGTGCCGGCGACGATGACGTTGCCGTGCTGGTCGGCGATGACCTGGGCCTCGACGTGGCGGGCCTTGTCGAGGTACTGCTCGACGAAGCACTCACCGCGACCGAAGGCGGCGACGGCCTCACGGGTGGCCGACTCGAACAGCTCGGGGATCTCCTCGATGGTCTGCGCGACCTTCATGCCGCGTCCGCCACCGCCGAAGGCGGCCTTGATCGCGACCGGCACGCCGTACTTCTCGGCGAACTCGACGACCTCGTCGGCGTTCTTGACCGGGTCCTTGGTGCCGGCGGCCATCGGAGCCTTGGCGCGCTCGGCGATGTGGCGGGCGGTGACCTTGTCGCCGAGGTCGCGGATGGACTGCGGCGAGGGGCCGATCCAGATGAGGCCGGCGTCGATCACGGCCTGGGCGAAGTCGGCGTTCTCGGAGAGGAAGCCGTAGCCGGGGTGGATGGCGTCGGCGCCGGACTTGGCCGCGGCGTCGAGGATCTTGTCGAACACCAGGTAGGACTCGGCCGAGGTGGTGCCGCCCAGTGCGAACGCCTCGTCGGCGAGCTTCACGAACTGTGCGTCTGCGTCCGGTTCGGCGTAGACGGCGACACTGCCGTAGCCCGCGTCCTTGGCGGCTCGGATGACCCGCACAGCGATTTCGCCGCGGTTCGCGACGAGCACCTTCGTGATCTGCGCGCTGGCATGACTGGGCACGGAGCCTCCTGTTGATCGATCGTTAGGTTATTTCCGTCGACGGGCAGTCTAAGCGCCATTCGGATCGACGATGTAACCGGATGCCCATACACATTACGGCGGCCGTTCGAGCGCACAATGCTACTCACCGGTAGGTGGGACTGCCGCCGTTTCCGGCCGTGCGATCCACGGTCCACCCACCGCGACCTCGTGCATCAGTTCGCGGGTACGCGTCAGAAGGCTCGGGACGTTCTCGCCCGCGACCGTATTGTCGGGAAATCGCGCCGACATGTTCACACCCTCGGGCGTGCGGTTGATCCAGACGTAGACGTCGTGGGTGAAGCTGCGGCTGCGCAGCGCCTGAGCGTTCCATTCGGGCCACTGGGCGGCCATCGGCACGAACCGCACGTCCATGTACGAGACGACGAAACGTGGACGGATGGGCACGCCGAGGAGTTCGCCCACCCGCACGAACGGCACTCGTGCGCTCGCGCGGGTGCGGTGCAGTTCGTCGCCGGCCCGCATCGCCAGGGTCTCGAAATCGGCTGTGTCCGTGAGCTTCAGGTCGATCGGACGCAGGCCGACGAACCATCCGAGCGAACCCGCCCAGATCGGCCCGGCGCGGGTGTGCGCGGGCGCGACGGTCCGGAAGCGATCCGCGCCGGTGAGTTCGGCCGTCGCCCGACCGAAGCACGCCAGCACGCCGGCGAAGAATCCCGTCCCGGCGCGTCGGCAGCATGCGGAGAAGGCGCTCGCCTCGTCGTCGTCGAACCAGCGCTCCGACAGTCGTTGCTGGGGTGTGGCGTGCGCGGGTCGCGCCCCGATCGGGAGGGGGAAGGCGGGCGGTTCGCCGCCGCATTCGGTGAGGGTCCGCCGCCAGATCTGCACGGCCTCGTCGTCGTCGTCGAGATGTGCGGACTCGTCGCGTTCGGCGGCGCCGAAGTCGATGTAGCTGCCCACCGGGAACAGGTCGGCGGCGCGACCGGTGCGCTCCTCCTCGTAGAGCGCCGAGATCTCGTGCGCCACGAGCACCACCGAGTAGCCGTCGATGATGGAGTGGTCGGCGCCGAAGAAGACCGTGAACCGCTCGTCGGTGTCCTTCACGCCTTCTGCATCGTCGGGATTCCCGTCCGGTGTCCGCTCGAGCGTCGCGAAGACGTAGGACGGCCACAGGTGCGGGGTCGTGTAGTCGTCGAACAGGCCGAGCAGGTGCTCGTGGATGGTGTCGGGATCGGCGGGATCGTGCCGGATGGGCCGCACCGACACCCGGCCCGGGGGAGCGGTGCGCCGCACCAGACCGCCGCCGCTCTGCTCCTCGTCGAGGTGCGCGTGGCTGCGCAGCGGTTCGTGCCGGTCGATCCAGCGCTGCAGGGCCCGCCGGAACCGCTCGGTGTCGAGCGGCCCGGGGACCTCGAAGGCCGTGCCGAGCCAGGAGTCGCGGCCCCCGCCGTACCGGACCCCCGAGGTACGCCGCAGATGCGCCTCGTGGATGTACGAGGCGGGGCGAGGGTCCTCGCGCCAGTCGTCCTCGGCCGCACACGGCAGCCATTCGGTGAGAACGCCCGGGGGGATCCGGTAGTCGGCGAGCTCGGTGAACTCCATGACCGCGTCAGGCTCGGAGATGCCGCTTGATGCGCGTGAGCATCGCGCTCATCCCTCGCAGCCGCAGCGGGCTGACCGCCTCGGCGAGACCGAGCGAGGCATAGAAGTCGTCGGGCACGTCGAGGATCTCCTGTGCGCTGAGACCGTCGAGTCCCTGCTGCAGGATCGATGCGAATCCGCGGGTGGTCGGCGCTTCGGCGGGTGCGCTGAAGTGGAGCTTCACCCGCGACCGGTCGGAGGCGTCGATGGACAGGAACAGTGGCGACTGGCACTCGGGCACCGGTTCCATCGCCGCCTCCTCCAGCTCCGCGGGAAGGGGCGGGAGCTCGCGGCTGAACTCCAGCAGCAACTGCAGCTTGTCCTGACCCTCGACGGCGGCGAAGTCGTCGACGATCTCGGCGAGCGGGGCGGGAATGCTCATGCGGCCGGCACTTCTCCGGGCTCGTCGCCCTTGACGATGGGCACGCGGACGGCGTTGCCCCACTCGGTCCACGAACCGTCGTAGTTGCGCACGTTCGAGTATCCGAGCAGGTAGGTGAGGACGAACCAGGTGTGACTCGAGCGCTCGCCGATCCGGCAGTAGGCGATCACGTCGGCGTCCTGGTCGATGTCGCCGTAGATCTCCTCGAGCTCGGGCCGCGCACGGAACCGGCCGTCCGGCGCCGCTGCCTTCGCCCACGGGATCGACACCGCGGTGGGGATGTGGCCACCGCGCAAGGCGCCTTCCTCCGGGTAGTCGGGCATGTGGGTGCGCTCGCCGGTGTATTCCTGCGGCGACCGCACGTCGACCAGCGGGCCCTTGCCCAGGTGCGTGAGGACGTCGTCCTTGAACGCGCGGATCAGCGCGTCGTTGCGCTCGACGACCGGGTAACCGCTCGTCGTGGCGACGGGGATGTCGAGGGTGGTGTCGCGGTTCTCGGAGATCCACGCGTCGCGGCCACCGTCGAGCAGGCGGACGTCCTCGTGGCCGAAGAGGGTGAAGACCCACAGCGCGTAGGCGGCCCACCAGTTGGACTTGTCGCCGTAGATGATCACGGTGTCGGTGCGGCGGATGCCCTTGCGATCCATGAGCGCGGCGAACTGCTCGCCATCGATGTAGTCGCGGGTGACGGGGTCGTTGAGATCGAGATGCCAGTCGATCTTCACCGCACCGGGGATGTGCCCCACGTCGTAGAGCAGGACGTCCTCGTCGGACTCTACGACCTTCACTTCGGGATGGCCGAGATGAGCCGACAACCACTCCGTCGACACGAGACGGTTGGGATCGGCGTATACCGCGAACGAAGGGTTGCTATCGGGTGCGACGGGCACATGGGCTCCTGAGGCTGTGGTGGCAGGTGCGCCGTCGATTCTAGGCGGTACCGTGACGGGACGTGACCCGCAGTGACACCCCCGGCGACCGGCCGGCCCCGGTCGAGCTCGCATCGCGGGAGCATATCGACCTGCTGGTCCGGCGGTTCTACGAACGGGCCCTCGACGATCCCGTGCTCGCGCCGGCCTTCGACGTCCTCGCCGTGGTCGGACTCGACGATCATCTGGTGGTCGTCGGCGACTTCTGGGAGCAGATCCTCTTCCGCACGACCCGCTATCGCGGAGCGTTCGTACCGGTGCACCGGGCGCTGCACGGACACCACGGACTGACCCCCGCCCGGTTCGAGCGGTGGTTGCAGTTGTGGTGCGGGACCGTGGACGAGATGTTCCACGGCGTGGATGCCGAGCGTGCGAAGACCAAGGCCGAGGCGATGGTGGGCTCGTTGCAGAAGACCCTGTACGGCGGCACGACCCGATAGTGCCCGGTACGGCTCAGTTCTCGAGCGCCTCGACGGGGATCGCGGCGTTCTCGGCCCACAGACGTGCGACGGAGATGCCGACCTCGGCGAGGAGGCGACGCACCAGCGGGAGCCCGATGCCGATCACCGACGACGGATCGCCCTCGATGCGCTCGACGAACCAGCCCCCGTGACCGTCGAGCGTGAAGGCCCCGGCCACCTCGAGCGGCTCGCCGCTGTCGAGATAGGCCTCGAGTTCCTCGTCCGTGGGGGTGCCGAAGTGCACCACGGTGCCGCTGTGGTCGGCGGCCTCCGCGACGACCTCGTCGTCGCGGATACGGAGCACGGCGTGACCCGTGAGCAGCTCGCCGCTGCGGCCGGCCATCGTCCGCCAGCGCTCGCGGGCCGCCTCGACGGTGCCGGGCTTGCCCTGCAGAGCGCCGTCGATCAGCAGCATCGAGTCGCAGCCGATGACGACGGCGTCGCGCAGCTTCTGCTCGCGCAGGACGGGCAGGATGTCGGTGGCCTTGGCGCGGGCCAGCTCGGTGACGACCTGCGCCGGTGGCGTGCCGGGGCCGAGGGACGCGATGAGTGCGTCCTCGTCGACCTCCGACACCTGCACCAACGGCTTCACGCCCGCCGCGTGGAGAACCGCGAGGCGGGCGGGTGAAGCCGAGGCCAGAACGAGCCGGGGCATGTCAGCCGCGGTTCGGGTACGAATACGGCGAGAACGGCGCCCACTGCCGGTGCATCCGCGTCGGATCGCCCCAGGTCTCGGGCGGCCGGGTGTCGACCACCTCGTCGCCTGCCGACGCAGCGGCAGCGGCGAGCACGGCGACGAGAGCCGCGATCTCCTCGTCGGCGGGGTTGCCCTTGACGATGCGGATGGCGGCCGCGGTCTCGGCGACCGCGGTGCTCTCCTGGGCGGCTTCGGTCGCGTCGTCGGCGGCCGTGGCCTCGACCGCGGGCGACTGCTCTTCGACCTCGAACTCGGTGATGATCTTGTCCTCTGCCGTCGCTGTCACAGGGCACCCCCCGGGTACGCGTCCACACGGGCATCGGATGCCCACCGGGTCGCTGTCATGTCGATCCCTCTCTCGGGTTCATCGCACGTCGTCGGCGACGTGCTACGCCGTACGGTCGCGGCAGGACCGGGCTGCGCCCGGTCCTGCCGCTGAGCGTCACAGCGGAATGTTTCCATGCTTCTTCGGCGGGAGCGAAACCATCTTCCGCTCGAGCAGGCGCAGCGCGGAGACGATCTGACCGCGCGTGTGCGACGGCGGGATCACCGCGTCGACGTAACCGCGCTCGGCGGCGACGTACGGGTTCACCAGGGTGTCCTCGTACTCGTTCTGCAGCTCGAGGCGCAGCGCGTCGACGTCCTGACCGTTCTTGGCGGCCTCGAGCAGGCGCTTGCGGTAGACGAAGCCGACGGCGCCGGAGGCACCCATGACGGCGATCTGCGCGGTCGGCCACGCGAGGTTGACGTCGGCACCCATGTGCTTGGAACCCATGACGTCGTACGCGCCGCCGTAGGCCTTGCGGGTGATGACCGTGATCTTGCCGACGGTCGCCTCGCCGTAGGCGTAGAGCAGCTTGGCACCGCGACGGATGATGCCGTTGTACTCCTGCTCCGTGCCGGGCAGGAAGCCGGGAACGTCGACGAGCGTGATGATCGGCACGTTGAACGCGTCGCAGGTGCGGACGAAACGCGCGGCCTTCTCGGACGCGTCGATGTCGAGGCAGCCGGCGAACTGCGTGGGCTGGTTGGCGACGATGCCGACGCTGCGGCCGTCGACGCGACCGAAGCCGACGATGATGTTCTTGGCGCGCTCGGCCTGGACCTCGAGGAACTCGTCGTCGTCGAGCAGGCGACGGATGACCTCGTGCATGTCGTACGGCTGGTTCGGCGAATCCGGGATGAGCGTGTCGAGTTCGATGTCCTCGGCGGTGAGGGAGTCCTCGATCGCACCCTCGATCGGGTCGCTCGGCGCGAGGCGCGGTGCAGCGGCCTGGTTGTTGCTCGGCAGGTAGGACAGCAGATCCTTGACGTAGTCCAGGGCGTCCTGCTCGCCGTCGGCGACGTAGTGCGCGACACCCGACTTGACCATGTGGGTGTGGGCGCCGCCGAGGTCCTCCATCGTGACGTCCTCGCCGGTGACGGTCTTGATGACGTCGGGGCCGGTGACGAACATCTGGCTGGTCTGGTCGACCATCACGACGAAGTCGGTGAGAGCGGGGGAGTAGACGTGACCACCGGCCGCGGGGCCCATGATCAGCGAGATCTGCGGGATGACACCGGAGGCCTGCACGTTGCGGTGGAAGATCTCACCGTAGAGGCCGAGGGAGACGACACCCTCCTGGATGCGCGCGCCGGCGCCCTCGTTGATGCCGATCAGCGGACGGCCGGTCTTGAGGGCCAGGTCCATGACCTTGACGATCTTCTCGCCGTAGACCTCGCCGAGGCTGCCGCCGAAGACGGTGGCGTCCTGCGAGAAGACGCAGACGTCGCGGCCGTCGATCGTGCCGTAGCCGGTGACGACACCGTCGCCGAGCGGACGGTTGTCGGCCAGGCCGAAGTTGGTGCTGCGGTGGCGAGCGAGGGCGTCGAGCTCGACGAACGATCCTTCGTCGAGGAGCGCCTGGATGCGCTCGCGAGCGGTCAGCTTGCCCTTGGCGTGAACCTTCTCGACTGCGGCCTCACCGACCGGGACCTTGGCCTGTGCTTGACGGTTGCGCAGGTCGGCCAGCTTGCCGGCGGTGGTGTGGATATCGGGCGTACTCGCCGCCTCGGGCGCGGACGGCTCCTGGACAGTGGTCATGGCCAGTCAGCTTAGCGATCGTCATACAAGGCCGCTGCATCGAGGTCCCGAAGGCCGGACCACCGCTCCGGACCTACCGGCGGGTAGGTAGCGAAGGCCCACTTTAGGCTGTGTACATGGCATCCGACCGGCCCACGACCGATCTCCTCGCCCTCCGCACACCGCTCGACGAGGCGGCGTTGCGCGATGCCCTCGTCGGCGTCGAGCGCGAAGGTTTCTACACACGTCTCGACGTCGTCGCCGACACGGCCTCGACGAACGCGGATCTGCTCGCCGTCGCCGCGACCGGCGACGACCGTCGCGTGCTGCTCGCCGAGTTCCAGCACGGTGGTCGCGGCCGCCACTCGCGCACCTGGAACGGTGTGCCCGGCGCGCAGGTCATCGTGTCGGTCCTGCTGCGGCTGCCCGAGTGCCCGCTGCAGAACATCGGCTGGCTCCCGCTGCTGTGCGGCATCGCCTCCGTCGACGCCGTGCGATCCGTGACCGGCGTTGCGGCACAACTGAAGTGGCCCAACGACGTCCTCGTCGACGGGCGCAAGCTCGCCGGGATCCTCGTGGAGGTCGCGGCCACTTCGCCGGTGCCCACGGTCGTCGCGGGGATCGGAATCAACGCCACCCTCGGACGCGACGAACTGCCCGTCCCCACCGCCACCTCGCTGCTGCTCGAGGACGCCACCGAACTCGATCGCACGCCGCTCGCGCAAGCGTTGCTCGCCGGCTTCGGCGAGCGGATCCGGGCGTGGGCCCGCGCGGGATGGGATACCACCGAACTCGCCGCGGCCTACCGCGAACGGTGCAGCACGGTCGGGCAGCGCGTCCG
The DNA here is from genome assembly GCF_048381395.1 of Rhodococcus shunpengi. NCBI lineage: Bacteria > Bacillati > Actinomycetota > Actinomycetes > Mycobacteriales > Nocardiaceae > Rhodococcus > Rhodococcus shunpengi. The sequence continues at coordinate 192,354 of NZ_JBLWIU010000024.1, forward strand.
TGCGATCCTGCCCGGCGACACCGAACTGCACGGCATCGCGACCGACGTCGACGACCAGGGGCGGATCGTGATCCGCCCCGACGGCGGGGGAGAGTCCGTGGCGGTCGCTGCGGGCGACATCACACATCTGCGACCGGTCTGAGCACCCTGCGACCGCTCGCATCGGTACAAGACCGACATATGCCATCGTGGGCGGTATGGGATACCCGGAGGACGCCCTCGCACCCGAGGAAGAGTTGCTGCTGCATCGGCATCCGCACTGGAAGTCTCTCGTGCTGCCGACGGCCACCTTCCTCGTGTCGACGATGGTCGCCGGTTTCCTGCTGGGACTCGTCCAGGCACGGTTCGACGGTGCCGCCGCGAACTGGTGCGGCCTCGCCGTGGCGGCGGCGTGGATCGGCCTCGTCGGCTGGCGGTGCGTCCCTCCCTTCGTCGGGTGGCTCACCACGCACTTCCTCGTCACCGACCGGCGCGTCCTCGTCCGTACCGGTGTGCTCACCCACACGGGTATCGACATCCCGATGGGCCGGATCAGCAACGTCCAGTTCCGGCACGGCCTCGTCGACCGGATGCTCCGGACCGGCACGCTCGTCGTGGTCTCCGCCGCCGACGATCCCATCGAGTTCGACGACATCCCCGACGTCCAGCAGGTACACGCCCTGCTCTACCGGCAGGTCTTCGACGCGCAGGACCAGCGCCCCGACGACCGTCACACCACCCGCTACCGGCGCGACGAGCACGAGCACCGCAAGGCGTGGTGACCGCGAGTCGCAGGTGTGCCGACTCGACCCGCCGGTAATCCCGACAAAGCGAACCCCGATCCGTAGGCTGGCGTGGTGACTGCCGTTCTACTCGCCGAAGACGACGACGCAATCGCTGCACCGCTGTCCCGCGCGCTGGGACGCGAAGGGTACGACGTGACCGTCGAGGACAACGGTCCGGCCGCGCTCGAACAGGCACTGTCGGGCAGGTTCGAACTGCTCATCCTCGACCTGGGTCTACCCGGGATGGACGGACTCGAGGTGTGTCGCCAGATCCGGGCGAGCCGCTCCGATCTGGCCGTGCTCATGCTCACCGCCCGCACCGACGAGGTCGACTTCGTCGTCGGTCTCGATGCCGGCGCCGACGACTACGTCGGCAAACCGTTCCGTCTCGCCGAGCTCATGGCGCGCGTGCGCGCGCTGTTGCGCAGGCGCGGCGGCCCGGAGAACGACGACATCGTGGACGTCGCCGGGATCCGGCTCGAACGCGCCGCGCGCCGTGTCCTCGTGGACGGCTCCGAGGTGACGCTCGCCAACAAGGAGTACGAACTCCTGCGCGTGCTGCTCGAGCACGCGGGGCAGGTCGTCTCCCGCGACGCGATCCTCGAGGAGGTGTGGGGCGACGCCGACCTGCGTGGTTCGAAGACGCTCGACATGCACATGTCGTGGCTGCGCCGCAAGATCGGCGACGAGGGACCGGCAGGGGAACGTCGCATCGCCACGGTGCGCGGTGTCGGTTTCCGGCTGAACACCGACTAGCGTCTCCGGCGTGCGCAGCCGCATCCTCAACGCCGTCCTGGCGACCGTGCTGCTCGTCGCGCTGTTGCTCGGCATTCCGCTGGCCTACACGGCGTTCCTGTTCGTCGAGGACACCGCCCGCCGCGACCTGCAGAACCGGCTCGAGCGCATGGCCGACGAGATCATCGCCCAGGAGGGCACCGACGGATTCGTCGTCGGTGGTCTCGACACGAGTTCCCTGCGCCTGCTCGTCCCCACCGACGGGCGGGCCGTCGTGGTCTACCCGACACCCGAGAACGTCGCGGCGCGGCTGGACATCGGCACGCCGGTGCTCGGGGCGTCGATCGTCGAGTCGCTGTCGATGGGGACGTCCGGCTCGCTGCTCATCGAGGTGCCCTCGGAGAGCATGCGGACGCTGCAGCAGCAGGTGCTCGCCGCGGTGAGCCTGCTGGTGCTGCTGTCCGTCGCGGCCGGGGCGCTGGTCGCGGTGGCGACCGCTCGACGACTCGCCGACCCGCTGCGCGACGTGGCGAACCGGGCGGCCCGTCTCGCCGAGGGCGACTTCCGCCCGGTGGCCCGCCGGCACGGTATCCCCGAACTCGATCGCGTCTCCGACGTACTGGATTCGGCCGCCGTCGAGATCTCGCACCGCCTGCAGCGCGAGCACGCGCTCGTCGGCGACGTCTCGCACCAACTCCGCTCCCGTATGACCGCGATCCGGCTGCGGCTCGACGAGCTGTCCACCCACGACGATCCTGCTGTGGTGGAGGAGGCCGAGGCGGCCATGGCGCAGGTGGACCGGCTGACCACCGCGATCGACGGTCTCGTGCGCCAGTCCCGCGACAGCAGTGCCGACCAGCGCACCGACGTCTCGGTGGTCGGCGAACTCACCGGTGTCGTCGCCGACTGGCGCGGCCCCTACGAGGAGGCGGGACGGGAACTGGTGTTGCGCGGCGATCCGTCGTTGCGGGCGGCGGTGACCGGTTCGCGGTTGCGTGAGGCGGTGGCGGTGCTGGTCGACAACGCGCTCGTGCACGGAGGCGGCACGTGCACTGTCTCGGTGCGGCAGGTCGCGACCCGCGGCGACGTCACCGTGTGCGTCGAGGTGGCCGACGAGGGGGAGGGCGTAGGCGACGAGGTCGCGCCGTACGTCTTCGACCGCGGCTTCTCCGGCGGCGGGTCGACCGGGGTGGGACTGGCGCTCGCGCGCGCTCTCGCGGAGGCGGACGGCGGTCGCCTCGAACTGCAGCGGCGCCGGCCGGCACTGTTCGCGCTGTTCCTCGGCGCGCCCCGCGATCGGGACGCCTACATGCCGACCGGCACGCGCGAACCTCGCTAGACCTTCTTCCCGTCAGGACCGGTCGAGCTGCTCGCTGGGCTCGCCCAGGGGAGCGTCCGGGACCATCTCCTCCGGGAAGACGAACTTCTTGAAGCAGTAGAAGCGGAAGATCATCTGCAGCAGGTTGCCGATGATGTACGCGCTGACGAAGTCGGCGATGTTCTCCGTCGCGAGGCTCACCTCGGGTACGCGCAGGTCGAAGACGTAACTCGAGATCCACAACGGGATGAACGAGAGCACGACGCCGATACCGCTGACGAAGAAGAACAGGAACGCCTCGTGGGCGCGCTCGCGACCGCCGCGATTACGGAAGGACCATTCGCGGTTGAGGATGTACGAGCAGATCACCGCGACGACACCGGCGATGATCTTGGCGGTTACCGGCTTCTCGGACAGAACTGTGAGCTTGAGCGTGTAGAAGATCGCCGAGTCGATCACGAAGGTGGTGCCGCCGACGATGGCGAATTTGATCAATTCGCGATGCCGGAGCAACAGCCCCCGGAAAGGCTGGGGAACTCTGCTCAACGCTTCATCGACGATTGTCACTTGGAGAAGTGTACGAAACGAAGAGGTGAATTTCCGAAACCCGACCACACATGTCGGCATCCCCACACCGCCGCGCGGGTCGGTGAGAGGTCCCTCGACGCTCGGCGGGGGAGCAGCGGAACGACGTCACGACATGCTGTGACACCATGGACAGCCGTGACAGGCAGACCTGAATCGTCCCCCAGATCCGACACGCCCCGCACTCTGACGACGGGCATGCCGGTCGTCACGATGATCGGTGGTGGACAGCTCGCGCGGATGACCCATCAGGCGGCGATCGCGCTCGGTCAGACACTCCGCGTCCTCGCCGGGAGCGCCGACGAACCCGCCGCGCAGGTCAGCCCGAACGTGGTGCTCGGCAGCCACGACGACCTCGACGCCCTCCGTCGCGCCGCGACCGGTGCGCACGCACTCACGTTCGACCACGAGGGTGTTCCGACCGAACATCTCGAGGTCCTGCAGCGCGAAGGCGTCGCCGTGCTGCCGCCCCCGCAGGCCCTGATCTACGCCCAGGACAAGATCGCGATGCGCAAGCGGCTCGGTGAGCTCGGCGCACCGATGCCGAAATTCGCGGAGATCACCTCCGTCGAGGACGCCCGCGCCGCCCTCGACGCGCTCGGCGATCCGTACGTGCTCAAGGCTGCACGCGGCGGTTACGACGGCCGCGGCGTGTGGATCCTCGACGACCACGCCGAACTCGAAAGGGTCGTCGCCGATCAGCTCGCCGCCGGTGTCCCGCTCCTCGCGGAGGAGAAGGTCGAGTGGACGCGCGAGCTGTCGGCGATGGTCGCGCGGTCCCCGTTCGGCCAGGGCGCGTCGTGGCCGGTCGTCGAGACCGTCCAGCGCGACGGCCAGTGCGCCGTCGTCATCGCGCCCGCCCCGAACCTGCCCGAGGACGTCGCCACCGCGGCCGAGCAGCTCGCGCTGCGCATCGCCGGAGAGCTCGGCGTCGTCGGTGTGATGGCGGTCGAGCTGTTCGAGACGCGCTCCGGTGAGCTGATCGTCAACGAACTGGCGATGCGTCCGCACAACTCCGGTCACTGGGGTATGGACGGTGCCCGCACCGGCCAGTTCGAACAGCACCTGCGCGCCGTGCTCGACTACCCGCTCGGCGATACGAGCCCGATCGCGCCGGTGACGGTGATGGCGAACGTGCTCGGCGCGCCCGAGGCACCGGCGATGAGCATGGACGAGCGGCTGCACCACCTGTTCGCCCGGATGCCCGACGTGCACGTGCACCTCTACGGCAAGGGCGAGCGCAAGGACCGCAAGATCGGCCACGTCAACGTGCTCGGTGCGCCGTCCGGATCGATCGACGATCCCGAGTACGTCGCCGCCGTGCGCGAACGCGCGGAACGCGCGGCGCACTGGCTCTCGCACGCGGTGTGGACCGACGGTTGGAACGAACACACGGGAGAAAGCGGTGAGTGACGTGGCACAGGGTGCACAGGTCGGCCTGATCATGGGCAGCGACTCGGACTGGCCGACCATGCAGGCCGCGGCCGAGGCGCTGGTCGAGTTCGGGATCCGCTTCGAGGTGGGTGTCGTCTCGGCGCACCGCACGCCGCAGCGGATGCTCGACTACGCCAAGGACGCCGCCGGTCGCGGGATCAAGGTCATCATCGCGGGCGCCGGGGGCGCCGCCCACCTGCCCGGCATGGTCGCCTCGGCGACCCCGCTGCCGGTCATCGGTGTCCCGGTGCCGCTGAAGTACCTCGACGGCATGGATTCTCTGCTGTCGATCGTGCAGATGCCCGCCGGCGTCCCCGTCGCCACCGTCTCGATCGGCGGCGCCCGCAACGCGGGTCTGCTCGCCGCGCGCATCCTCGGTGCCTCCGATCCGGCGCTGCGCGAGCAGATGGAGAACTTTCAGGCGGGTCTCGAGCAGATGGTGCTCGAGAAGGACGAGGCGCTGCGGCAGAAACTGCTCGGCTGACGGAGCCCGAGATGCCTCTCGTCGAGCGGTGGCATCGCTGGAGTCGTGCCCACATATGGGCGATCGATGCGACGCTTGCCGGTCTGCTCGTCTTCGTAGGGCTGACCGGGACCGTCGACGACTACGGCCTTCCGGGGACGGCCATCGCGCTCGCCATGACGGTGCCACTGGCATGGCGGCGCACGCGTCCCGTCATCGCCGGTGGGGCAGTCGCCGTGGCCGCCTACACGCATCTGGTGGTCCTTCCCGCGATGAATGCCGTCGCGGCGTTCGCGGTCCCGGCGGCGGTGTACGCGCTCGCCGCCTACGCGCCGCGCTGGGCCGCGAACGCCGGACTGGTGCTGGGAGTCGTCGGCGGTGCCGCAGCAGGTGCGCGGTACTTCGACCAGTACGAGGGTCGCACGGTGTTCGCCACGGTGACCTCGGCGGTGCTTGTCGCGATGTTCGTCGCCGGCGTGTGGGCGTTCGGCCGGATGCGCGGATTGCGGCTGCGGGAGATGGACGCCCTGACCGAACGTAATCGGCTGCTCGAACTCGAGCGTCTCAAGGAAGCGGAACTCGCAGCGACGCAGGAACGCACCCGGATCGCCCGGGAGATGCACGACATCGTCGCTCATTCCCTCACCGCGATCATCGCGCAGGCCGACGGCGGACGATACGCGGCCGCGGCGGACCCGCAGACCGCAGCCGACGTCCTCGGTACGATCTCCGAAACCGGTCGACGCGCGCTCACGGATATGCGCTCACTGCTGTCGGTGCTGCGCGAGGATTCGCCACGTGAGTTCACCACCACTCCGGGCGTCGACGACGTGCCGGTGCTCGTCGACGGGATCCGGGCGAGCGGACTCGAGGTGACACTGTCGGTCGCCGGCGAGCCCTGTGCGGTGCCTGAAGGGCTCGGTCTGTCGATCTACCGGATCGTGCAGGAGTCCCTCACGAACGTCCTCAAACATGCCGGACCTCGCGCGCACGCCGAGGTCACACTCCGGTGGCACAGCGACCGCATCGTCGTGGAGATCGTCGACGACGGCCGTGGGGCCGCCGCACTGGTGGAGGCGCGACCCGGCGGACAGGGGCTGACGGGCATCGAGGAACGGGCTCGGCTGCACGGTGGCCGCGCCGACGCCGGCCCCCGGCAGGGCGGTGGCTATCGCGTCTGCGCAGAACTCCCCACATAGGGTGACGGACGTGACCGAATCCGCCGCTCCCATCCGCGTCGCACTCGTCGACGACCAGCAACTCGTGCGAGCGGGTTTCCGCATGGTGCTCGAATCGCAGCCCGACATCGAGGTGGTCACCGAGGCATCCGACGGGGAAGCTGCCATCGCGGTACTCGGGCGGGTGCATGCGGACGTCGTGCTCATGGACGTTCAGATGCCCCGCCTCGACGGGATTTCGGCGACTCGCACCCTGCTTCGTGATCCGGATGCACCGAAGGTCGTGGTGCTCACCACCTTCGACAACGACGAGTACGTGGTGCAGGCCATCGCTGCCGGTGCCAGTGGGTTTCTGCTCAAGGACGCCCCTCCCGAGGACCTGCTGTCCGCGGTCCGCACCGTGTACCGCGGTGACGCCGTCATGGCGCCGCGCGCGACACGTCGCCTGCTGCAACATGTCTCCCCCCTGCTCCACGGCAGGGAAGCGCCGTCCGGGCGGGTGGAGGTGCCGGCGGATCTCACTCCCCGTGAACTCGAGGTGCTCGTCGCGATGTCGCACGGACTGACCAACAGCGAGATCGCCGAACGATTCGTGCTCTCGGCTGCCACGGTGAAGACTCATGTGGGCCGGGTCCTCGCGAAGACCGGTTCGCGAGATCGCGTGCAAGCAGTACTGTTCGCGTTCCGAGCCGGACTCGTGAGGCCCGACGAGTTGCTCGGCGCGAGGGAGTAGGACTCCAGGTGGACCTCGCCCCGAGCGGGTCCTACCCGGGTCGGACGGGGGTGGCGAGAAAGATCGCACTGCTCTCCGATGTTCTTGTGCGGCAGAACTTCTACGTTTCGTAGTATGACTTCGACCAGTTCTTTCGTCCCGGCCTGCTCCGCCGAGGACGTCGTACGTGTCTACGGACGCGGCGACACCGAGGTGCGTGCCCTCGACGGGGTGTCCGTGGCATTCGAGCGCGGCCGCTTCACCGCGATCATGGGCCCGTCCGGCTCGGGAAAATCGACCCTCATGCATGCGCTCGCCGGTCTCGATGCCATCGATGCAGGCCGCGTCGTCCTGCACGGTGACGGCCGCCGGGCGGACGTGGAGATCAGCGCCGCGTCCGACACCGTTCTCACCGGGTTGCGCCGTGACCGGATCGGTTTCGTCTTTCAGGCGTTCAACCTGCTCCCCGTCCTGACTGCCCGCGACAATGCGCTCCTGCCGATGCGACTCGCCGGTACCCGCCCCTCGGCGGCCTGGTTCGAGGAAGTGACAGGTCGTCTCGGGCTGGCCGAGCGTCTCGACCACAGGCCCCACGAGATGTCGGGCGGCCAACAGCAACGTGTCGCGGTGGCCCGCGCACTGCTGCCACAGCCCGACGTCATCTTCGCCGACGAACCGACCGGCAACCTCGATTCGCAGGCCGGAGCGGAAGTGCTTTCCATGTTGCGGTCGAGTGTGCGGGAGACAGGGCAGACCGTGGTGATGGTGACGCACGATCCCGTCGCCGCCTCGTACTCGGATCGGGTGGTCCTCCTCGCGGACGGACGACTCGCGGGCGAGATCGCCCACCCCACCGCCGATACCGTCCTCGACACCATGCGCGGACTCGGTGCACCCTCGGTGGTGTCGGCGCGATGAGACGGCTCGTTCTGGCGCAGGCGCGCGCCCATCGCGGCCGGTACGTCGCGTCCGCGCTCGCCGTACTCGTCGCCGTGGCCTTCGTCGTGACGACACTCGTGCTCGGCGACACCGTCGACTCGTCGATCACGAAATCCACCGCCGCTCGCTACGACGGAGTCACGACCGTCGTGACGGAGGGGGAGTCCGATACGGAGCCGGACCACCTGCTCGCCGAGATCACCGGCACCCCCGGAGTGCGGGCGGCAGCGTTAGACGTGTCCGGACCCGTGCACATCGTGGACGAGAACGGCGGATCCGGATACGGCGAGGCCATGTCGGTCGCATCCGATGAGACCCTGCGCTGGCAGCGACTCCGGGACGGCCGGTGGCCCGCGGGCCCCGGTGAGGTGCTCGTCGGTTCGTCGTCCGGGCGAGCGATCGGCGAGTCGATGACGATCACCGACGTCCTCGGTGCGACAGCACCGGCGAGCGTCGAGGTGGTAGGCGTCGTCGACCTCGACGGCTCACCCCTCGCGTTGAACTCGCGCACGATCTTCGCCGATGCCGGGCCGGTGCGTTCGTGGACGGGTGAGATCGCGGACTGGGAGGTGCGCGTCACCGGAGATCCCGACATCGTCCGCGACACAGCGGCGGTACTGACCCCGGGAGCGGTGGTGACGTCGGGGACCGAGCGTGCCACGGAGGTCGCCGACTCCTACGTGGGCGATATCGCTCTGTTGCGCAATATCCTTCTGTGCTTCGCGGCGATCGCCGTGGTCGTCGCCGGCCTCGTCATCGCGAACACCTTCGCCGTGTTGCTCGCTGCCCGCACCCGCGAACTCGCACTCATGCGGTGCGTCGGTGTCACCGCCGTGCAGGTACGCCGCAGCGTGCGGGGAGAGGCGCTCGTCGTCGGGTTCGTCTCCGCGGTCCTCGGGGTGCTGGCCGGGTACGGCCTCGCGGCGGCCGTTGTCACCCTCGCTCGTGCAGCGGACGTCCCGCTCCCCCTCACCTCGATCTCGGTGACCGTCACGACGATCCTGCTCGGCCTCGTGTTGGGGACCGCGATGACGGTACTCGCCGCGAACGGTGCGGCGCGCGCCGCGACCCGGGTCCCCGCGCTCGCGGCGATGCAACCGCTCGAGACGCAGCCCGAACCGGTTTCGGATTCCCGGACCCGGCGCATCTGCGCTGCGGTGGCGATCGCAGCGGGATCGGCGTTGCTCCTGGCCGGGGTCGTGACCGCCAATGTGCTTTTGGCATGCCCCGGAGGATTGTCGCTCTTCGTCGGGATGATTCTCGCCTCCCGGCGGACGGTGCCGGCCGCAGTGGGAGCGGTGGGGGATGCGCTGGCCCCGTTCGGTGGTCCGACCGCCGCACTGGCGGCGGGCAATGCGCGTCGTAATCCGCGTCGCACCGCCTCGACCGCGACCGCCCTGTTCATCGGCGTCACCCTCACATCGACCCTGGTCGTGGGTATCGGCACGGTGAAGGCGGGCGCACCCGACCTCCTCGACGAGAACCTGCCGGTGGACCTCGTGGTGGCTGCGCCGGGTGCGGTTCCGGCCGGTGCGGCCGAGCGATTGACGGCGATCGACGGCGTCCGGTCGGGTGTCGAGGTCGCGACGGGTTCGGTCACCGTCGCGGACACGGAGTTCTCGGTGCTCGGTCTCGACGCGCGATCGGCGGCGTCCACCGTCCGCGCAGACCTCCGATTGCCGGAACCGGGAACGATCGTGCTCGAGGAGTCTCTCGCCGCCGAGTTGGGGGTGGGCGACGGCGAGATCGTGACGGTCGGCGGCGAAGTCGGTACGCGCGCATTGACGGTCGCGACCACCGAACGTGGTGGCCCGGACCTGATGGACATCGGTGATCTGAGTGCGCTAGCTCGTTCCGCGGCGGACACGGTGTGGTTGAAGCTGGACGACGGGTTGTCCGACGCCGATCTCGCTGCGGTCTCCGACGAGGTCTCCCGAGTCGCCGCGACTGCGTTCCCCGGTAGCACCGTCGAGGGCGCGGTGCAGACGCGTCAGATGTTCGAGAAGGTCCTCGATACCATGCTGATGATCGTCGGCGGGCTGTTGTCGGTGGCGGTGGTGATCGCGTTGATCGGGGTGGGCAACACGATGGCGTTGTCGGTGCTCGAGCGGCGCCGGGAGAACGCGGTGCTGCGGGCAGTCGGTCTGTCGCGGGCGGGGGTGCGGAGCGTGCTCGTCCGCGAGGCGCTGATCATCGCGGGCGTGGCGTCCGTCCTGGGCGTGGCTCTGGGACTGCTGCTCGGGACGGCCGGAACCGCGTCGGTGATCGGGGCGGAGCATGTCGGCCTGGGATCGGTTCCCTGGTGGCAGCTCGCAGGCATCGTCCTCGCCGGTGGCGGTGCCGGCGTGATCGCCTCGCTGATCCCGGCGCAACGTGCGAGCAGGGTGTCGCCGGTCGCCGCCGCGGCGGGCTGAGGTCGTGGTGCGGTCGGGTCGGTAGACTCGGCTCGTGGCGAGAGGGATGCCCGATCGTGCGACCCGGGCAGCGCGTGGAGTGCCCGCCGTGCGGGTCGTGACGATGCTGGCGTTGTGCTGGGCCCGGATGTGGGGCGGCACCGTGACATTCGATCACGAGTACGGCCTCTACGTCGCCACCGGAATGCGTGGTGGGTTCGCGCGCGGCGGCACCACCGTCGGCGGGGTCTTCCTCACTCGGAAGGCCCCGCCGCGCCGGTTGTTGCGACACGAGGCGATCCACGTCGACCAGTGGGCGCGGTACGGCACCGGCTTCGCGGTGCGCTATCTGTGGGAGGAACTCCGCAACCCGGGGTCCCGCAACAGGTTCGAGATCGAGGCGGGACTCGCCGACGGCGGCTACCGCGCGGAGCGCGGGATCACCCGTCCAGACGAACTGTGATCTTCTCGCTCGCGACGCGGCGCTCGGTGGCCTCCGGGTCGGGATTGCTCACCTGCACCAGCGACGCCCGGGCCGCGAGCACCGCGAGCAGTCCGGCGGCGAGATCGTCGGGCTGCGACCAGGACCGGGACGACAACACGCGGTCGCCGTTGCCGATACCCGCCGCCGACGCAGACTCCGTGGCGGCGGCGAGCACGTCCGACTGCGAACGTCCGGCGAGCACCGCGTCGCCCGCACCGGAGGATCGGAACTGGTCGCCGTGCATCCGCACGTCCGTCGCATAGTCCGTGATCCCGGGCGGCAGGTCGCGCACGGGGGCACCGAAGGCGTCGAGCGACAACGCCGCGACCTCGGCGACCGTGTCGACCTCGTCCAGCCGGTCGGGGGTGACGAGAGCGAGATCGGCATCGGGGTCGGCCTCGAGCACGACCTCGGTTCCGGCCCACCACGCACCGAGCAACACTGCTGCGCTCTGCCAATGCGCGGGCAGCAGCACCGCGACGCGACCGCCGGGAAGAACGCCGAACTGATCGCGGATCATGTTGGCCGTCTTGGCAGCCCAGTTGGCGAGGGTGAGCGCCGACAGTTCGATCCGCGCGCCGGTCGCGTCGTCGTACCAGGTGATCCGCGGACCCGCCGGATCTTCGGCGAGGATCGGGTCGAGCAGTGCGTCGGTCAGGGTGGTCACGATGTCCTTCTTCTCGAATTCTGTTCGCGCGACTGTCAGTTCACGCAGCGCGGGCCGTCGGAGCCCGCGTCGATGGGCGGTGCGGCGGGAGCCGGGGTGGCGGTGCCACCGGCCGGGCTCACCCCGATGTCGGAGGCGGATGCGGCGGTGGACGAACCGGAGTACGACGACGAGCCCGGGCCGGTGTAGTCGCCGGCGAGCACGACCCGCACGGTGCCGGCGGGGAGCGAGGGATCGGACTCGGTGGCGAGACCACCGAGCGCCGCGGCCACCGCGCGGGTCTCGTCGGAGTCCTCGTCGGCACCGAAGACCGTCGACGTGCCCACCCCTGAACCGGTGTAGTTGCCCACCTCGCCTTCGACGTAGCCCTCCTCGGACAGGGCCGCGGAGACCTGGGAGGCCAGGCCGGACACGGATCCGGCGTTCGCGACGTCGACCGTGACGGTCGACGCGTCGATGTCGGGAGCGGGCACCGGGGTCGAGGTGGTCTCGCTGCCGTCCGGCTCGCGGCCGATCAGCTCGGCGACGAAGGAGCGCACCTCGTCCGGATCGACCTGCACCACCGACTCGCCGTAGTCGGTCATCGCGTTGATGTCCTGCACCGGAATCGTCGAGAAGGTCACGTCGCCACCGGCGAGGCCCTGCAACTGGGTCGCGAGCGCCATGATGTCCCAATCGGAGTCGAGCACCACCGAACGCTGCACCGCGGCGGTCAGCTGACTCACCTTCGACGGGTTGGACAACGTCTTCGCGCTGAGCACCTTCTGTGCCAGCGACGCCATGAACACCTGCTGCCGCACGATCCGGTCGAGATCGCCGCGCGGCAGGTCGTGCCGCTGGCGGACGAAGCTCAGCGCGTCCGAACCCTGCAGTGTCTGCTCACCGGCATCGAAACGGGCGCCCGAGAGCGGCTCGTCGACCGGTGCGTTCAGGCACACGTCGACACCGCCGACGGCGTCGGTGAGCAGCACGAAGCCGAGGAGTCCGACCTCGGCGTAGTGGTCCACCGTCACACCCGTCAGGTCGGCGACCGATTCGATGAGCGCCTCCCGGCCCGCCTGGGTCGATTCCTTCTCGAGCTCGGCCTCGGTCGCGTCGGCGTCCGCTTCGACGAGCTCGGCGCGCCGGTTCGCCTTCGTGGCGCCGTAGGCCGCGTTGATCTTCGACATCCCGATCTCGGGCACCTCGACGTAGGTGTCGCGGGGGATCGACATCGCGGTGGCAGACCGGCCGTCGTTCGGCACGCGGATCAGGATGATCGTGTCGGTGTTGTTCGCCACTTCCTCACCCGCGCGCAACGCGTCGAGCTCGCGCTGGGAGAGGGGATTGCCGTGCGCATCGGTGCGACTGTCCGTGCCCACCAGCAGGATGTCGACGGCGCCGTCCTCGCCGTCGCCGAGGGCCAGGCCGCGGACCGACGCCAGCGACGACTGCAGCGCCTCGACGCTGCGCCACGCCACACCGGTGACGACCAGCACCAGGCACGCCGCGATCGCGACGGCGATCTGCCACGGCCTGCCGCTGTACACCCGCGCCTCCGCCGGTGCTCCGGGGCTGCGTGAGGGCGGCTCGCGCCGGGCGGAACGCCGGGACTGCCGGGGACCGGGATCCGACCCGTACCTGCCGTCGGCAGCTGTCGGATCGCCCGCGCGGGTGCGACGTCCCGTCGGATCGGGACGTCGGCCGGTGCGGCGACGCGGCTCTGGCGGCACCTGGGACTCCTCCTGTGGGTGGTACGGGGTCTGTATCTGTAGCTCTCGGTTGAAGGCTACTGGTGGGGACGCTCGCCCGGCGCGCACCACTCCGGCGTGCCAGACTTCTCCGAGTGCGTAGCGTTCTCGTCACCGGAGCCCGTGGCCAACTCGGCCGTCATCTCGTGAACCGCGGCACCGCGGCGGGGATACCGATCCGCGGTGTCGGATCGTCCGAGGTGGACATCACCGATCCGCAGGCCGTGGCCGCCGCGGTCGAACCCGGATCCGTGGTGATCAACGCCGCCGCGTACACCGCCGTCGACGCGGCCGAGACCGACGAGGACCGGGCCGCTGTGGTGAACCGCACGGGCCCGGGCGTGTTGGCCGCCGTCTGCGCCGACAAGGGTGCCCGTCTCGTCCATGTCTCCACCGACTACGTTTTCGCCGGCGACGCGACCGAGCCGTACCGGGTGGACGCGCCGACCGGCCCGCGCACGGCCTACGGCCGCACCAAACTCGCAGGTGAACGAGCGGTGCTGGAGGCGCTGCCCACCGCGCACGTCGTGCGCACCGCCTGGGTGTACACGGGCGACGGCAACGATTTCGTCGCGACCATGCGGCGACTCGAGGGTGAACGCGACACCCTGCGCGTCGTCGACGACCAGCGTGGTTGCCCCACCTATGCCCGCGACCTGGCGGACGGCCTGCTCGAACTCGCCTCCCGCGCCGACGGCATCCCCGGTGGGATCCTGCACGCGACCAACGCCGGGGAAGCGACGTGGTTCGACCTCGCCCGAGCGGTCTTCGAGGAGATCGGCGCCGATCCGGAGCGGGTGCACCCGTGCCGCAGCGACGAGTTCGTCCGCCCCGCGCCCCGGCCCGCCTACTCGGTGCTCGACGACAGCGCGTGGATCGGCGCCGGCCTGACACCCTTCCGCCCGTGGCGGGAGGCACTGCACGAGGCGATCGCCGGTGACGGAGTCGTGCCGCCTGCACGATGACATCCGACGAAGCGGCCCGTGAGGTGTCGCACACCGTCGAGGTCGCTAAGGTGACCGGCGTGGAATCGACGCTGGCCGTGGTGACGGTGACCTACTCGCCCGGAGAGCACCTCGAGAACTTTCTCACCTCGCTCACCTCCGCGACCGTTCTGCCGACGGAGGTGATCCTGGCCGACAACGGTTCGACCGACGGTGCTCCCGAGGCCGCCGAGGCGGCACACGAGAACGTGCGACTGCTCCGGACCGGCGGGAACATCGGTTACGGCGGTGCGATCAACCGCGCGGTCGCCGAGGTCGACCCGGCTGCGGAGTTCGTCGTCGTCGCGAACCCGGACGTGCGGTGGCATCCCGGTTCGCTCGACGAGATGCTCGACGCGGCGCGTCGCTGGCCGCGCGCCGGCTCGCTCGGGCCGCTGATCCACGAACCCGACGGAAGCGTCTACCCCTCGGCGCGCACCGTCCCCACCCTCGCCTCCGGTGCCGGTCACGCGCTGCTCGGCACCGTCTGGCCGGCCAATCCGTGGACGCGCCGCTACCGGCAGGAGAACGAGGAGATCAGCGAACGCCCCGTGGGCTGGTTGTCCGGATCGTGCCTGCTGCTGCGGCGCGCCGCCTTCGATTCGATCGACGGCTTCGATTCGCGATACTTCATGTACATGGAGGACGTGGACCTGGGCGACCGGCTCGGACGAGCGGGCTGGCTCAACGTGTACGTGCCGTCCGCGGTGGTCACGCACGCCAAGGGCCACGCGGCCGGACGGCACCCCGAACTGATGCTTCCGGCACATCATGAGAGTGCCTACCGCTTCCAGGCGGACCGTCACCCCCACGGGTGGCAGGCACCGCTGCGGTGGGCGTTGCGGGCGGGGCTCGCGGTGCGATCGCGAGTGACGGTCGCGGCGGCCGTGCGGGAGCGTCGGAACGGGAGGACCGACCAGAACATTCCGGTCGGCACGACAGTGAACAGGGGAGACGATGACGAGTGATTCGGCACCGCACACCGATGCGGTGATTCTGGTCGGCGGACAGGGTACGCGGCTACGACCGCTGACGCTGTCGGCACCCAAGCCGATGCTGCCCACCGCGGGGGTGCCCTTCCTCACCCACCTGCTCGCGCGGATCCGTGAGGCGGGCATCAAGCACGTCGTGCTCGGCACCTCGTTCAAGGCCGAGGTCTTCGAGGAGTACTTCGCCGACGGGTCGGACTTCGGCCTCGAGATCGAGTACGTCACCGAGACCGAGCCGCTCGGCACCGGCGGTGGTATCCGTAACGTGCTGCCGAAGCTGCGCGCCGACAACGTCATGGTCTTCAACGGCGACGTGCTCGGTGGCACCGATCTCGGCGCCGTCCTCGACACCCACGTGCGCACCGAGGCGGACGTGACCCTGCACCTGGTGCGGGTGAGCGATCCGCGTGCCTTCGGCTGTGTGCCGACCGACGAGGACGGCCGGGTGACCGCCTTCCTCGAGAAGACCCAGGATCCGCCGACCGATCAGATCAACGCCGGTTGCTACGTCTTCCGCCGCGAGATCATCGAGCAGATCCCCGAGGGCCGCCCGGTCTCGGTGGAGCGCGAGGTGTTCCCGGCGCTGCTGACCGAGGGCAAGAAGGTCTACGGGCACGTCGACGCCGCCTACTGGCGCGACATGGGCACCCCGGAGGACTTCGTCCGCGGCTCGGCCGATCTGGTCCGCGGTATCGCCCCGTCGCCGGCGCTTCCGCCGCAACGCGGCGAGTCGCTCGTGCATCCGGGAGCCTCCGTCGCCCCCGGCGCACTGCTGATCGGCGGCACGGTCGTCGGCCGCGGCGCGGAGATCGGTGCCGGCGCCCGCCTGGACGGCGCGGTGATCTTCGACGGTGCGCGGGTCGAGGCCGGTGCGGTGATCGAGCGGACCATCATCGGTTTCGGTGTGCGGGTCGGTCCGCGCGCTCTGATCCGCGACGGCGTGATCGGCGACGGCGCCGACATCGGTGCCCGGTGCGAACTCCTGCGCGGTGCGCGGGTGTGGCCCGGGGTGAAGATCCCCGACGGCGGCATCCGCTTCAGTACCGACGTGTGAGTCGAGAGGACGAAGTGCGCTTCGAACGGTATGTGGCCCTCGGCGATTCGTTCACCGAGGGAGTCGGCGACCCGGATCCGGCGCGTCCCAACGGGCTGCGCGGCTGGGCCGATCTCGTCGCCGGTGAGCTCGCGCGGCACTCGGAGAACTTCGCGTACGCGAACCTCGCCATCCGGGGCCGGTTGCTGCGACCGATCCTCGACGAGCAGCTCGAGACCGCCGTGGCGATGCGTCCCGATCTCGTGACGATCTACGCCGGCGGCAACAACCTCATGCGTCCGAAGCTCGACCTCGACGCGCTCGCGGCCGAGTACGACGAGGCGATCGGCAAGCTCGCCGCGACCGGCGCCCGCATCCTGATGTGGACGGCCTACGACGGCAGCTGGGCGCCGGTCTTCGGAATGCTGCGCGGCCGCTGGGCCGTGTACAACGAACTCGTCCGGGCGATCGCCGACCGGCACGGGGCGACCATCGTCGACTTCTGGCGGTTCGACGAGTACCGCGATCTACGCATGTGGGACTTCGACCGGCTCCACATGTCCGCGGCCGGCCACCACAACATGGCGATCCGCGTGCTCGACCTGCTGGGCGTCGCACACGGTCTCGGACCGGTGGAGTTCGACGAGGCGCCCGTCCTCACGCGGGCCCAGGAACGCGCCGCAGACCGTGCGTGGATGCGCGAGTTCCTCGTCCCCTGGGTGGGCCGGCGGCTGCGCGGGGTGTCCTCCGGCGACGGCATCACCCCGAAATACCCCGAACTCGGCCCTGTCCGGTTCTGACCTCACGGCCGGTTCCGACCTCACGCTCGTCCCGGCGACCCGCCGGGACGAGCGTGGTCGTTTCAGGCCCGTCGGGCCGCGTCGTTTCAGGCCCGTCGAGCCGCGGCGAGCCGGACCATGTGCGCGATCGTCTCGTGCTCGGCCTCCGGCGGTAGCGCGTCGACGGGCCACCACTGCAGGTCGGTGGATTCGTCGCTGCGCACCGGCCGGGCACCGACGGGTGCGGTCACCAGGAACCGCAGGTCGAGGTGACGGGTGGGCACGCCGAGGGAGCACGTGATCGGATGCGTGTGCGCCGACAGCAGTTCCGGATCGATCACCAGATCGGCGATGCCGGATTCCTCGGTGGCCTCGCGCAGGGCCGCGTCGACGACCGTCTCGTCCGACGGCTCGCAGTGACCGCCGAGCTGGATCCACCGCCCCACCCGCGGATGCAGGGTGAGCAACACGTTGCGGTGGTCGACGTCGAGCACGATCGACGACGCCGTGATGTGCCCGGGCACGTGGTCGCGCAGGCACCCGTCGGGCGCCGAATCGAGGAACGCCAGCATCGTGTGCCGCAGCGATTCGGCGTCCTCGGAGTCGGTGCGCCAGGCGGTGAGCCGGTCGATCGCCGAGGCGTGCAGGGAACGCGCCGACACGGCTACAGCTCCACGAGCGCGTCGCCCGGGTCCGCGGGTTCGCGCGGCTCCGGTTCGATGAGCGGGTAACCGACGGCGACCGCCCCGAGCGGCGACCACTCGGCAGGAAGCCCGAGTTCCTCGCGGACCACCTCGGGAGCGAAGATCGTCGAACCGATCCAGCAGCTTCCGAGCCCGCGAGTGGCGAGGGACACGAGCAGACCCTGAACCGCGGCGCCGGCGGCGACGGTGAACATCGTCGCCTCCGCCGCGGTGCGACGCGCATCCGGATAGTGGTGTGCGCCGTCGGGCACCCAGAAGGGGACGATCACCTCGGGTGCGTCGTAGAGGATCGCGCCGCGGGAGAGTCGGCGTTCGACGGCCACCGGGTCGAGTCCGTCGCCGTGGAGATCCTCGGCCCACCTGTCGCGCATGCGGTCGAGGAGCCGGCGCCGCACCTGCTCGGTGCGCACCCACACGAACCGCACCGGGCGGGTGTGATGGGGTGCGGGTGCGGTGAGGGCCTCGGCGACCGCCTCGCGCAGATCCTCGGGATCGACGGGTTCGGAGGCGAACTGCCGCACGGACCGGCGCAGCAGCAGTGCCTCGCGCCGACCGCGTTCGAGGGCCTCCTCGGTGCCGAGCCAGAACAGGTCGTCCTCGCCGCTGCGGATCAGGGCGCGGGCGGTGGATCCGTCGTCGGGCAGGTCGAGTCCGCGCACCACGGCGACGGGCACACCGCCGAGCTTGCCCTTGACCAGATCGCCTGCGGCGGCGATCTCGTCGGCGACCGCCACGGACGTCACCTGCAGTTCGTTGCCTTGCGAGTCGTGCGAGCCGGCGTAGCCGTGCAGGACGGGAAGCCCGGACGAGCCGATCGCGGCGTCGGTCTGGCCGTTGCGCCAGGCGCGGCCCATGGTGTCGGTGACCACCACGGCGACCCGGACGCCGAGCAGCGCACCGATCCGTTCGCGGAGCGCCGCTGCGCTCGCGTCGGGGTTCTCGGGCAGCAGCGCGAGTTCGGCGCTGTCGACGTTGGATCCGTCGATGCCGGAGGCCGCCTGCACGATGCCGAGCTTGTTCTCGGTGATGAGGGTGCGGCCCTTGCGTGCCAGCACGCGCACCGCTTCCTCGTTCACCAGGCGCCGGCGGAGCGCGTCGCGGGCGTCGGGATCGGTGGGCGCGGCGACGATCCGTCCCTCGACCTTCGAGACCACCTTGCTGGTGACGACGAGGACGTCCCCGTCGGCCAGCCACGGCGCGGCCTGAGCGACGGCTACGGCCAGGTCGTCGCCGGGCCGGAACTCGGGAAGCCCGGCAACGGGCAGGATCTCGATCGGGCCGCCCGGCGCGTGGTCGCGCACTGCGGGGTCGGCGACGGCGTCCGGCATCACAGGGTCACTCCGGCGAGGTCGAGGGCGGCGCGGGCCATCTCGGCCGTCGCGTCGGTGTCGGTCATGAGCAGGGGAACGGATCGGACCTCGACGCCCGGCACCTCGGCGCTGTCGGTCGAGTGCACGAGCCAGCCGTCGAGAAGGCCTGTGCCCGAGCGGGCGCCGTAGTACCGGCCGACCGCCTCGGCGGTGGTCTCCACTCCGATGACGTCCAGGCACGCATCGGCCATGCCGCGCAGGGGCTTGCCGTCGATGACTGGGGACAGGCCGACGACCTTCGCCGAGGTGGTGCGCAGCGCTCCGCGGATACCGGGGATCGCGAGGATCGCCCCGACGCTCACAACGGGGTTCGACGGAGCCAGGACGACGGCGTCGGCGTTCTCGATCGCCTCGAGCACACCGGGAGCCGGCTTGGCCTCTTCTGCGCCGATGTGGGCGAAGCTGTGGGTCGGCACCTGGGCGCGGTGGCGGACCCACCATTCCTCGAAGTGCACGGCCCGCTGTTCACCGTCCTCGGGATCGGTGATGACGACGTGGGTCTCGCTGCGGTCGTCGGAGACCGGCAGCAGGGTCACCCCCGGCTTCCACCGCGTGCACAGCGCTTCGGTGATCGCGGAGAGCGGATAGCCGGTCCGCAGCATCTGCGTCCGGATCAGGTGGGTGGCGATGTCGCGGTCGCCGAGACCGAACCAGTCGGGGATCGCCCCGTAGGCGGCGAGTTCCTCCTTGGCGTTCCAGGTCTCACCGGCGCGGCCCCAGCCGCGTTCGGTGTCGATCCCACCGCCGAGGGTGTACATGCAGGTGTCGAGATCCGGACAGATCCTCAGGCCGTGCATCCACACGTCGTCGCCGACGTTGACGATCGCGGTGATGCGGTGTGCCGCGTCCGGATTCGGCTCCACGCCCGGGGAAATATCGAGAAGCCGGCGCAAACCTGAGAGAAAACGCGCCCCACCGACACCTCCGACCAATACAGTCACATTCACGGCCCAAGCCTAAGCGGTGCGTCGCCTACCCGGTCGCGCGCCGTCCGAAACGCGTTTCGGCAAAGCGGCCGATGATATGTGAACAACGCCGCTCCGCTTGACCGCGACACACCCGAAGTGTCTAATCACATACATGTCATTCGATAATCGAATTCGAGATCCCTTGCGGTGAACCCGCATTCGAACGAGTATTCGAAGGGTGGCAGCGGGTTGATCCCCGGTCATGATTCGGCGCTGCAGGTGAGGAGGGACAATGGCCGGCGAGCGCGACAGCTTCGAGCTCACTCGAAGCGATACTGCAGTCGAGGCTGTCTGTGACTACCCGGACGTCGGGGTGCCCGTCCTGAGTTTGATCTCGGGATTCGGCGACCCAGCGGATGGCGAGGAGCAGTGGCAGGAGCGTGCGCTCTGTGCGCAGACCGATCCGGAGGCATTCTTCCCCGAGAAGGGTGGCTCCACCAGAGAGGCCAAGCGCATCTGCATGGGGTGTGAGGTCCGGGACGACTGTCTCGAATACGCACTCGCCCACGACGAGCGGTTCGGTATCTGGGGCGGGCTTTCCGAGAGGGAACGCCGTCGCCTCAAGCGCGGAATAGTCTGACGAGGGGTTCGGCCCGGTACGGGGAGTACGGGACCGAGTGAAACACCGAGTCGGACGACGAAGGTCGGGTTGCGGCCGTGGGGGACGAGCAACCCGGCCTTCGTCATGTTTCGGGAAGGTTCTTCAGTCCTCGTCGTCCTCACCGAGTGTCGGATCCACCACTTCCGGCTCCACGCCGAGATAGGTGGCCACCTGGTGCACGAGGACGTCGTGCACCAGATCCGTCAGATCGTCCGGATCCTTCGCGCGCACCTCGAGAGGCCGGCGGAACAACACGATCCGCGCCCGGGTGGCAGCGCCTCGTCGATCGATCCCCGCCGGCACGAGCCGGGACAGCGGCACCGGCCCGTCGGCAACCACCTCGTCCGGCCAGTTGACCGAGTCGGGGTCGCGCGCCCGGATCTTCGGGACCTCGTCGACGGCGATGTCGAGCTTGGTGAGGCGGTCGTGCCAGCGCGCGTCGATCGGCGCGAACGCCCCCAGGACGAGCAGGTCGAATTTCTCGGCGCGTGTCTTCCACGCGGGCAGGCTCTGCGGGAACAGGGGACCGCGGATTCCCCTGCCGCGGCGTGCCACGGAACGGGACGACACAGGGCGGGAACGTCGTGCGCGGACCATGCCATGGACACTACGACACGAAAATCGCTCCACCCTTTCGGTGTGTCCGAATAGTCCTGGCGCGTCCGGCGCGCTACGCTCCCAGTCGTGAGAACACTGCGTCGATGCTGCCGGCCTGGGTGCAAGAACCCTGCTGTTGCGACGCTGACCTACGTGTACTCGGACTCCACTGCCGTTGTCGGTCCCCTGGCGACCGTCGCGGAACCGCACTCGTGGGATCTCTGCGAGATGCACGGTTCGCGCATCACGGCACCCAAGGGCTGGGAACTCGTCCGATACGAGGGAGCGTTCTCGTCGGCCACCCCCGACGAGGACGATCTGACCGCCCTCGCCGAGGCCGTACGCGAGGCCGGCCTGGGGGAGCGTTCCCGTTCCGACTCGAGCGACGACGACGCCGAGGAACCCCAACGGGCCGTCGTGCCGCCCACCGCACGCACCGGCCGACGCGGCCACCTGCGTGTTCTTCCCGATCCCACGTCCTGAGCCGTTCGCACTAGGCTGAGCGAGTGCGATGTCGCGGAGGACGGCATCGCACGAGTCGAGTTCAGGAGCTAATACAGTGGCGAGAGCTGCCGAGTCGGTGTCAGCAGTCATCAAGGCCTACGACGTACGGGGAGTCGTCGGAGAGCAGATCGACGAAGAGTTCGTCCGCGAGGTCGGAGCGTCGTTCGCACGCCTGTTGCGCAGTGAGGGCAGCGCGGACCGTGTGGTGATCGGGCACGACATGCGCGCCTCGTCCCCTTCGCTCTCGCAGGCCTTCGCCGACGGGGTCACCGCCCAGGGGCTCGACGTGGTGCTGATCGGCCTCGCATCCACCGACCAGCTCTACTTCGCGTCGGGCCTGCTCGACGCGCCCGGCGCCATGTTCACCGCCAGCCACAATCCCGCGAAGTACAACGGCATCAAGCTCTGCCGTGCCGGTGCCAAGCCCGTCGGCCAGGACACCGGTCTGGCACAGATCTCCGCCGACCTCGTCGAGGGTGTGCCCGCCTACGACGGCGAGCGCGGCAGCATCACCGAGCAGGACGTCCTCGAGGACTACGCCTCGTTCGTCCGCGGCCTGGTCGATCTCGCGGAGATGCGGCCGCTGAAAGTGGCGGTCGACGCCGGCAACGGCATGGGCGGCCACACCGTCCCCGCCGTCTTCGGCGCCCTGCTCGTCGATCTCGTGCCCCTGTACTTCGAACTCGACGGCACCTTCCCGAACCACGAGGCCAACCCCCTCGACCCCGCCAACCTCGTCGACCTCCAGCGTCTGGTCGTCGAGTCCGGTGCCGACGTGGGTCTGGCCTTCGACGGCGACGCCGACCGCTGCTTCGTCGTCGACGAGCGCGGCGAGCCGGTCACCCCGTCCGCGGTCACGGCGCTCGTCGCCGCCCGCGAACTCGCCAAGGAACCCGGTTCGACGATCATCCACAACCTCATCACCTCGCGCGTGGTGCCCGAACTCGTCGCCGAGCAGGGCGGCAAGCCGGTGCGCACCCGGGTCGGGCATTCGTTCATCAAGCAGCAGATGGCCGAGACCGGTGCCGTCTTCGGCGGGGAACACTCGGCGCACTACTACTTCCGCGACTTCTGGGGTGCCGACTCCGGCATGCTCGCGGCCCTGCACGTCCTCGCCGCACTCGCCTCGCAGGACGGTCCGCTCTCCGAGCTGATGAGCTCCTACAACCGGTACGCGGCGTCGGGCGAGATCAACTCGACGGTCGCCGATGCCGCCGAGCGCACCGAGGCCGTCGTCGCGGCGTTCGAGGACCGCGCGGTGTCGATCGACCGGCTCGACGGTGTCACCGTCGACCTGCCCGACAACGCATGGTTCAACCTGCGCGCGTCCAACACCGAGCCGTTGCTGCGGCTCAACGTGGAGGCCCGCACGGACGGTGAGGTCGAGGCATTGGTGAAGGAGATCCTTTCCGTCGTTCGTGCGTAGACGGAGGGACAACGGGAATAATCGAAGTGCCGGTACAGGTCGTGCCGGTGTCGGTTCGGCGGAGCACCGATCTCGGGTCGGTGGCCCCACCGGGCCCTGTCAGCCGACTCGCCGAGGTCGCGGCGGCGGAAGGAAGGTGATGCGGTCGTGACGGCACCCTCACCGCTGTTCGACTTCGACGATGCGGGCGGTGTTCTCGCCGCCGATGTCGACGGCATCCTCAGGAGCGCGGCCCTCGGCGGCGCCCAGATCCGCGCGGTTGCCGCGGCGGTCGACGAAGGTCTGCTCGGCCGGCTCACCGATATGCACCCCCGCAGTGTGGTCTTCGTCGGCACCGACGCCCGCGCCCGCTCGGCCGCCGAATTGGTCGTCGCGATGTTCGGTGGGCAGGCCGGTGTGCCCCTGGTTTCCGCGTCGGCCACCCCGCCGTGGGTCGGCGCGCTCGACGTCGTGGTGGTCTCGGGGAACGACGCCGGCGATCCCGAGCTGGCGCGCAGCATCGACGCCGGACTGCGTCGCAGCGCGGAGGTCGTCGTCGACGCCCCCGACGAAGGTCCGGTGCGGGCGGTCTCGGCCGGTCGCGCGATGTCGTTGCCGCCGCGCGTCCGGGTCCAGACCCGGTACGTACTCGCCCGGCACGTCGCGGTGTTCTGCGCGGTGCTCGGTGTGCTGCAGCGCGCCGTCCGGATCACCGGTGTCCCGCCGCTCGCCGAGGTCGCCGACACGGCCGACGAGGAAGCGGCGCGCAATCACCCGGCGAACGAGGTCTTCCACAATCCCGCCAAGTCGCTCGCGGTGCGCATGCAGTCGCGCCGCGTGGTGTTCGCGGGCGATTCCGCCGCGACGGCGGTGCTCGCCCGGCACGCGTCGGAGTCCCTGCTCCAGGAGGCGGGTGTGGTTGCCGGCGCGGCGGCGCTGAGCGACGTGCTGGTCGCGCGCGACCGGCTCACGAACGTCGTCACCGCGAGCGGTGAGAACTACGACCCGTTCTTCCACGACGAGGAGCTGGACGGACCGGCACCGATCGCACCGGCACGGGTGTTCGTGCTCAGCACCGACCCCGACCGCTCGGCGGCGCAGCGCAGGACGGCGGCACTTCCGGATGTGGAATTGATGTCCGTGATCGGAGAGTTCGAATCGAGCACGGTTCCGACCGTGCTGGAACAGGTGGCAGTGTTGACCGTCCGCACAGAGATGGCGGCCGCATATCTCGGATTGGCAGGGGGGAGATAGTGCACCGACTCGAAGGTGCGGTGCGCTCGTACGCCTGGGGATCGCGGACCGCGATCGCCACCCTGCGTGGCCGCAATGTGCCGTCCCATCATCCCGAGGCCGAGTTGTGGCTCGGTGCGCATCCGGCCGATCCCGCCAGGCTGGTGGATTCGGACGGCGACGAGCACTCGCTGCTCGACGTACTGTCGGCCGATCCGCAGCGACACCTCGGTGATCGCACGGTGGGGGCATTCGGTCCCCGCCTGCCCTTCCTCCTCAAGCTGCTGGCGGCGGAGGAACCGCTGTCGCTGCAGGCGCATCCCAGCGCCGGTCAGGCAGCCGAGGGCTTCGCTCGTGAGGAAGCACTCGGCATCCCGATCGACTCGCCCGTCCGCAACTACAAGGACGCCAGCCACAAGCCCGAACTCGTCGTGGCTCTGACCCGGTTCGAGGCCCTGGCCGGCTTTCGCGATCCGAAACGGACCGTGGAGCTGTTCGAGGCGCTGGCCGTGCCGGAACTCGACCCCTATGTGGGACTGCTCGCGGGCCAACCCGATTCGAGTGGTCTGCGGGCACTGTTCACCACCTGGATCACGTTGCCCCCGCCCGCTCTCGCGGCGCTGTTGCCGCGTGTGCTCGACGGTTGCGTCACCTATCTCGCAGCCGGACGGAACGGCGAACGCGATTTCGTTCCGGAGGTGCGCACGGCCCTGCAGCTGGCGGACTTCTATCCCGGCGACGCCGGAGTGCTCGCCTCGCTGCTGCTCAACCGCATCACCCTGCAGCCGGGCGAGGGTCTGTACCTCGACGCGGGAAATCTGCACGCCTACCTGCACGGCATGGGTGTCGAGATCATGGCGAACTCCGACAACGTGCTGCGCGGTGGTCTCACCCCGAAGCATGTGGACGTGCCCGAACTGCTGCGGGTGCTCGACTTCGGTGCGGCCTCGGTGCCGATTCTCGAAGCCGTACCGGAGGAGTCGGCGGAGACCGGGACGGGGCAGGGCCCGATCGAGCGCCGCTACCGCACCCCGGCACCGGAGTTCGCGTTGTCCCGCATCGATCTCGCCCCGGGCGACGCCCTCGGGGTCGGTGCCGACGGACCACAGATCCTGCTGTGCACCGCAGGCGATGCCCGCGTCGAGTGCGACGGCGAGTCGGTGACGCTGAGGCCCGGCGACTCGGCGTGGTTGTCGGCGTGCGACCGGAATCCGACCGTCCACGGTTGTGCCGCGGACACCCAGGTCTTCCGGGCCCGCCTCGGCGAGATACCGGGATCGGCGACCGACGAGTCCTGAAGCAGAGTCCTGAAGCAGAGTCCTGAAGCAGAGTCCTGAAACAGAGTCCCGGTAGGGACGGAATCGAATCGAAGGCGAGCCCGCACGGGCTCGCCTTCGTCGTTTCCGGACGCATCTTCGTGAGATTTACAATTTCCTCCAAATGTCTAGACCTCGGACGAACAGCGGCCTAGAGTCAAGGCATGAGTGGTGTGCGTCACCGTGTGGTGGCGTGCCCGGCGCCATCGACGGTGATGAGGAGACCCGACATGAGTACGGCATCCGCGGATTCGGTGGATCGACCCGACCTTCAGTGGCGCGACCGAAAGCGCCATCTGTGGCTTCTGGGACTGGTGCCCCCGACGGCGCTGTTCGTCGCCACCGCCCTGGTGTGGGGCGGTAACGAACTCGGCCTGCAGAGCGTCACCCCGATCCTGTGGTGGATCGGCCCCCTGCTGATCTACGTCCTCGTCCCGCTGCTCGACCTGTTCGTCGGGCCCGACGGCGAGAACCCACCCGACGAGTTGTTCGAGCAACTCGAGAACGACCGCTTCTACCGCTACTGCACCTACCTCTACCTGCCCTTCCAGTTCGCGTCGCTGGTCTTCGCCTGCTACCTCTGGTCGGCCGGCGACCTGTCCTGGCTCGGCATCGACGGCGGGCTCGGCGTGATGTCGAAGATCGGACTCGCGATCTCGGTCGGCGTGGTCGCGGGCATCGGTATCAACACGGCGCACGAGCTCGGCCACAAGAAGGTCGAATTCGAACGGCGACTGTCGAAGTGGGCGCTCGCCCCGTCGTTCTACGGGCACTTCTACATCGAGCACAATCGCGGCCACCACGTGCGGGTCGCCACCCCGGAGGACCCGGCCTCGGCCCGGTTCGGGGAGAGCTTCTGGCGATTCCTGCCCCGCAGCGTCGTCGGCAGTCTGCGGTCGGCGTGGCGCCTCGAACGAGCCCGCCTCGAGCGGCTCGACAAGCCGGTGTGGAGCGTGCACAACGACGTCCTCAACGCGTGGGCGATCTCCGTCGTGCTGTACGCGGTGCTTCTCGGCGTCTTCGGTCTGTCGATCGCGCCGTATCTCGTGATCCAGGCGGTCTTCGGGTTCTCGTTGCTCGAGGTCGTGAACTATCTCGAGCACTACGGTCTGCTGCGGCAGAAGACGGCGAAGGGACGCTACGAGCGCTGCTCGCCCGCGCACAGCTGGAACAGCGACCACCTGGTGACGAACATCTTCCTGTACCACCTGCAGCGGCACAGCGACCATCACGCCAATCCCACGCGGCGCTACCAGACCCTGCGCAGCATGGAGATCTCACCGCAACTGCCCGCGGGCTACGCGACGATGATCACCCTCGCCTACATCCCACCGCTGTGGCGCAAGGTCATGGACCACCGCGTGCTCGACCACTACGACGGCGACATCACCCGCGTCAATATCGAACCGCGTCGACGCGAGAAGATCCTGGCCCGCTACGGAGCATCGGATCCCGCTGCCGCGGAAGGAAAATGATCGTGGCGTCCTACCGCTGTCCCGTCTGCGAGTTCGTGTACGACGAGACCGCCGGCGTTCCCCGCGAGGGCTTTCCGGCCGGCACCCCGTGGTCCGACGTACCCGACGACTGGCCGTGTCCCGACTGCGGAGTCCGGGAGAAGACCGATTTCGAGGAGCACACCCCGTGAGTACCGACTACCGTCTGTTCCGTTGTCTCGTCTGCGGATTCGAATACGACGAGGCCGAAGGGTGGCCCGACGAGGGCATCGGACCCGGCACCCGATGGGAGGACATCCCCGACGACTGGTCGTGCCCGGACTGCGGCGCCGCCAAGGCCGACTTCGAGATGGTCGAGATCGTCCGCCGGTGAACCGCTGCCCGGGGGATCACGACCCGCCTTGCTTTGACGAGCACTTCCGCGCGTGAGAGCGTTCCCACCATGTCGAACGCGCGGGTTCCCTTCCACGAGGCAAGTCGGGTGCTGCTGCGCTCGACGATCCTCGACGCCATGCGCGAGCTGCTGCACGAACGCGACTGGTCGGCTGTCACCATGAGCGACGTCGCCCGGGCTGCCGGCATCAGCCGGCAGACCCTGTACAAGGAGTTCTCCTCCCGGCAGGGGCTCGCCCAGGGCTATGCGCTGCGTCTGGTCGACGAGTTCGTCGACGCCGTGGCCGATTCGGTGTACGCCCACGTCGGCGACGCGCGGGCCGCGCTCGTGGACGGATTCACCTTCTTCTTCGAGGCGTCCGCCGCCGACCCCCTGGTGCAGTCGCTGCTGAGCGGGGAGGCCAAACCCGACCTGCTGCGGTTGATCACGACCGACGCCGCCCCCATCCTCGAACGGGGCGCGGGTCGCCTCACGGAGACCTTCCACCACAGCTGGATCGCGGCGTCCGAGTCCGACGCCGGGATCCTCGCGCGCGCTGTCGTGCGGGTCGCGCTGAGCTTCGTCTCGATGCCCCCGGCCTCGGGGCGTGATGTCGCCGCCGACCTCGCCGATCTGCTCGTGCCGTTCGTCGAACGGGCCGCCGTACGCGGTTGACGCCCGGGCGCCGTACGGAGGTGCGACGGACGGATCCCGTCGGGGGACGATCTGCCGGGCCTCTTCTTGCGCAGGTTGTATAGCCTGGAACCAACATCGTCTGCCGACAGGAAGAGGCATCTGCACGTGTCTGACACCACGCTCGTAGCCGACCGGGTCAACGGTCTCGATTTCAAGGTCGCCGATCTGTCCCTCGCCGAGTTCGGGCGCAAGGAGATCCGGCTCGCCGAACACGAGATGCCGGGCCTGATGGCGCTGCGTCGCGAGTACGCGGAAGTGCAGCCGCTGAAGGGCGCACGGATCTCCGGCTCGCTGCACATGACGGTCCAGACCGCTGTGCTCATCGAAACGCTCGTCTCCCTCGGCGCGCAGGTGCGCTGGGCGTCGTGCAACATCTTCTCCACCCAGGACCACGCCGCCGCGGCCGTCGTCGTCGGCCCGCACGGCACCCCCGAAGAGCCCAAGGGCGTCCCGGTCTTCGCCTGGAAGGGCGAGACCCTCGAGGAGTACTGGTGGGCGGCCGAGCAGATGCTCACCTGGCCCGGCGAACCCGCCAACATGATCCTCGACGACGGCGGCGACGCCACGATGCTCGTGCTCAAGGGCGCCCAGTTCGAGAAGGCCGGCGTCGTCCCGCCGATCGACGAGGAGCAGGACTCCGCCGAGTACAAGGTCTTCCTCGAGCTGCTGCGCCGCTCGCTCGCGGCCGACTCGAAGAAGTGGACCACCGTCGCCGAGTCCGTCAAGGGCGTCACGGAGGAGACCACCACGGGCGTCCTGCGCCTGTACCAGCTCTCCGCAGCCGGCGAGCTCGCGTTCCCCGCGATCAACGTCAACGACTCGGTCACCAAGAGCAAGTTCGACAACAAGTACGGCACCCGGCACTCGCTGCTCGACGGCATCAACCGCGGCACCGACGTCCTCATCGGCGGCAAGGCCGCGCTCGTGTGCGGCTACGGCGACGTCGGCAAGGGCTGCGCCGAGGCCCTGCGCGGCCAGGGCGCACGCGTCTCGGTCACCGAGGTCGACCCGATCAACGCCCTGCAGGCCATGATGGACGGCTACGACGTCGTGACGGTCGAGGACTTCATCGGCCAGGCCGACATCGTCATCACTGCGACCGGCAACAAGGACATCATCACCTTCGAGCACATGAAGGCGATGAAGCACCAGGCCATCCTCGGCAACATCGGCCACTTCGACAACGAGATCGACATGGCCGGCCTCGAGCGGGCCGCCGACGTCACGCGGATCAACATCAAGCCGCAGGTCGACGAGTTCACCTTCGTCGACGGCCATTCGATCATCGTCCTGTCGGAGGGCCGCCTGCTCAACCTGGGCAACGCCACGGGCCACCCCTCCTTCGTGATGAGCAACTCGTTCGCCAACCAGGTGATCGCCCAGATCGAGCTGTGGACCAAGCCCGACGAGTACGACAACGAGGTCTACCGCCTGCCCAAGCACCTCGACGAGAAGGTCGCGAAGATCCACGTCGAGGCGCTCGGTGGACAGATCACGAAGCTGACCAAGGAGCAGGCCGAGTACATCGGTGTCGACGTCGAGGGCCCGTACAAGCCCGAGCACTACCGGTACTGATCCCGTTGATTCGACGGGAATCACAGGGCACATGGGTGATCTGATCGTCGTCGAGGGTCTCGACGGGGCCGGCAAGCGGACGTTGTCCGCCGGTCTCGTCGAGACCTGGCGCGAGGCCGGACGGAAGGTCGCGACGCTGGCCTTCCCGCGGTACGGGCAGTCGATCCACGCCGATCTGGGCGCGGAGGCGTTGCGCGGGCAGCACGGCGACACCGCCTCGAGCGTCGAGGCGATGGCGTTGCTGTGGGCGCTCGACCGACGCGATGCTGCCGACGAGCTGCGGAAGCTGCTCGCCGACAACGACATCGTGCTGCTCGACCGGTACGTCGCGTCCAACGCCGCGTACACCGCGGCGCGCCGGAACCAGGGCGCGACCGGCCCGGCGGTGGAGTGGATCCGCCGTCTCGAGTTCGAACGGTTCGGGCTCCCGGTGCCCGATCTGCAGGTGCTTCTCCGCGTTCCGGTCGCCCTCGCCGCGGAGCGTGCCCGTAACCGCGCCGCGACCGAGGCCGACCGCGATCGCGACGCCTACGAGCGCGATGCCGGCCTGCAACACCGCACCGGCGAGGTGTACGACGAGCTCGCGCAGCAGCAGTGGATGTCTCCGTGGGAGGTCGCAGGCCCGCAGACCTCCCCGCGACAACTCGCCGTTGACATCTCAAATCTGCTTCACGACGGTGAAGGGGTGACACGATAGAGGCTATGAAGCCGAGGATTCTGGTAGTCGACGACGACACCGCGCTGGCCGAGATGCTCACGATCGTGCTGCGCGGCGAGGGATTCGAACCGTTCGTGGTGGGGGACGGCACTCAGGCGCTGGGCGCCGTGCGCGAGATCCGGCCCGACCTCGTCCTGCTCGATCTCATGCTCCCCGGCATGAACGGCATCGACGTGTGCCGTGTGCTCCGCGCGGATTCCGGTGTGCCGATCGTGATGCTCACCGCCAAGTCCGACACCGTCGACGTCGTGCTCGGCCTCGAATCGGGCGCCGACGACTACATCGTCAAGCCGTTCAAGCCGAAGGAGCTCGTCGCACGCGTGCGGGCCCGGCTGCGTCGCACCGAGCAGGAACCGGCGGAGGTCCTGACCATCGGGGACATCACCATCGACGTCCCCGCCCACAAGGTCACCCGCGGCGACGAGGCGATCTCGCTCACGCCCCTCGAGTTCGACCTGCTCGTGGCGCTCGCGCGCAAGCCGCGCCAGGTGTTCACCCGTGAGGTCCTGCTCGAGCAGGTCTGGGGCTACCGGCACGCTGCCGACACCCGGCTCGTGAACGTCCACGTCCAGCGTCTGCGCGCGAAGGTCGAGAAGGATCCCGAGAATCCCGAGGCGGTGCTCACAGTGCGGGGGGTCGGCTACAAGGCCGGACCGCCGTGATCCGAACCTACCGGCTTCGGCGGCGTATCACGCGTAGGACGCTGCCGCTGGTGAGGTGGTCGCGGTCGATGAGCAGCCGACTCGCGCACACCTGGCGACGATCGCTGCAGCTGCGGGTCGTGACCTCGACCCTCACGCTGTCGCTGATCGTCATGTTCGTGCTCGGAGTGGTACTCACGAGCCAGATCACCGACCGACTGCTCGAAGTGAAGATCGACGCGGCGACCGAGGAGATGGATCGCTCGCGCGCACTCGTCGAGGGACAACTCGCGGGCGCCGACGACTCCGGCTCGCTCGCGGTCCGCCTCGACGGTGCCGCGGCGATCCTCACCAGCCGCGGCAGCGACGGGGGACAGGACACCGGCGTCGCCGGAACCTTCGACCCCGTCCTGATCGTCCCCGGCGACGGTCCGCGGGCCCCCACCTCGAGCGGACCCGCCGACCAGATCCCGCAGAACCTGCGCGCCTTCGTCCAGAACGGGCAGATCGCGTACCAGTTCGCGACGGTCGCCGATCCCGACGGCTACACCGGGCCGGCCCTGATCATGGGCAGCCCCACCGACTCCGACATCTCGACACTCGAGCTGTACCTCGTCTTCCCGCTCGGCGGTGAGGAACGCACCCTCGCCCTCGTCCGCGGCACACTGCTCGTCGGCGCCGTGGTCCTGCTCGTACTGCTGGCCGCGATCTCGATGATCGTCGCGCGGCAGGTCGTGCTGCCCATCCGGTCGGCCTCCCGGATCGCCGTGCGCTTCGCCGACGGACGGCTCAAGGAACGCATGCCGGTCCGCGGTGAGGACGATATGGCGCGCCTGGCGATGTCGTTCAACGAGATGGCCGAGAGCCTGTCTCGGCAGATCACCCAGCTCGAGGAGTACGGCAACCTGCAGAAACGGTTCACCTCCGATGTGAGCCACGAACTGCGCACCCCGCTCACGACCGTCCGTATGGCCGCCGACCTCATCCACGACGGCAGCGACGAGCTCGACCCCGTCCTCAAGCGGTCCTCCGAACTGCTCGTCGCCGAACTCGACCGCTTCGAGAGCCTCCTCAACGACCTGCTCGAGATCAGCCGGCACGACGCGGGTGTCGCCGAACTCGCCTCCGAACGACTCGATCTGCGGATGTGCGCGCGTGCCGCCGTCTCGACCGTGCGGCACCTCGCCCGCGAGACCGCCACCGAGCTGATCGTCGACCTGCCGGACGAGTCCGTCGAGGCCGACGTCGATCCCCGCCGCGTCGAACGCATCCTGCGCAACCTGCTCGCCAACGCGATCGATCACGGCGAGGGCAAGCCCATCCTGCTGCGTTTGCGCGCCGACGACGCGGCCGCGGCCTTCGTCGTGCGCGACCAGGGCGTGGGTCTGCGACCCGGGGAGGAGAAGCTCGTCTTCAACCGGTTCTGGCGCTCCGACCCGTCGCGGGTCCGGCGCTCCGGCGGCACCGGCCTCGGTCTCGCCATCAGCGTCGAGGACGCCAACCTGCACAACGGCAAGCTCGAAGCGTGGGGCGAACCGGGACGAGGCGCCAGCTTCCGGCTGACCCTCCCGCGCGAACGCGGACGTAAGGTGGGACGCAGCCCCCTGCCTCTCGTGCCCAGCGCCGCGAAGGCCGTGCAGGGCAAGCCCCCGCCGGGTGACGACACCCCGGAGCGGCCGGCGACGGGAGAGACCCCGACCGACCCCGCGAGCACACCGTCCGAAGGAGCCAGTACATGAGCCGCTCGACTCCGCGTGCAGCGGGCGTGCTCGTCGTACTCCTGACCGTGGCCGGACTCGTGCTGTCGGGATGCGCCACGCTGCCCGATTCCTCGTCACCGCAGGCCATCGGAACCCTCGAACGCGGCCCCGCGACCACCGAGGTCGCCGCGCCCGTACCCGGTCGCGAACCCGACCTGCTCCTGCGCGACTTCCTGCAGGCGAGCACGGATCCGACCAACCGCCACCGCGCGGCCCGGCAGTTCCTCACCCCCACGATGTCCGAGTCCTGGGACGACGCGGCGAGCGCGACCATCGTCGACAAGGTCGACGTCCTCGTCGAGGAACGCGACGGCGACAGCGCCACCTACGTGGTGCGGGCGAGCACCGTCGGCTACCTCGAGGAGGGCGGCATCTACCGTCCCGCAGACGGGGAGTTCGAGGCACGCTTCTCTCTCGTCCGCGCCGACGGGGAGTGGCGCATCGACCGGTTGCCGGCCGGCGTCATCATGGACCGCCCCCGCTTCCTCAACACCTATCAACGCCGCTCGCTGTACTTCCTCGACCCGACCGGCAACGCCGTCGTCCCCGACCCGCGCTGGATCACGGGCACACCCGAACAGACGGCCTCGCAGCTGATCGGATTGCTCGTCGAAGGGCCGAAGGAGGTCCTCGCGCCCGCGGTCAAGAACCTCCTCGAGGACGTCACCGTCATCGGCTCGGTGACGAAGGCGGACGGCCGCACGACCGACGTCGGCGTCGGACTCGGCGGCATCCGCATCGACTTCCAGGGGGTCGGCTCGATGGGCCGGCAGGATCGCGAACTGCTCGCCGCGCAGGTGATCTGGACCCTCGCCAACGCCGACATCAGCGGTCCGTACCACCTCCTCGCCGACGGCCAACCCCTCGACGAACGGTTCCCGAACGGCTGGACCACCGCCGACGTGGCGTCCATGAACCCCCTCGCTGCGTCGAGCGTGACGGTGGGTCTGCACGCGCTGCTCGACGGGACGCTGGTGAGCGTCGCCGAGACCGGCGTGACACCGGTCCGCAGCTTCTTCGGCATGTCCGACGACCTGCAGTCCGTCGCCCTGTCGCTGGACGGGGAACTCGTCGCCGCGGTCGAGAACACGGGTAAACCGGCACCGGAGCCGGCCGTGCAACTGATGGTCGGTGCGTACAGCGAAGGCGCCGCCGAACCCGCGGTCGACGGCGAGTCGATCACCCGGCCGTCCTGGTCGCCGAACAACAACTCGGTGTGGGCCGTCGTCAACGGCACCGCGGTGGTGCGCGCGGTGCGCGAACCCGGCACCGGGCGGGTCACCGTGGTCGGCGTCGAAGCGGGTGCGATCCGCGCCCTCGGGGGCCGCATCACCGAGTTACGTTTGTCGCGCGACGGTGTCCGCGCCGCCCTGATCATCGACGGACGGGTCTTCGTCGCAACGATCGTACCGACCACGACCGGCGAGTACTCGCTCACCAATCCGCGCGAGATCGGCTTCGGCCTCGGCGGTCCCGCGCTCGCCCTGGACTGGAGCACAGCCGACACCATCGTCGTCTCCCGCGCGTCGGCCGACGTGCCCGTCGTGCAGGTCGCGGTGGACGGCTCGCGCATCGACGCACTCCCGAGCCGCAATCTCACCCCTCCGGTGGTCGCCGTGGAGGCGTCCACGGCCAGCGAGTTCGTCGCCGATTCCCGGACGGTCTTCCAGCTCAACAACCGCGATCCCGCGGGCGACCGGTACTGGCGCGAGGTACCCGGACTGGCCGGCATGGCGGCCATCCCCGTCCTCCCGGGCTGAGCGCGCCGACGGTGACGTCCCGGGCGTCGGTGTCGATGGTGACGCCCGGGCGTCGGTGCCGACGGTGACGCCCGGGCGTCGGTGCCGACGGTGACGCCCGGGCGTCGGTGACTTCGGGCACACTCCCGGTGTGCTCACCGCCCTTCTCGATCTCGTCCTGCCCGCCCGGTGCGGTGGTTGTGCCGCTCCCGGAGCGAGCTGGTGCCGGGCGTGCGCACGCGAGCTCTCCGATCATCCCGTGGCAGTCGCGCCGCGCGTCGACCCCGGGATCCCGGTGTGGAGTCTGGGCCCGTACACCGGCCCCAGGCGCCGCGCGGTGATCGTCGCGAAGGAGCGTGCCCGTCGGGATCTCGCCGAGCCGCTCGGGCTCGCGTGGGCCGTCGCGATCGCGCGGCTGCGCCGATGGAGCGAGCTGCCCGAGGGTCCCTTGATCGTGACGCCCGCCCCCACCCGGGCGCGTGCGGCGCGGGCACGCGGAGGCGATCCCGTCACGCGTGCCGCCCGGGCCGCCGCGACCCACGACCGTCGCCTCCACGTGCATCCGATCCTGAGTGTGGCGGCCGGGGTGCGTGATTCGGTGGGGCTCTCGGCAGCCGACCGGCAGCGCAACCTCGCCGGCCGTGTCGGGGTGCGCGCCGACGGTCTGCCGCGCACGATCCCGGTCCTCGTCGTCGACGATGTGCTCACCACCGGAACCACCGCGCGCGAGTCGGTGCAGGCACTCCGACGCGCCGGATTCGACCCTCTCGGAGTGCTCGTGATCGCCCACGCGTGAGCCCGCGGACGGGCCCGGAAAGTACCTCACCGAGTGACCGGAAGGCGACGCGATGTGAAATCACGCGGGAACGGTGGCACACCTCCGCGTTACGTACTACCGTCGCCATCAGACCCGGAAACAACAAGGTAGACGGGTGGAAACGCCTGTTCTTCCGATTCCGGGCGAGCGCGCTCTCGCGCTCATACATCATGCCGGCGCGCGGGCTGCGCCGGCCGTAACTCGGGAGGTACGCGTGACGACCCCTTCGAAGTCCAGAGGTTCCGTTGCAGAGGCCGATGCCGCCACGGAAGGCCCCCGTGCCGACGTTGTCGTGAAAGGACGCAACGTCGAGGTCCCCGATCACTTCCGGATCTACGTCTCCGAGAAACTCGCTCGGCTCGAACGTTTCGATCCGACGATCTTCATCTTCGACGTCGAGTTGCAACACGAACGCAACAGGCGTCAGAGGAAGAGTTGTCAGCGGGTCGAGATCACTGCCCGCGGAAAGGGACCTGTCGTACGTGCCGAGGCCAGTGCCGACAGCTTCTACGCTGCCTTCGAGTCTGTGATCAGCAAGCTCGAATCGCGCCTGCGACGGACGAAGGAGCGCCGCAAGGTCTCCTACGGTGAGAAGACGCCCGTGTCCGTGGCGGAAGCCACCGCGGCCCTCGCCCAGGACGACGAGCTCGCCATCTCGCCCGACCTGTCGCTCGGCGACAGCGAGAAGGAACCCCAGGACGGTCCCGGTCGCATCGTCCGGACGAAGGAACACAACGCTCAGCCGATGACCGTCGACGACGCCCTCTACGAGATGGAACTCGTCGGTCACGACTTCTACCTGTTCCACGACAAGGAGACGGACAAGCCGTCCGTGGTCTACCGGCGACACGCCTTCGACTACGGTCTGATCAGGCTCGTGTGACACTGCCGGGAGTGACCGAAGGCACCTCGCCATCGCGATCACTCCCGCGCAGCGCCTACCATGGAATCCGGCCGGGGTCCGACAAGGCCTCGGCCGGATTTCTTGTCCGTGCAGGTACCCGAGATTGAGGACGAACACACCAGTGCTGTCGCTGACGAAGCTGCTCCGGATCGGTGAAGGTCGCATGGTCAAGCGGCTCAAGCACATCGCCGAGCATGTCGATTCCCTCTCCCCGGACTTCGAGGCCCTGACCGACGCCGAGCTCCGGGCCAAGACGGATGAGTTCCGGAGCCGCTATCAGGACGGCGAGACGCTCGACGATCTGCTTCCGGAAGCCTTCGCGACCGCCCGGGAGGCGTCCTTCCGTGTGCTCGGCCAGAAGCACTATCTCGTCCAGATCATGGGTGGCGCGGCGCTGCATTTCGGCAACATCTCCGAGATGAAGACCGGTGAGGGCAAGACCCTCACCTGCGTGCTGCCGGCCTACCTCAACGCGATCTCCGGCGACGGCGTCCACGTCGTCACGGTCAACGACTACCTCGCCAAGCGCGACGCCGAGTGGATGGGCCGCGTGCACCGTTCCCTCGGACTCGAGACCGACGTGATCCTGTCCGGAATGACCCCGGCCCAGCGCCGCGCGGCCTACTCCGCCGACATCACCTACGGCACCAACAACGAGTTCGGCTTCGACTACCTGCGCGACAACATGACGCACTCGCTCGACGACCTCGTCCAGCGTGGCCACAACTTCGCGATCGTCGACGAGGTCGACTCGATCCTCATCGACGAGGCCCGGACCCCGCTGATCATCTCGGGTCCCGCCGACGCGTCGAGCAAGTGGTACTCCGAGTTCGCGCGCATTGCCAAGCTGCTCGAGCCGGAGCTGCACTACGAGATCGACATCCGCAAGCGGACCGTCGGTGTGCACGAGGCCGGCGTCGAGTTCGTCGAGGACCAGCTCGGCATCGACAACCTGTACGAAGCGGCCAACTCGCCGCTGGTGAGCTACCTCAACAACGCCATCAAGGCCAAGGAACTCTACGCCAAGGACAAGGACTACATCGTCCGCAACGGCGAGGTCGTCATCGTCGACGAGTTCACCGGCCGCGTCCTGTCGGGCCGCCGCTACAACGAGGGCATGCACCAGGCGATCGAGGCCAAGGAAGGCGTCGAGATCAAGGCCGAGAACCAGACGCTCGCCACGATCACGCTGCAGAACTACTTCCGCCTGTACGACAAGCTGTCGGGCATGACCGGTACGGCCGAGACCGAGGCCGCCGAGCTCCACCAGATCTACAGCCTGGGTGTCATCCCGATCCCGACCAACCGCCCGATGGTGCGCGTCGACCAGGGCGACCTGATCTACAAGACCGAGGAAGCGAAGTTCGCGGCCGTCGTCGACGACGTCGTCGAGCGTCACGAGAAGGGCCAGCCGGTCCTCATCGGTACGACGAGCGTCGAGCGATCGGAATACTTGTCCCGGCAGTTCACCAAGCGCGGTGTTCCGCACAGCGTGCTCAACGCGAAGTTCCACGAGCAGGAAGCGCAGATCATCGCGCAGGCCGGCCGGTCCGGCGCGGTGACGGTCGCGACGAACATGGCCGGTCGCGGTACCGACGTCGTGCTCGGCGGCAACCCCGACATCCTCGCCGACATCGAGCTGCGTAAGCGCGGCCTCGA
Source organism: Rhodococcus shunpengi (assembly GCF_048381395.1). Taxonomy (NCBI): domain Bacteria; kingdom Bacillati; phylum Actinomycetota; class Actinomycetes; order Mycobacteriales; family Nocardiaceae; genus Rhodococcus; species Rhodococcus shunpengi. Next base: position 230,574 of record NZ_JBLWIU010000024.1, read on the forward strand.
CCCGGTCAACACGCCGGAGGAGTACGAGGCGGCCTGGGACGAGATCCTCGAGCGGATCAAGGCCGAGTCGAAGGCCGATGCCGAGAAGGTGCGGGCCGCCGGTGGCCTGTACGTGCTCGGCACCGAACGGCACGAGTCGCGTCGTATCGACAACCAGCTCCGTGGTCGTTCCGGTCGTCAGGGCGACCCGGGCGAGTCGCGGTTCTACCTCTCGCTCGGCGACGAGTTGATGCGCCGCTTCAACGGTGCGGCGCTCGAGTCGATCATGACGCGGCTGAACCTGCCCGACGACGTGCCGATCGAGGCGAAGATGGTCTCCAAGGCCATCAAGAGCGCGCAGACGCAGGTCGAGCAGCAGAACTTCGAGATCCGCAAGAACGTCCTCAAGTACGACGAGGTGATGAACCAGCAGCGCACCGTCATCTACGAGGAGCGCCGCCGGATCCTGCGCGGCGAGGACCTCGAGGGTCAGGTGCAGCACATGCTCACCGACGTGATCACCGCCTACGTCGACGGTGCGACTGCCGAGGGCTACGTCGAGGACTGGGATCTCGAGCAGCTGTGGACGGCGCTCAAGACCCTCTACCCGGTGGGTGTCGACCACAAGACGCTCGTCGCCGAGAACGAGGACCTCGACCGCAACGGTCTGCTCGAGGTCCTTCTCGAGGACGCCCGCGCCGCCTACACACGTCGCGAGGCCGAACTCGAGGCCATCGCCGGCGAGAATGCGATGCGCGAACTCGAGCGTCGCGTGCTGTTGTCGGTCCTCGACCGCAAGTGGCGCGAGCACCTCTACGAGATGGACTACCTCAAGGAGGGCATCGGCCTGCGCGCCATGGCGCAGCGCGATCCGCTCGTCGAGTACCAGCGCGAGGGCTTCGACATGTTCACCGCAATGCTCGAGGGCCTGAAGGAGGAATCGGTCGGATTCCTGTTCAACCTCCAGGTCGAGGCCGCGCAACAGCAGCAGTCCGCGGGTGTGGCGGTCACGCCGGCCTCTGCGGCGGCCGCCGCGCAGGCGGCCCCGAGCCTCGCCAAGGCTGCTCCCGCCCGACCGGCACAGCCGGCCCCGACGGCACAACAGGCACAACCGGCGCAGGCGGAGCCCGCACCGGCCGCGCTGCGGGCCAAGGGTCTCGACGAGACCGAGCGGCGCCTGACCTACACCGGTCCCGACGAGGACGGCCGCGCCCACGTCGCGCGTACGACCGCCGGTTCCGACGCGGGCTCCGCGCCTCGGCAGGCGGGCACCCGCAAGGAGCGTCGTGCCGCGGCCCGGCGCGACGCGAAGACCAACCGGCGGCGCTGAACGCGCTGAGTCGAAGACTCACATGCGGTGCTGAGTCGAAGACTCACATAGGCGCTGAGTCGAAGACTCACATGCGGTGCTGAGTCGAAGACTCACGACCACCCCACGACCCTGTGGCTCACCCGAGCCACAGGGTCGTGATCGTCCAGCGGTGCGGAGCACGAGGACGGGGACGCTTGCGCACCATCCGGCCGGCGAAGGCGAACACCCGGTCCCCGCGGCCGTAGCTGCCGAACAGTTCCACGGTGTCGGTGTCGACGGGACGCACCCGCGTCCGCAACAGCACCGCGGTGCTGCGTCCGGCACGCGGAGGCCGGGCCGCGGTGATCGTCGCGACGAGACGTGGGTCGAGGACCGTGGTGGACTGGACCGCGGGACGGCGGCCGTCGACGACCTCGAGGACCAGGCGCACCGCCGTCTCCGCGACCCGCACGACACCCGGATCGAGCACGATCGCAGGCCGGTCACCCGGTCCGGTGGCCGGACCTTCGGTGCCCCGGCCGTCGACAGGACGTCCCGTTCCGTCGCGGCGGAGCGGGGCGCGTCCCGAGCGTCCGTCGTGCGGCGTGGGCCGCCGGGCGACGTGGCTGCGGGGACGGTGGCAGGTCACCTCGACAGGAGGTTCGAGGTGGGTGAGGCGGCGCACGTAGCGCCCGGTGTGATGCGGCATGGACTCTCCCGGAGGGCATGAGAACGGATCGTCACGGTGACACCGTGACGGCGGATGATTCGGGAGAGGACGAACCGCGCACATGATGCCATATCGCCGGGCGACGGTCCCGGTTCGACGCGCGCGGGATGCGCTGCGCGAGCAGGACGTCCGGGACCTACGGTGGTGTCGTGATGCGAGGACTCGTACTCGATGTCGGTGGCGTCCTGGTCGGACCGGGAAGCGACCCCGACACCTTCGGCGCGGCCGTGACGGTCCTGCGCGCGCGTGGGGTGCGGACCGCCCTGCTGAGCAACGATCCCGGTGGGCCCGGCGCGCAGTGGCTGCGCGATCTCGAGGGCCCGTTCGTCGACCGCGTGGTGCTCTCGGGTGACACACGTGTCGCCAAACCCGACCCCGAGAGCTACCTGCTGGTCGCCCGGCTGCTGGACCTCGAACCCGGCGAGTGCGTCTTCGTCGACGATTCGGTCGGCAACGTGCGAGGCGCCGCCGCTGCGGGGATGGTCGGCGTACACCATGATGGTTCACACGACGCGCCGGGCGAACTGGCCGTACTCTTCGATTTCGATCCCGAGGAGATCGGGATCGGAGCCGTGGACGGCACCGAGTCGTGGTGGCGGCGCTCGGGAGGTTCGGGGCAGGAGGGGGAACGGGGTCGATGACGAGCCGGATGACGGCGCAGGACGCGTCGTACTACTACCTGGAGACGAGCAACACGCCGATGCACGTCGGGTCGCTCGCGATCCTCGAACCCCCCGAGGGCGGTCTCGACTACGAGAGCGTGCTGCGGTTGGTCGAGCAGCGACTGCCCGAGGTGCCCCGTTACCGGAAGAAGGTGCGGGAGGTCGCATTCGGGCTCTCGCGACCCGTCTGGGTCGACGACCGCGACTTCGACATCACCTACCACGTGCGACGCTCCGCGCTGCCGAAACCGGGCTCCGACGAACAGCTGCACGACCTCGTCGCGCGTCTGGTCTCGCGACCGCTCGACCGCACGCGACCGCTCTGGGAGATGTATCTCGTCGAGGGGCTCGCGAACGATCGGGTGGCGCTGTTCACGAAGTCGCATTCGGCGCTCGTCGACGGCGAGGAAGCCCTCGACATCGTCCAGGTGCTCTTCGACAAGGAGCCGGTGCCGCGTGAGGTCCCCGAGGAATTGTGGATGCCCGAACGCGAACCGTCGGAGTCCGCTCTGCTCGTCGGAGCGCTCGCCGAACTCGTCGCGCGCCCGGGGGAGGGGATCGCCGCCGTGCGATCGGCCGTGGGCGATCTCACGGCGACGCTCACCGAGACCGTCGACGCAGTGGGCCGGATCGCACGTACGGCTGCGCAGTCGGCGCCCGAGACGCCGCTGAACACGCAGATCTCGAGGAGCCGCCGGTTCTCCGTGGTGCACTCCGATCTGGAGCCCTACCGCAAGATCCACTCCCGCTACGGCTGCACGATCAACGACGTGGTGCTCGCGGTCCTCGCCGGCGCGCTGCGGTACTGGCTGCTCTCCCGCGGGGAGCCGGTCACCGAGGCGACGGTGGTGCGGGCGATGGTTCCGATGTCGGTGTACACCCAGGATCCGGACGACTGCGGCGACAACGACACGATCCAGGTGCACCCGCAGGGCGAGGTGTCGTCCTTCCTGCTGGATCTGCCGGTAGGGGAGCCGAACGCGGTGGTCCGTCTGTCGCACATCGCGCACGCCGGCGAGGCCTATTCGCGGCAACGGCGACGCGTGGCGGCGCAGACGATGGTCCGCTTGTCGGGCTTCGCCCCGGCGACGATGCACGCGGTGGGAGCCCGGGTCGCGATGGGTTTCTCGCAGCGGATGTTCAACCTCATGATCACCAACGCGCCGGGGCCGCAGCACCCGCTCTACCTCACCGGAGCTCGGCTGCTCGAGATCTTCCCGGTCTCGCCGCTGCTGAAGAATCAGGCCCTGAGCATCGCGTTGACGTCCTACGACGGCAAGATCTACTACGGTTTGAATGCGGATCGTGATGCGATGCCCGATGTGGACGTGGCAGCGACGCTGATCCAGGAATCTCTCGAGGAGTTGACGGATGCCGGCAGGTGAGAAGTGACGCGTGTCTATGTACCGGCAACGCTCGCGATGTTGCAGGGCCTCGTCGCCGACGGTGAGGTCGACGCGGTGGGCCGGACGGCCTTCGCGGTGACCCCCGCTCTGCGCGAGGCCTACACGGCGGGCGACGACGAGGAGCTCGCCGAGGTCGCGATGGCCGAGGCGGCACGCGCGTCGCTGCGGTTGCTCGGATCGGAGGAGCCGAACGATCACCCGTCCTTCGTGTCCCGTCGGGTGGTGATCGCCGCCGACGTCGACGAGGTGAAGCCGCGACCGGATCTCGACGATGCGGTCGTCAAGCTCACCGGGCCGATCACGATGCGTGCGGTCGCGTCGGTGCACATCGACCTGCAGGAGGCGGAGGCCGACGTCGCGCGGGCACGCGAGATCGTCGATGCCGCAGAACTGGGCGACGAGGAGGCCGAGTTCGTCCTCGGCGACGCGGAGGACCACGAACTGGCGTGGTACGCGGCCCAGGAACTGCCCTTCCTGCTCGAACTGCTCTGACCTCGCATATCGCCACGCCATCGGTGTGACGACCGTCTCTCGCGCAACCTACGCTTCCGTAACCTCTGATAACCTACGGAGCCGTAACCGGAGTGAGGAGAAACGGTCGGATGGGCCTGAAGGAATGGATCGAGAAGCCTGCGGCACACGTCGCGCCAGGAGAGAAGTCGCTCTCCAACGTCCTGCGTGGCGCGGTGGCCCGGCTGACCACCCCTCTGCTCCCCGACGACTACCTGCACCTGGTCAACCCGCTGTGGTCCGCCCGTGAACTGCGCGGGCGAATCGTGTCGGTGCGCCAGGAGACCCCCGATTCCGCGACGATCGTCATCCGTCCCGGCTGGGGTTTCGATTTCGGATACGCACCCGGCCAGTACATCGGCATCGGTCTGCACATCGACGGTCGCTGGCACTGGCGCTCCTACTCACTGACCTCCTCGCCCACCTGGGACGACAAGGTCATCTCCATCGCCGTGAAGGCGATGCCCGAGGGCTTCCTGTCCAGCCACCTCGTCGGCGGTGTCCCCGAGGGCACCGTCGTGCGCCTCGCCGCCCCGAAGGGCGATTTCGTCCTGCCCGACCCGCCGCCGGCGAAGATCCTCTTCCTCACGGCCGGCAGTGGCATCACGCCGATCATGTCGATGCTGCGGACGCTCGACCGGCGTGCGGTCGAGCGCGAACTCGACCTGCCCGACGTCGTGCACATCCACTCCGCGCCGACGGCCGAGAACGTGATGTTCCGGTCCGAGCTCGAGCGTTTCGACGCCACCCACGATCGGTTCCGCGTGCACGTGCGTCACACCCGTGAGAAGGGCAAGTTCGCGCTCTCGGAGCTGGACGAGGTGTGCCCCGACTGGCGCGAGCGTCAGACCTGGGCGTGCGGTCCCCAGCAGATGCTCGACGACATCACCGCGCACTGGGCCGCGGAGGACATCGAGGATCAGGTCCACCTCGAGCGCTTCGCCGTCAGCCGTGCCGACACCTCGGGCTCGGGCGGAACGATCACGTTCGCGAAGTCCGGCAAAACCGTCACCGTGGACGGCGCCACGACGATTCTCGAGGCCGGTGAGAGCGTCGGTGCGCTGATGCCCTTCGGTTGTCGGATGGGAATCTGTCAGACTTGTGTTGTGCCGCTCGAGAAGGGGCACGTCGTCGATCTGCGATCCGGCAAGGAGCACGCAGAGGGCGAACGCGTCCAGACCTGCATCTCCGCCGCTGCCGGCGACTGCACACTGGACGTGTAGACACCGACAGCAAACCTCCGAAGGATCCCGCTTGGCCATCACCGACATCCGCGCGTTCTCTCATCTGACCGAAGACGACATTGTTGCTCTCGCAAACGAATTCGACGCGATTCGACGGGATGTGGAGAATTCGCGCGGCCCGCGGGACGCCCGCTACATCCATTCCGTCATCCGTGCGCAGCGTGTGCTGGAGGTGGTCGGACGCTGCGCGCTGTTCGGTTCGCGTCGACGGTCGCGCTGGATCATCGGTACCGCGGCGCTGTCGCTCGCGAAGATCATCGAGAACATGGAACTCGGGCACAACGTGATGCACGGGCAGTGGGACTGGATGAACGACCCCGAGATCCACTCGACCTCGTGGGAATGGGATCAGACCGGTCCGTCCGAGCACTGGAAGCGCGCCCACAACTACGCGCACCACACCTACACGAACATCGTGGGCATGGACGAAGACGTGGGATTCGGCATCCTGCGGATGACGCGCGACGAGAAGTGGCGTCCGCGCAATCTCGCGCAGCCGATCGCGAACATCGTCCTCGCGCTGACCTTCGAGTGGGGGATCGCGCTGCACGACCTCTCGGCGAAGAAGGAACTCGAGGGCGTCCCGCCCGCGCAGTGGAATTCGGGGCCCAACAAGGAATTCGCGGCGAAGGCCGGCCGGCAGGTCGTCAAGGACCTGGTGTTCTTCCCGGCGCTCACCGGCCCGGCCTGGCGCAGCACGTTGTCGGCGAACCTCACCGCGAACGTGATCCGCAATATCTGGGCGTATCTCGTGATCTTCTGCGGCCACTTCCCCGACGGCGCAGAGAAGTTCACGACCGAGCACTACGAGAACGAGACGCGCGGGGAGTGGTATCTGCGCCAGTTGCTCGGCAGCGCAAACATTTCCGGTGGGCGTGCGATGGATTTCCTCACCGGGAATCTCAGTTACCAGATCGAGCATCACCTGTTCCCGGACCTGCCGAGCAACCGCTACCCGGAGGTCGCCGCCCGTGTGCGGGCGCTGTGCGGCAAGTACGACCTGCCGTACACGACCGGCTCGCTCGCCCGGCAGTACTGGCTCGCCCTGCGCACGATCCACAAGCTCGCCTTGCCCGACCGGTTCCTCAAGGCGACGGCCGATGACGCCCCCGAGACCTCCTCCGAGCGCAAGTTCGACAGGTGGCGCCCGGACGCGCCCGCGGTGGTCACCGAGACGTCCACCGGACGTCGCCGGGGTCTCCTCACGGCGCTGCGGGTCCACGCGGAGCATGCGGTAGCAGAGCGTCGTCGTCGCCGTGGTGAATCGGGTCACCGGCGACCTTCCGTCACTGTGTGATTCGCGCCACAGCTCCGAATCCGGCTAACCTACGGGCCCGTAACCTACGGTAGAGTAGCCCGCATGGCGATATCGGATGTCAAGGAGTACGCGCACCTGACGGAGGCGGACGTCGAGGCCATCGGCCGCGAACTCGACGCCATCCGGCGCGATATCGAGGAGTCCCGCGGTGAGCGCGACGCTCGATACGTCCGCAACACGATCCGGCTGCAGCGCGGCCTCGAGATCGGCGGGCGCCTCGTGCTGCTCGGCTCGAACAAGCGTCCGCTGTGGCTGCTGGGCACGGGCATGCTCTCCCTGTCGAAGATCATCGAGAACATGGAGCTCGGGCACAACGTGATGCACGGGCAGTGGGACTGGATGAACGACCCCGAGGTGCACTCGGCCAACTGGGAGTGGGACAATGTCGACCCGTCGGCGCACTGGAAGATCACCCACAACTACCTGCACCACAAGTACACCAACATCCTCGGTATGGACGACGATGTGGGATACGGCCTGCTGCGCGTCACCCGCGACCAGCGATGGAAGCCGTTCTACCTCGGCAACGTCGCGTACAACGCCATCCTCGCAGCGCTGTTCCAGTACGGCATCGCCATCCAGCTGCTCGAGCTCGGCAAGGTCATCCAGGGACGCGACGACCGCGAGCTCACCAAGGCACGCGGCAAGGAGGTGCTCGCCAAGCTCGGCAAGCAGCACCTCAAGGACTACGTGATCTACCCGGCGCTCACCGGCAAGTCGTGGAAGTCCACGATGAAGGCCAACGCCACGGCCAACTTCGTGCGCAACATCTGGACCAACGCGGTGATCTTCTGCGGTCACTTCCCGGACGGTGCGGAGAAGTTCACGAAGCAGGACATCGAGACCGAGACGCGTGCCCAGTGGTACCTGCGTCAGATGCTCGGCTCCGCGAACATCTCCGGCGGCAAGGTCATGGACTTCATGACCGGCAACCTGAGCTACCAGATCGAGCACCACATCTACCCCGACCTGCCGTCCAATCGGTACGCGGAGATCGCGGTGCGGGTGCGTGAGCTGTGCGAGAAGTACGACCTGCCGTACACCACCGGCCCGCTCGCGGTGCAGTACTGGAAGTCGTGGCGCACCATCGCGAAGCTGTCGCTGCCCGACAAGTACCTCAAGGACGACCGCGACGCCGCCCCGGAGACCGCCTCCGAGCGGGGCTTCGGCGGAGCGCCGGAGATCGATCCGGCCACCGGCCGCCGTGTGGGTCTGGCCACCACCATCGAGAAGACCCGCAAGCGCGGATTCATCCGCCGCGCGCTCGGCATGCGCTGACGGTCACGAGAACGAGCACGAACCCCGGCACCCACAGGTGCCGGGGTTCGTGCGTTCAACCGGGGTTCGTCGGTTCACCAAGGGTCGTTGGACGCGAGCGCCGTGAGCAGTTCGCGCACGGCCATCGCCCGGTTGTGCGACTTGCCCTCCAACGAGTCGAAGGCGCATTCGGGATCGGCGGGCGGGCCGAGATGCGTGCACCCGCGCGGGCAGTCCTCGACCGCTTCGGCCAGGTCCCCGAACGCCGCGACGACGTCGTCGGGCCCGATGTGCGCGAGCCCGAACGACCGGATGCCCGGGGTGTCGACCACCCACCCGCCCTCGGGCAGGTGCAGGGCCACCGACTGGGTGGAGGTGTGCCGTCCCTTGCCCACCCCGGAGACCTCACCGGTGGCGCGGTCGGCGTCGGGGACGAGCCTGTTCACCAGTGTCGACTTGCCGACCCCCGAGTGCCCGATCAGGGCGGTCACGCGACCGTCGATCCGCTCGTGCAGGGCGGTGAGATCGTCGTCCTGACCGACGAGCAGCACCGGGATGTCGAGATCCGTGAAGTGCGCGGCGAACTCGTCGGGATCGGCGAGGTCGCTCTTGGTCAGTCCCAGCAGGGGAGCGAGACCGCCGGCGTAGGCCGCGACGAGTGCGCGTTCGACGAGTCCGGTCCGCGGTGGGGGATCGGCGAGCGCGACCACGATGAGCAGCTGTTCGGCATTGGCGACGACGATGCGCTCGAACGGATCGGTGTCGTCGGCCGTGCGCCGCAGGACGGTGCTGCGGTCCTCGACCCGCACGATGCGCGCGAGCGTGTCGGGGCGACCGGAGAGATCGCCGACGACACCCACCTGATCGCCCACCACGATCGGGGTCCGGCCGAGCTCGCGTGCCCGCATCGTCGTCACGATCCGATCGGGATCACCGCCGAGCGCGACACCCCACCGACCTCGGTCGACGGAGACGACCATGCCCTCCTCGGCATCGAGATGGGCCGGGCGGTCCTTCGTGCGCGGCCGCGAGCCGCGTCCGGGGCGAACCCGGACGTCGGACTCGTCGTACTCCCGCCGCCTCAGGAGTCGCTCCCCGTCAGTAGCGACTCCCACAGACCCTCGAAGTCGGGGAGCGTCTTGGCGGTGGTGCCGATGTCCTCGACCTCGATCCCGTCGACGACGAGCCCGAGGATCGCCCCGGCCGTGGCCATCCGGTGGTCGGCGTAGGAGTGCCAGGTGCCGCCGTGCAGCGGAGCCGGCTCGATGTGCAGCCCGTCCTCGGTCTCGGTGATCGAACCGCCGAGACGACCGATCTCGGTGGCGAGTGCCGCCAGCCGGTCGGTCTCGTGACCGCGCAGGTGCGCGATACCGCGCAGGTCGGAGGGCGAGGCGGCGACCGCAGCGAGGGCCGCGACGGTCGGCGCCAGCTCGCCGACGTCGTGCAGGTCCACGTCGAGACCCCGCAGCTCGCCCGGGCCGCGCACGGTCAGCGTCCCGTCGGCCCACGTCACCTCGGCGCCCATCTGCTCGAGGATGCCGCGGATCGCATCGCCGGCCTGGGTGGTCGACTCCGGCCACAGGGGCACCGAGACGACACCACCGGTGACCGCCGCGGCCGCGAGGAAGGGGGTTGCGTTCGACAGGTCGGGCTCGACGGTGACGTCGACGGCCTTGATGGTCGTGGGGGGCACCCGCCAGGTGTCGGCCTCGGAGGTGTCGACGGGGACCCCGGCCGTGCGGAGCATCTCGACCGTCATCTCGATGTGCGGCATCGAGGGCACCGGTTCGCCGGCGTGGTGGACCACCACGCCCTCGTCGAAGGCGGCACCGGACAGCAGCAGACCCGAGACGAACTGCGAGGACGCGGACGCGTCGATGGTGACGGAACCACCGCGCACCGCACCGCGGCCGTGCACGGTGAAGGGGAGCCGGTCGCCGTCGATGTCGGCGCCGAGGGCGCGCAGGGCGTCGAGCACGGTGCTCATCGGGCGGACGCGGGCCTGTTCGTCGCCGTCGAACCGCACGTCGCCGTCGGCCAGTGCGGCCAGCGGCGGAACGAACCGCATGACGGTGCCGGCCAGTCCACAGGCGACCTCACCTCCGCGCAGGGCACCGGGGGTCACGTCGAGGGTGGTGCCGCCGTCGCGCTCGGTGACGGTCGTGCCGAGCGTGCGCAGGGCCCCGATCATCAGATCGGTGTCGCGGCTGCGCAGCGCGCCGGTCAGGGTGGACGGCCCGTCGGCGAGTGCGGCCAGGATCAGGGCACGGTTGGTGATCGACTTCGATCCCGGCAGCGTCACCGACGCTCGAACCGGGGACACGGCGCGGGGTGCTCTCCACAGACTCACCCGACCATCTTCGCCCATCCGGACCGGTGCGGGCACCCTCGCCCACCCGGTGCGCGCCGGTGTCGGTTCCGTCACCCGGCGATGCCACACTCGACGGCATGTGCGGAAGGTATGTCTCCACGGCCGACCCGGCGACGCTCGCCGTCGAACTCGACGCACTCGACGAGACCGGCGACAGCGGCCGGGACCGGCGCGGGCCCGACTACAATGTCGCGCCGACGACCGAGGTGCTCACCGTCGTCGCCCGGCACGACGGAGACGATCCCGACGGTCCCGTCCGCCGCCGTGTCCGGCGCATGCGCTGGGGACTCGTGCCGCCGTTCGCCGAGGAGGTGGGCGGAAGCGCACCGCTGATCAACGCACGATCCGAGTCGGTCGCCACCAAGCCGAGCTTCGCACGGTCGCTGCGCCACAAGCGGTGCCTCGTCCCGATGGACGGCTGGTACGAATGGCAGGTCGAACCCGCGCCGGACGGCAGACCCCGCAAGGTGCCGTACTTCATGGCGCCCGCCGACGGATCGCGGATCTGCATGGCCGGAGTGTGGGCGGAGTGGCGCGACCCGCGGAACCCGAAGGCACCACCGCTGTCGAGCACGGCGATCCTCACCGCGCAGTCGGTCGAGCAACTCGGCAACGTGCACGAGCGGATGCCGCTGATCCTCCCCGCGGAGCGATGGGACGCGTGGCTCGACCCCGACAGCCTCGGCCACCCGGATCTGATCGTGCCGAGCCTCGAGGCGATCTCGGCGATCGAGATCCGCCGCGTGTCCGCGAAGGTCAACAGCATCCGCAACAACGGCCCCGAACTGTTGCAACCCGACGACGGCGCCGGCGACCAGATGGTGCTGCTGTAGGTGCCGCCGGGCCGCGGTGCTCTACGGCCCGGCCGTGATCGGGGCCACGACCGCACCGGTCAGCCGGATCAGATCGTGCGGATCCAGTTCGATCTCGAGTCCGCGCCGCCCCGCGCTGCACAGCACCCGGTCCCACTGCTCGGCGGAGACGTCGATCACGGTGCGCAGACGCTTGCGCTGCCCGAGCGGAGAGATGCCACCGACGACGTATCCGGTCGCGCGTTCGGCGGCGGTGTGATCGGCCATCACGGCCTTGCCGCCGCCCAGTGCCCCTGCTGCGGCCTTCAGCGACAGCGTCGCCGGGACCGGGATCACCGCGACGGCGAGCTTGCCGTCCGACAGCGACACCACCAGCGTCTTGAAGATCTGATCGGGGGAGACCCCGAGACGTGCGCCGAGTTCCTCGACGGCTTCGGCGCCGAAGGACGACGACCTCGGGTCGTGTGCGTACTCGTGGACCCGGTGCGCGACCTTCTCGCGCTTCAACAACACCGTCGCGGGAGTGGATGTCGAGGCCATCCGATCACTCTAGAAAACCGGAGGTGGGGAACAAGTGCGGCGGGTACGGCGTTGCACACCGACGGGTGGATCCACCGGCCACCCGACACCCGACGATCGGAGAATTCGTGGCAGTGCTGTGCCCGCCTCGACCGGACGCCGTCAGACGTCCCGCCGATCCGGACCCCGACGGACCGGTAGCCTTCTCGACAGGCGTCGATGAAGGGATCGGTGTGATCGAGGAGTCTGTGGAAGAACTGACCGAGCGGTTCGAGCGGGATGCGCTTCCCCTGCTCGATCAGCTCTACGGCGCTGCGCTGCGGATGACCCGCAATCCCTCCGACGCCGAGGACCTCGTGCAGGAGACCTACATCAAGGCTTTCTCCGCCTTCCGGTCGTTTCGCGAGGGCACCAACCTCAAGGCCTGGCTGTACCGGATCCTCACCAACACCTACATCAACTCGTACCGGAAGCGTCAGCGGCAGCCCGCGCAGTACCCGACCGACGAGATCACCGACTGGCAGCTCGCCGCCACGGCCGAGCATTCGTCGACCGGTCTGCGGTCCGCGGAGGTCGAGGCGCTCGACGCGCTTCCCGACGACGACATCAAGGCGGCGCTGCAGGAGCTTCCCGAGGAGTTCCGCATGGCCGTCTACTACGCCGACGTCGAAGGGTTCCCCTACAAGGAGATCGCCGAGATCATGGGGACGCCGATCGGCACTGTGATGTCGAGACTGCACCGGGGTCGCAAGCAGTTGCGGGGCCTGTTGGCCGACGTGGCGCGCGATCGCGGTTTCATGCGGGAGAAGGCCGTGGACGCGACAACCGGAACATCGGATCGGCCCGAGAGCGGAAAGGGAGCACCGCAGTGAGCGAACCCGACTTCGATCGACTCGACTGCTCGGCGGTCATCGCGGACGTCTACCTGCTTCTCGATTCCGAGTGCGACGCCGGTTCCCGCGAGAAGCTGCAGCGGCACCTCGACGAGTGCGGCACCTGCCTCGAGGCCTACGGGATCGAGGAGAAGATCAAATCGCTGCTCAGCCGCAAGTGCGGCGGGGAACACGCACCCGAGGGCCTGCGGGAGCGGCTGATGCTGCAGATCCGCCGCACCGTGGTGATCACCGAGACGGACAGCACCGAGTCGTAGGCGAGTTCCACTCACGCCGAGTCGTAGGCGAGTTCCACTCACGCCGAGTCGTAGACGAGTTCACTCGTACCGAGTCGTAGACGAGACACCCCGAACGTGACAGGGGCCGGAAAGCTGCTGCTTTCCGGCCCCTGTCCGCGTCTCAGGCGTTGGGACGCTTGCCGTGGTTGGCGGCGTTACCCTTGCGGCTGCGCTTCTTGCGACCTCGCTTACCCATGGTGGGATCTCCTTTCTCGTTCATTACAGTGTTTCACGTGCGGTCGAGTGGTCCTGTCGGCAGGTCCGCCGCCGGAGCGTGAAACGAGGTGTTCGATGGCGGAAGACGTACGCGCGGAGATGGTATCGACCGTGTTCGAGGTCGTCGTGCGAGAGGGTGACGTGGTGGCCGAGGGCGACACGCTGGTGATCCTCGAGTCGATGAAGATGGAGATTCCCGTGCTCGCCGAGTCGGCGGGCACCGTGACCTCCGTCGGAGTCTCGGTGGGGGATGTCATCCAGCAGGGCGACCTCATCGCCGTGATCTCCTGACGGCGGATATCTCCTGAGTACGAAAGCGGTTCCCGTGTCCACACTCAGTTCGTTGCTCGCAAGGTACACGGATCTTCCGGGCGCGGCCGTCGATCACCTCCAACGTGTCGTGGGCGAGTGGCAGTTGCTCGCCGACCTGTCGTTCGCCGACGTCCTCCTGTGGGTCGACGCGGCGCCGTCCGGAATCGTGTGCGTCGCACAGTGCCGGCCCACCACCGCCTCGACCGTGATTCCCGAGGACGCCGTCGGCATGCTCGTCTCCGACAACGAACATCCTTACGTCCGTGAGGCTTTCGAAACCGGAGAGATCGTCGACGTCAAGTCGTCCCCGGGCGCCGGGATCAACATCCGTCAGGCCGTGCCGGTGCGCTCGGACGGTCGGGTCGTCGCGGTGCTCAGCCGCGACGCCGCCCGTGTGTCGCGACGGTCGGCCAGCGCGCTCGAGACCGCCTATCTCGAATGCGCCGACGACCTCTACCGGATGATCAGCGAGGGCACCTTCCCCACGCCCGAGGCGCGCTCGGACACCAAGTCGAGTCCGCGTGCGGGCGACGGATTCATCCGGCTCGACCGGAAGGGCAAGGTCGTCTACGCCAGCCCGAACGCGCTGTCGGCCTATCACCGGATGGGTCTGAACTCCGACCTGATCGGTCAGGATCTCGTGGAGACGACCCGCGCACTGGTCACCGATCCCTTCGAGAGCCGCGACGTCACCGACTACCTCCGCGGGGCCGTGGAGGGCCGTCTGGGGCAGCGCATGGAGATCGAGGCACGCGGTGCCACGGTTCTGATCCGTGCGTTGGTCCTGAATCCGGGAGGCAAGATCAGGGGCGCCGCGGTGATCGTCCGCGACGTCACCGAGGTCAAACGACGCGACCGCGCACTGCTGAGCAAGGACGCGACGATCCGCGAGATCCACCATCGCGTCAAGAACAATCTGCAGACGGTCGCCGCACTGCTGCGACTACAGGCGCGCCGAACCGGGAACACCGAAGCCCAGCAGGCCCTCGGCGAAGCGGTTCGCCGGGTGACGTCCATCGCCCTGGTGCACGAGGCGCTGTCGATGTCCGTGGACGAGGAGGTCGATCTCGACGGTGTCTTCGACCAGCTGATCCCCATCGTCGTCGACGTGTCGACGGTGGGCAGTCAGATCCGTGTGCTGCGAGAGGGGAACCTCGGTGTGTTCCCCGCAGATCGCGCGACGCCCCTGGTCATGGTGCTGACCGAGCTCGTCCAGAACGCCGTCGAGCACGCCTTCGATCCGGGCGTCAACGGCACGGTCACTGTGAGGGCACAGCGTTCGGCCCGCATGCTCGACGTCGTGGTCCGTGACGAGGGGAAGGGCCTTCCCGACGGATTCAGCCTCGAGGCGTCGAACCGGCTCGGTCTGCAGATCGTCCGGACCCTCGTGGCCGCCGAACTCGGCGGATCGCTGGAACTGACCTCCAACGAGACCGGCGGGACCGATGCGCGCCTGCAATTACCGCTGGGCAAGGTGCCGGTCGCCTGACCGCTTCGGCCTGTGCACGTAAGAAGGCCCGGCCTCCGTGAGGGGGCCGGGCCTTCGAACGTCTGTCGGAGCTGCTCAGACCGCCGTGCGAGCGCGGGTGCGGGCGTTGCGACGCTTGAGAGCGCGGCGCTCGTCCTCGCTCATACCGCCCCAGACGCCGGCATCCTGGCCGGACTCGAGCGCCCAGGAAAGGCATTCGGCGGTGACGGGGCAACGGTTGCACACGAGCTTGGCATCCGCGATCTGCGCGAGAGCCGGGCCGCTGTTCCCCACGGGGAAGAACAGTTCCGGATCCTCGTCGCGGCAGATGGCCTTGTGGCGCCAGTCCATGCTTCTACTCTCCTTCGATGGTGCGTGTGCACCGGCTGATGGTCAATGCGTGTTCACGCCTGTGGCACGGAGTGTTTCCGCGCGGTTACTTGTGAATGCTTTCACGAACGAGCGTGGAGTCAATAGAATCGACCACGATCGTGGGGAAGCTCACGCTGTTGTGAGCTACGAGTTCGCCAATCCCTCTTTCTACTCCACTCGGGCCGAGAAGGTAGTGGTAATCACAGAATTCGTGCTTTTCTTTCTGTCGCTGTCCCGCTAGAGGGGATCGTCAGCGGGGCGCGACGACATCGAGGATCGACGGTACGGCCACGAACTCGACCTCGGTGCGGAGTCCGAGATAGTCGCCGTCGACCTGAAGTCCGATCGGGCGCGAGGCCCGGGCGCGCACGTGCGCGACATCGTCCGCACGCACCAGATGCGGCGACGCCGGCTCGCCACGGGCGGCCAGGAGTTGCCTCACCACCCGCAGGCTCGGAAATACCCGGGTCGTCGTCATGGCAAACACACCCAACCCGGTGTCGAACGATGTGCCGGGATTCGTGTGCACCGGCCGGGACTCGAGATAGGTCCAGGGACTCGAGTTCGACACGAACGCGTAGTGCACCCCCGACACAGGTTCGGATCCGGGCATCTCGAGCGTGAGCGTCGGCTCGGCCCGCTTCGACGCGAAGAACCGGGCCACCGCATGCCACACATAGCACGTCGTCGTCACTTTCTTGCCCTCGGCGCGGCTCAGGTCGATGGCCTCGCACACCTGGGCGTCGAGGCCGAGGCCCGCGTTGAAGGTGAACCACCGTCCGTCGCAGTGGCCGAGGCCGATCCGGCTGGTCCTGCCCTCCTGCAACGACTCGAGCACCTGCCCGGTGGCCTCGAGCGGATCGGCGGACAACCCCAGGGACCGCGCGAACACGTTCGCCGAGCCGCCGGGCACCACCGCGAGTCGCGGAAGTGACGGATCGGCGGATCGGTCGGGGGAGGGGCCGAGCAGACCGTTGACGATCTCGTTGACGGTGCCGTCGCCCCCGTGCGCGACGACGACGTCCATCCCGTCGGCGTGCGCCGAACGCGCGAGTTCTGCGGCGTGCCCGCGGTGGGTGGTGTGTGCGACGGTCAGTGCGAGCCGGCCTCTCAGGGCGTGAGCGAGACGGTCGCGACCGGCCGGGGTGGTCGTCGTCGCATTCGGATTCACGATCAGCAGGGCGCGCACGGAACATCAGCCTAAGTGGTGCCCGGCGGGTCCACTACGCTGGACGGGTGCCTCTCGAAACACCTCGCAGCAGCGTTCCGTCGACCGTGCGTGCCGCCGGCTGGCTCGTCGTCCTCGAGGGTGTCGTCGCGATGGGGTTCGCGGTGTACTCGATCATCCGCGCAGCCTCGGGCGAACACGATCAGTCGGTCACCAACGGTTACGGCTTCGCGCTGTGGCTGTTCGTCCTGTTCGGCGGGGTACTGGCCGGCGGGATCGCGCTCGTGCGCGGGGTGCGCTGGGGACGTGCCGTGGCGGTACTGGCGCAGTTGCTGTTGCTGCCCGTGGTGTGGTCGCTGCTGACCGACTCGCACCAGCCGGCCATCGGTACCGTGCTGGGGCTCGTCGTGGTCCCCACGCTCGTGCTGCTGTTCAGCCCGCCCACGACGCGGTGGCTTGCGCACGAGTACGCGCCCGACGTCGACGAGTGATCCGGGCTCAGCTGCCGAGAGCCTGCAGCGCGGGGCCGCTGAGCCTGAACGTCGTCCACTCGTCCTGCGCGACGGCGCCGAGCGAGCGGTAGAAACCGATGGACGGCTCGTTCCAGTCCAGCACCGACCAACTCAGGCGGGTGTAACCGCGCTCCACGCATTCGTGGGCGAGCGCCGCGAGCAGTGCGCGTCCGTGTCCCTTGCCGCGGTGTTCGGGACGGACGAACAGATCCTCGAGGTAGATGCCGTGCACGCCGTCCCAGGTGGAGAAGTTCCGGAACCACAGCGCCACCCCGACGACCTGACCTGCGGCTCCGTCCTCACCAAATTCCTCGGCGACGTGCGCGTACACCGAGGGTTGCGGCCCGAACAGAGCCTCGTGGATCTGCGCGGGCACCACGGTGCACTCGTGCCGGGCCTTCTCGTATTCGGCGAGGTCGTAGATCAGTCCGGTGATCGCGGGGACGTCCTCGGGTGTGGCTCTGCGGATCACGACGGGCTGCCTCCTGCGGTCTCGTGGGCGGATTCACCTCGCGCTGCGCCGCCGAGTGCGCGAGGATCGGGGTCGTGGCAACGGTACTTGCAGTGGCAAATCAGAAGGGTGGCGTCGCCAAGACGACCACCGTCGCGTCGTTGGGGGCCGCGCTGTCGGCGCTGGGCCGGCGGGTGCTCGTCGTCGATCTCGACCCCCAGGGGTGCCTGACCTTCTCCCTCGGGCACAACCCCGACAAGCTCGAACAATCCGTGCACGACGTGCTCGTGGGCGGTGTCGAGACGAAGGACGTCCTGCTCGACACCGCGGAGGGGATGTCGCTGCTGCCGGCGACCATCGACCTCGCGGGTGCGGAGGCGATGCTGCTCATGAAGCCGGGACGCGAATACACCCTCGAGCGGGCCCTGGCGTCGGTCGAGGACGACTACGACGTCGTCGTGATCGACTGCCCGCCCTCCCTCGGCGTTCTCACGCTCAACGGTCTCACCGCGGCGCGGTCGGTGCTCGTTCCACTGCAGTGCGAGACGCTCGCACACCGTGGAGTGGGGCAGTTGTTGCGCACCGTCGACGAGGTCAGGCAGATCACCAATCCGGATCTCGAGCTGCTCGGCGCGCTGCCGACCCTGTACGACTCGCGGACCACGCACAGTCGCGACGTGCTCGCCGATGTCTCCGACCGGTACGACCTGCCGGTGCTGGCCCCGCCCGTACCCCGCACGGTCCGCTTCGCGGAGGCTTCCGCCTCGGGCGCGACGGTGCTGGCGGGACGCAAGAACAAGGGCGCCGAGGCGTACCGGGCGCTCTCCGAGAACCTGCTGCGCTACTGGTCGGGGGAGGCGGAACTCGAGACCTTCGAAACCGCCGTCGCGGACTGAGACATCAGCCCAACACCACGAGTTCGTCGTCGCGTTGCTCGACCACGACGTCCCCGGCGACGGCGACGTTCACCGTGGAGACCGCTCCGCGCTCGACGTCGATGCGCGGGCCGGGTTCGCCGGTCCGTGAGTCGACTCCCACGAGGGCGTCCTCGACGGGAAGGAGCAGCGAACCGGCCATGATGTCGCCGTTGCCGAGGGTGTCCTCGACGGTCCACTGCGGAGCGAAATCGGTGGTGGACAGTGCGACGGTGTCGCGGCCCGTCCACCACACCAGCACGCCGCCGCGCTCGAGGGCGGGGTCGTCCGATTCGCCGGCAGGACGCGGCAGGGTGTGCGTGTCGACGAGGACGCCCTCGCTGTCGAAGACCTCGATACGTGGCCCGTCGTTGTCGTCCGGGGCCAGGTAGACCGCCGTGCGGTCGCCGACCACCGCGACGATGCGGGAGTCCCCGCCCGCTTCCGGCAGCACCGACGAGGCGAACTCCTCGGGCTTGGTGCTGTCGTCGGGGGTGGGATCGAGAAGGGTGAGCCGATTGGTCGGCTCGTTTGCGCACTGCTCGAGCACGGCCAGCACTTCGGCGCCCGAATCTGCCGAGCGCAGTTCGCAACCCGATCGGGGCTGGGCGTTCGGGTTCACCGGTGCGTCGACGCGCCCGTACTCGACCGTGCGCACCAGATCGGAGCGCCACATCTCGAGACGCGACTCGCCGAAGGCGATCAGGTGCGAACCGGCGTCGACGAGCCGGATCGGATCGTCGGCGTCGCTCGACCGTTGCGCGCCGCGAGCGCCACTGCCGGAGTCGAGCGCGGTGACCTGACCGCATCCGCGTGGGCCGCGGTAGGCCGAGACCACGTCGCCCCAGGCCTCGGTGACCGCGCACAACGCCCGGTCGCGGTCGTACCGCCAGCGTTCCTCGCCCGACTGCGGGTCGCGGCCGACCACCGCACCACTGTCGGCCGTGGCGATCGTGCCCCCGGACACCACCGGCGCGGTCGTCGCCGTACTCGGAGCACGCCACAGTTCGGCGAGAGTGCGCGGAAGCGCCTGCGCGGCAGCAGGAGTGGGGACGGGTCCGTCCCAGGTGGTCGACGTGGTGCCCCGCGCATCCGAGTTCAGCCAGACGACACTCGCCGCCACCAGAGCGGTGACGACGAGTGCGGCTGCGACGAGAAGGTCGGTGCGGGTGCGGCGCTCGGGCGCGAGCACGTGGTTATCGGGCAGACGACGTCGAGACCGCTTCCACGTTCGACGTGTCCTGCTGCTCTGCGCGACCGGCGGGGCCCTCGCCCGAGCGGGTGCGACGGCGACGACGGCGACGACGTGCCGGAGCGGAAGCCCCGGTGTCCTCACCCGTCTCCGCTGCGGCAGACTCGTTCTCGGCCTTCGCCGAGTCGTCGGAACCGGTTGCGGCGGCATCCGTCGCGGAGCCGTCGGCCGACTTTCCGCGGACGGTGCGGCGGCGGACCCGGTTGCGCTTCGGTCGGGATCCGCCCTCGCGCTCGACGCGCTCGCGCTTCTCACCGTTGTCGGAGGCGGCGGGAGCGGCCTTGCGGACGCGTCCGGTGGCGTCGGACGGGATGCTCAGCTCCTCGAACAGGTGCGGGGAGCTCGAGTAGGTCTCGATCGGATCCGGGATACCGAGATCGAGAGCCTTGTCGATGAGCTGCCAGCGCGGCACGTCGTCCCAGTCGACGAGGGTGATCGCGATACCGGTGCGTCCGGCGCGACCGGTACGGCCGATGCGGTGGACGTAGGTCTTCTCGTCCTCGGGGCACTGATAGTTGATGACGTGGGTGACGTCGTCGATGTCGATGCCGCGGGCGGCGACGTCCGTCGCGACGAGGACGTCGATCTTGCCGCTGCGGAACTTGTCGAGTGCCTTCTCGCGTGCGATCTGACCGAGGTCGCCGTGCACCGCGCCGCACGCGAAACCGCGCTCGACGAGGTCGTCGGCCACCTTCTGCGCCGTGCGCTTGGTGCGGGTGAAGATCATGGTGGCGCCACGTCCCTCGGCCTGCAGCACGCGGGCGACGAGCTCGGCCTTGTCGAGCGCGTGCGCCCGGTAGACGAACTGCTGGGTGCGCTCGTGCACGGCCGACGATTCGGCTTCCTCGGCGCGGATGTGCGTCGGGCGATTCAGGAACGTGCGGGCGAGAGTGATGATCGGGCCGGGCATCGTGGCCGAGAAGAGCATCGTCTGACGACGGTCGGGGACCATCGTGAGGATGCGCTCGATGTCGGGCAGGAAGCCGAGGTCGAGCATCTCGTCGGCCTCGTCCATGACGAGCACGCCGATCTTGCCGAGGATCAGATGACCCTGGTTGGCGAGGTCGAGCAGACGACCGGGAGTACCGACGACGACGTCGACACCCTTCTTCAGTTCGTCGATCTGCTGCTCGTAGGGGCGGCCACCGTAGATCGACAGGACCTCGAGGCCCGACTTGCGGCTGCCGGGCAGGTACTTGGAGGCGTTCACGAGGTCGTTGGTGACCTGGATGCACAGTTCGCGGGTCGGGACGATCACGAGCGCACGGGGAGTGCCGTCGAGCGTGGTCGTACCGGAACCCTCGGTGGCGATGCGGTGCAGGAGCGGAACGCCGAAGCCGAAGGTCTTGCCCATACCCGTACGGGCCTGACCGATGAGGTCGTCGCCGGCGAGGGCGAGCGGCAGGGTGAGTTCCTGGATCGCGAAGGTGCGTTCGATGCCGACCTCGGCGAGGGCGCGGACGATCTCGTCGCGGACGCCGAGTTCGCCGAAGGTGGGGGGTACGTGGGTGGAATCGAGTTGTGCGGAGACGGTCGTTTCGCTCGCGTCGTCTTCGTGGTCGATGGTGATCTTGCTCAGGGGTCCGGCCTTCCTGGTCTCGGCACGCACGCACGAGGGGGAAAGGCGACCGGCCTGCACCTCAGCGCGAGCGGTATCCACCAGGCTCGGCGAAGCGCGGCAGCGATCCGCAGTTCGGGTGCGCGCACATTATCTGGGAAGCTCGCGGGCCACGGTCGGCGGCTCGAAACGCGGGCTTCCCGATCCATTGTACCGGTTCCGGCGCATTCCACGAGGTAGTACTACGCTTCGTCGTCATGGGAGCCGATACGCCGCAGTCCACCTCCGAGTCCGGCGCGACGCCGGGCGGACCCGCAGTCCCCGCCGATCACCCCGGTGTCGCAGAGCTCTTCGCAGTGCTCGCGTACGGCGAGATCTCGGCGTTCTACCGTCTCGCCGAGGACGCCCGGTTCTCCCCGTCCCTGCGCGGGCGGGTCGCGCTCGCAAGCATGGCAGCTGCGGAGATGAGCCATTTCGAGACGCTCCGAACCGCGCTCACCGATCGCGGCGTCGAGATCTACGCGGCGATGGAGCCCTATCGCAAGGCGCTCGACGCCTACCACGCCTCGACCGCTCCCTCGACCTGGCTCGAGGTCCTCGTCAAGGCCTACGTGGGTGACGGGATCGCCGCAGATTTCTACTGTGAGATCGCCGACATGCTCGCTCCCGAGGTCTCCACGGTGGTCCGGGAGGTCCTCGCCGAGACCGGCCACTCGGAGTTCGTGGTGCAGGAGGTCCGCGAGGTCGTCGAGCGCAGCCCGCTGCAGAAGGACCGCCTGATGCTGTGGGGACGCCGGCTGCTCGGCGAGGCCATCACCCAGGCGCAGTACGTCCTCGCGCAGAACGAGGAACTCGCCGAGCTGGTGATTCTCGCGTCCGGCGACCTGACGAACATCGCCGCACTGTTCGATCGCATGCAGGTCGAGCACGCCGAGCGGATGTCGGTGCTCGGACTGCATTAGCCTGGGGCTGACAGCAGTACCAGCTCGGTTTCAACGCATGAGAATCGGAGGTCCACCGTGGAGGTCAAGATCGGCGTCGCGGACAGCCCGCGCGAAGTTGTCGTCGTCAGCGACCAGACGCCCGACGAGGTGGAGAAGCTCGTCCGGGCCGCGTTGAACGGCGCCGACGACGGGGTGCTCGCACTTGTCGACGAGAAGGGCCGCAAGGTTCTCGTGCAGGCCGCCAAGATCAGCTACGTGGACATCGGTCCTGCCACGCTGGGCAAGGTCGGCTTCGCCGCCAACTGAGAGCGACCGACGAGAACGGGCCGGGGCATGTCGCCCCGGCCCGTTCGTCGTTCTCGGTATGTGTCGTCAGCGACGACGGAGTTCCGGCTGCAGCGGCACGTGCTTCAGACCGCCCCAGGCCAGCGCGACCGTGGTGTCCACGGCGTCCTCCTTGGGGATCGGACGCGCGGCGTCGAGCCAGTAACGAGCCGTGAACTGGCTCGTTCCCACCAGGCCGACCGCGAGGATGCGGGCCCGGTACGGATCGAGGCCCGAATCGTGGCTCACGAGGTCGAAGACGGCGTCGACGCACGCCTCGGTGGCCTGCTCGACCCGCCGCGACACCTGCGGCTCGCCCATGAGGTCCGATTCGAAGACGAGACGGAATCCCTGGCTGTCGTTGTCGACGAAATCGAAGAAGGCCTGCACCGCGGCACGCACACGCTGACGATTGTCGGTCGTGGACCGCAGGGCCTGGCGGACGCCGTTGATGAGGGTGTCCACATAGTTCTGCAGCACGGCGCAGTAGAGCTCGAGCTTGCCGGGGAAGTGCTGGTACAGCACCGGCTTGCTCACTCCGGCGCATTCGGCGATCTCGTCCATGCCGGCCGAGTGGTAACCGCGTGTGACGAAGACCTCACTGGCAGCCTCGAGCAGCTGTGCACGACGTTCGTCACGCGGCATCCGGGCGCCCCGTTTGCCGTTGTTACCCCGGCCGGATGCTCGTTCGGTGACGTCGGTCATGCTTGCTCCCAATCTGCACTACTCCGATAGTGGCGTGTGCCACCTCGGCGCTCCTCGTCTTTGCAGGTTACAGGTGAACCTGCGTATCGAACGGACCGGCCTACCGACCAGTATCCGTTCCCGGTGCACGGATGGGGGCACGCCTTCGACGCTTCGGATATCGAAATGGTCTCGATATGACATCCTGACATCCGTGATCGAGCGTGGAGGAGTGCGCGAGAGCAGGGGGCCGCAGGGCTCCTCGCAGACAGATCCTTCCCCGACGTCGTCCGGTTCGTCCCGGTCGCGAGGAACGGAACGATCCGAGCCGGGTCGCCGGTCGCACCAGCCTCTACGTGCCGTGTGGGACCCGGTGGGACGGCCGGACCGGCCGCCTCGCCGACCGCGACCCGAACGCGACGTCCGCAAGCAGACCCGCGTGGGCAGATTCGTCGCCACCTACGGCTGGCGCGCCTATGCCGTCCCGATCCTCGCCGTCGTGACCCTGGTCGTGCTGTGGGACGCCGCGCGTGGGGGAGGAGCGGAGGAGCCCGCCGATCCGGTCGTCGCGAGCGAGGTCACCGAGATCATCGTCGAGGCCCCGCAGCCCGATGGGGCCTTCCCCGAGTCGCTCGAGTCCGGTGCCCTGCCGGACGGCGGGCCGTTCACGGAAGTCGGTGCGCGGCAGTGGCGGGTCGTGCCCGGCACCACCGGGCAGGTCGGTGCGGGGCAGAACCGCGTGTTCACCTACACGGTGGAACTCGAGGAGGGCATCGACACCACCGGTTACGGCGGCGACGCGGCCTTCGCGACGATGGTGGACCGCACCCTCGCCGATCCGCGGAGCTGGATCGGCGACCAGGCGGTCGCCTTCCGCCGCATCGACACCGGCGAGCCGGACTTCCGGATCTCCCTCACCTCGCAGATGACCATCCGCGAAGGATGCGGCTACGACATCCCGCTCGAGGGATCGTGCTTCAACCCCTCGATGGAGCGGGTGCTCCTCAACGAAGCGCGGTGGGTGCGCGGGGCCGTCACCTTCCAGGGCGACATCGGGTCGTATCGCCAGTACGTCGTCAACCACGAGGTCGGCCACGCCATCGGCCTGGCGCAACACGACGCCTGCACCACCGACGGCGGTCTCGCGCCGATCATGATGCAGCAGACCTTCGGCACCGCCAACGACGACATCGCGCGCCTGGACCCGGACGGCGCGGTCCCCGCCGACGGGCTGCGCTGCCGGTTCAACCCCTGGCCGTACCCGCGGGCGTAGACGCCGAGCACGGTAGTCGCCGGGCCGGGCGGGGGTCGACGGGCGGGGCGGGGTGGGGTTGCAGCACCGAATGGCACCATGGACGGTGACGCAGGACGCATCGCGACAGGAGAACCCGTGACCGCAACGACACCGTCGACGCGCCGATCCCTTCCGCCGCTGGTGGAACCCGGCCCGGAGCTCGGTCGCGAGGAGGTCGCCCGGTACAGCCGTCACCTGATCATCCCGAACGTCGGGGTCACCGGTCAGCGGCGGTTGAAGAACGCGCGGGTGCTGTGCATCGGCGCCGGCGGACTCGGTTCGCCCGCGCTGCTGTATCTGGCGGCGGCGGGCGTCGGCACGATCGGCATCGTCGAGTTCGACGACGTGGAGACGTCGAACCTGCAGCGGCAGGTGATCCACGGCCGCTCCGACGTCGGACGGCCCAAGGGGGAGAGCGCCCGCGACAGCATCTTGGCAATCAACGACGGTGTCACCGTGCGTCTGTACGAGACGAGGCTGGAGTCGAGCAACGCCGTGCAGTTGTTCGAGCAGTACGACCTGATCCTCGACGGCACCGACAACTTCGCGACCCGCTATCTCGTCAACGACGCCGCTGTCCTCGCCGGCAGGCCGTACGTGTGGGGCTCGATCTTCCGGTTCGAAGGTCAGGTGTCGGTGTTCTGGGAGGACGCTCCCGACGGGCGCGGCCTGAACTACCGCGACCTCTACCCCGAGGCGCCGCCGCCGGGCATGGTTCCCTCGTGCGCCGAGGGCGGTGTGCTCGGTGTCCTGCCCGGCACGATCGGCACCGTCATGGCCACCGAGGCGATCAAGCTCATCACGGGGATCGGTGAGCCCTTGCTCGGCCGGCTCATGATCTACGACGCGCTCGCGATGTCGTTCCGCACGGTGACCCTGCGCCGCGATCCGGGACGGGTGCCGGTCACCGAACTCGTCGACTACGAGGCCTTCTGCGGGATCGTTCCCGACGCCGCTGCGTCGGCGCGATCGGCCGTCACCCCCACCGAACTGCGCCGCATGCTCGACGAGGGCCGCGACCTCGCGCTGATCGACGTGCGCGAACCCGTCGAGTGGGAGATCGTCCGTATCGACGGTGCACGGCTCGTGCCGAAGGACCGCATCCTCTCCGGCGAGGCCCTCGCCGACCTGCCGCAGAACACCCCGATCGTGCTGTACTGCAAGACCGGTATCCGCTCGGCCGAAGCGCTCGAAGTCCTTGCGCGAGCGGGTTTCTCGGATGCGACGCATCTGCACGGTGGCGTGATCGCGTGGGCGCAGCAGGTCGACACCTCGCTGCCGGTCTACTGACGGTGACCTCGTTGTGACCTGAAACAGCGGAGTGCCTTCCCGATCCGGGCGGTCTGCGAAGGTAGGTTGAGCGTCGTGAGCTCACCCGAACCGCCTCAGCACGTGTGCTCCACATTCGGTCTCCGCGATGTCGAACCGGTCCCGCTCGGGCCCGACTGGGACGGAGGTTTCCGGTGTGGGGACGTCGTGCTGTCCCGAGTCGCCGATCATGCTCGCGCGGCCTGGTCCGCCAAAGTGCGGGAGACCCTGACCGTCGACGGCGTGCGGCTGGCCCGCCCGGTGCGGTCCACCGATGGTCGCTACGTGGTCTCCGGATGGCGCGCCGACACCTACATCGTCGGCACGTCCGAGCCCCGGCACGACGAAGTGGTCTCGCTGTCGCTACGGCTGCACACCGCCACCGCGCAGCTCGAACGTCCCCGTTTCCTCATGCAGCCACCCGTCGCACCCTGGGAGGACGTCGACGTCTTCGTCGCCGCCGACCGCGCGGCCTGGGAGACCGTACCCCTGCGCAGCGCCCGCGCGGCGGGTGCACCCGAGACGGTGACCCCCGACGGCCGTAAGAGCCTCGACCTGATCAACCAGCTCGCGACCTTCCGCAAGCCCGTGCACCTGCCCGACCAGCTCGTCCACGGAGACCTGTTCGGCACCGTCCTGTTCGCCGGCCGCGCAGCGCCCGGGCTGACCGACATCACCCCCTACTGGCGTCCGGCCTCCTGGGCGGCCGCCGTCGCCGTCGTCGACGCACTGTCGTGGGGCGGTGCCGACGAAGGACTCATCGGCCGCTGGGAGGACCTTCCCGAGTGGCCGCAGATGCTGCTGCGCGCGGTGATCTTCCGGCTGGCCGTGCACGCGCTGCACCCGCGCTCGACCGAGGACGCCTTCCCGGGCCTGGCGCACACCGCCGACCTCGTGCGGTTCCTCCTGTAACACCTCACAGGGCGGCCGGGGCCGGGGTGAGCAACTCTTGACGCGACGGTCACCGCGGGCAGCACCGTAGCAACACCCGTTTCCTACCTTTGGGATCAACACGGACCCGAGGAGGAACGGCGATGACGACCTTCATCGAAAATGAAAGTCTCAGAGACAAATTCGCACGCAGTCACAAGATCGAGCGGTGGGACGCCGAGGATGTGGAGGCGTGGGAGGCCGGCGGCAAGCAGGTCGCCAAGCGCAACCTGATCTGGTCGGTGATCGCCGAGCACGTCGGCTTCTCCGTCTGGTCGATCTGGTCGGTCATGGTGCTGTTCATGCCCACCGACGTGTACGGCATCGACGCCGCCGGCAAGTTCTTCCTGGTCGCCGTCCCCACGCTCGTCGGCGCGATCCTCCGCATCCCCTACACCGTCGCCACCGCCCGCTTCGGCGGCCGCAACTGGACCATCTTCAGTGCCCTCGTACTGCTGATCCCCACCATCGGGGCGCTGTACCTGATGCTGAACCCGGGTCACTCCTACACCACGTTCATGCTGGTCGCGGCACTTGCCGGCGTCGGTGGTGGCAACTTCGCGTCGTCGATGACCAACATCAACGCCTTCTATCCGCAGCGCCTGAAGGGCTGGGCGCTCGGACTCAACGCCGGTGGCGGAAACATCGGTGTCCCGGCCGTCCAGCTGATCGGCCTGCTCGTCATCGCCACCATCGGCAACACCGAGCCCTGGATCGTCTGCGCGGTCTACCTGGTCCTGTGCGCCGTCGCCGCGCTCGGCGCCGCCCTGTTCATGGACAACCTCCGTGACCAGAAGGCCGACCTGCGGGCCATGGGCGCCGCACTGAAGTTCCGCGACTCGTGGATCATCTCCTTCCTCTACATCGGCACCTTCGGTTCGTTCATCGGCTTCAGCTTCGCCTTCGGTCAGGTCCTGCAGATCAACTTCCTCGCCGGCGGCGACACCCCCGCCCAGGCCGCCCTGCACGCCGCGCAGATCGCCTTCATCGGCCCGCTCCTCGGATCCATCTCCCGTCCGCTCGGCGGAAAGCTCGCCGACCGCATCGGCGGCGGGAAAATCACCCTCTACACCTTCGTCGCGATGGCCCTGGCCGCCGCGGTGCTCATCGTCGCCGGCACCCTCGACGACCGCACCACCGGCGCCGCAACCGGCGGTGTGCTGACCGCCATGGTGCTCGGCTTCATCGCCCTGTTCCTGCTCTCCGGGCTCGGCAACGGCTCGGTCTACAAGATGATCCCGTCCATCTTCGAGGCCCGTGCGCAGGACCTCGACGAACTGGATCGCGACGAGAAGGCCGCCTGGTCGCGCAGCATGTCCGGTGCCCTCATCGGCTTCGCCGGTGCCATCGGTGGACTCGGCGGCGTCGGCATCAACCTGGTCTTCCGCGCCTCCTACGGCGGCGAGGCGCAGTCCGCGACGATGGCCTTCTGGGTCTTCGCGATCTTCTACCTCGTGTGCATCGCGGTGACCTGGTTCGTCTTCCTCCGCCGCCCCCACACCACTCCCGCGAGCGAGCCGTCCACCGAGGCTCCCGCCCCGGCCCGCGTCGCAGTCTGACCGATCCCCGGCACGAAGAAAGAGAACATCATGAGCCGCAAGAACGTCGTCGTCGTCGGACACGGAATGGTCGCCCACCGCTTCGTCGAAGCCCTGCGTGTCCGCGACGAGCAGAACAGCTGGTCGGTGACCGTGCTCGGCGAGGAGGCCGACGCCGCCTACGACCGCGTGGGACTGTCGTCCTACGTCGGAGCCTGGGACCGCAAGGAACTCGCTCTCGCCGGAAACGACTACGCAGCAGACGATCTCGTCGACCTGCGCGTCGGCACCCGCGCCGTGGGAATCGACCGCGCGGCCCGCACCGTCACCACCGCCGGCGGCGACGTTCTGCCCTACGACAGCCTCGTCCTCGCGACCGGCTCGTACCCCTTCGTGCCGCCGGTGCCCGGCCACGACCTGCCCGGCTGCTTCGTCTACCGCACGCTCGACGATCTCGACGGCATCCGCGCCGCCGCCGAACGCGCCAAGGCCGCCGGCCTCGCGGGCATCGTCATCGGTGGTGGCCTGCTCGGACTCGAAGCCGCCAACGCGCTGCGCCTGCTGGGAGTGACGCCGCACGTCGTCGAGTACAACAACCGGCTCATGCCCGCCCAGGTCGACGAAGGCGGCGGCCGGGTCCTCGACCGTCTCGTCACCGACCTCGGCCTCGTCACCCACACCGGGGTGGGCACCGAGAAGATCGAGTCCGGACCGGAGGCGCTGCAGGTGACCCTGTCCGACGGGACCGTCCTCGAGGCCGGACTCGTGATCTTCTCCGCCGGCGTCCGTCCCCAGGACGAGCTCGCCCGGGAGGCCGGACTCGAACTCGGCGGCCGCGGCGGTGTGCTCACCGACCGTACCTGCCGGAGCACCTCGGACGAGGCCGTCTACGCCATCGGCGAATGCGCCGCCGTCGAGGGCACCTGCTACGGACTCGTCGCCCCCGGTTACAGCACCGCCGAGGTCGTCGCCGACCGGCTCGTCGGCGGTACCGCCGAGTTCCCCGGCGCCGACCTGTCGACGAAGCTCAAGCTGCTCGGCGTGGACGTCGCGAGCTTCGGTGACGCCCACGCGACGACGCCCGGCGCCCTCGAGGTCGTGCTCTCCGACTCCGCGAAGGGCACCTACGCCAAGCTCGTCGTCTCCGACGACGCC
This sequence comes from Rhodococcus shunpengi, assembly GCF_048381395.1. NCBI lineage: Bacteria > Bacillati > Actinomycetota > Actinomycetes > Mycobacteriales > Nocardiaceae > Rhodococcus > Rhodococcus shunpengi. Next base: position 260,244 of record NZ_JBLWIU010000024.1, read on the forward strand.
AGGACCCTGCTCGGCGGCATCCTCGTCGGCGACGCCTCCGCCTACGGCAACCTGCGACCGCTCGTGGGCCGCGAACTGCCGGGGGATCCGGCCACGCTGATCTCCCCGGTGGGGGAGAAGCCGGGCGCCGGTGCGCTACCCGACGACGCCGAGGTGTGCTCGTGCAACGGTGTCACCAAGGGCGCGATCTGCGGCGCGATCTCCGAAGGTGCCTGCGACATCGCGCAGGTCAAGTCGTGCACGAGCGCCGGCACCACCTGCGGCGGTTGTCTCCCGAGCATCAAGCAGCTGCTCGCCCAGTCGGGTGTGCAGATGTCGAAGGCCCTGTGCGAGCACTTCGAGCAGTCGCGCGCCGAGCTGTTCGAGATCGTCCAGGCCACCGGCATCCGCACCTTCTCCGCGCTCATCGCCCAGTACGGCACCGGACACGGCTGCGACATCTGCAAGCCGGTGGTGGCCTCGATCCTCGCGTCCACCGACTCCGACCACATCCTGCACCCCAAGCAGGCCGGTCTGCAGGACACGAACGACCACTTCCTCGCCAACATCCAGAAGAACGGCACCTACTCGGTCGTGCCGCGCATGCCCGGTGGCGAGTGCACCCCCGAGCAGCTCATCGTGATCGGTGAGGTGGCACGCGATTTCGGTCTCTACGTGAAGATGACCGGCGGTCAACGCATCGACCTGTTCGGTGCCCGCGTCGAACAGCTCCCGCAGATCTGGAAGCGTCTCGTCGACGCCGGCATGGAATCCGGGCAGGCGTACGGCAAGTCGCTGCGCACCGTCAAGAGCTGTGTCGGCTCCACCTGGTGCCGCTACGGCGTGCAGGACTCGGTCGGGATGGCCGTCGCTCTCGAATTGCGTTACCGCGGACTGCGATCGCCCCACAAGCTCAAGATGGGGGTGTCGGGATGCGCCCGTGAGTGCGCCGAGGCACGCGGCAAGGATGTCGGTGTCATCGCGACGGAGAACGGCTGGAACCTGTACGTGTGCGGCAACGGCGGCCAGTCGCCCAAGCACGCACAGCTCCTCGCCGGTGGTCTCGACGACGAGACCCTCGTCCGGTACATCGACCGGTTCCTGATGTTCTACATCCGCACCGCCGACCGGCTCCAGCGCACCGCTCCGTGGCTCGACGCACTCGAGGGCGGCCTCGAGCACCTCAAGGAGGTCGTGTGCGACGATGCCCTCGGTATCGCCGACGATCTCGAGGCTGCGATGGCCAAGCACGTCGACGGCTACAAGGACGAGTGGGCCGGCGTCCTCGAGGATCCGGAGAAGCTGGCGCGGTTCGTCTCGTTCGTCAACGCGCCCGAGCAGCCCGACCCCACCGTCCGCTTCGACGACAGCGGCCCCCGCAAGGTCCCCGTCCTCGTGGGTATGCCGGGCATCGGACCCGGAACCGGGGCGTGACGACCGCTTACCCCGAGGGAACGAGCGGGTAACGCGCTCGAAACACCGGGCGCCCAAACTTCAGGACAGCAGTTTCAAGGAGGACAGCGATGACCGTCATCGAGACGCATACCGTAGGGGGATCGACGCGCGACAGCGTGTTCGACGGGCGGCTGGAATGGACCTCGGCCTGTCCGCTCAGCCATCTCATTCCGGGCCGCGGCGTGGCCGTGCTGCTGCGCGGCGGCGAGCAGGTGGCCCTGTTCCTGCTCGACGACGGAACCCTGCGCGCAGTGGGCAACTTCGATCCGTTCGGCCGCGCCGCGGTGATGTCCCGCGGCATCGTGGGCGACCGGGGCGGAGAGCCCACCGTGGCCTCGCCGCTGCTCAAGCAGGTCTTCTCCCTCGACGACGGCCGGTGCCTCGACGATCCGTCGGTGCGTCTGCCCGTCTATGAGGTGCGCGTGTGGGCGGGAGTCGTCCAGATCCACAGCCTCGTCCCGCGCGACCGGCGGCACGAGGATGCGACCGGAGAGGGTTCGTGAGCGACGACAACGTGCCGCTGCGGGGATTCACCATCGGCGTGACGGCAGCTCGGCGTGCCGACGAGTTCGCCACGCTCCTCACCAGGCGTGGGGCCGAGGTCGTGCACGCCCCCGCCATCCGCATCATCCCGCTGTCCGACGACGACGAACTCGAGCGTGTCACCCGTTGCATCGTCGCGCAGCCCCCGGACATCACGATCGCCACCACAGCGATCGGGTTCCGCGGGTGGATGGGCGCAGCGGAAGGCTGGGGACTCGCCGACGACCTCGCGCAGGCACTCGGCGCGAGCCGGATCCTCGCCCGTGGCCCGAAGGTCACGGGCGCGATCCGGGCCGCCGAACTCCGCGAGGAGTGGTCCCCTTCCTCGGAATCGTCCGCCGAGGTGCTCGAACTCCTGCTGAACGAGGGTGTCGCCGGCCGCCGCATCGCGGTGCAGTTGCACGGTGAGCGCACCGAATGGGAACCCGGGACCGACGTGTGCGAGGCGCTGCGCGCTGCGGGCGCCGACGTCGTGCCCGTCCCGGTCTACCGGTGGACGCCCCCCGAGGATCTCACCGCGCTCGACCGGATGATCGAGCAGATCGTGGAACGTGGACTCGACGCCGTGAGCTTCACCAGCGCACCGGCCGTCGCGTCGATGCTCATGCGGGCCAAGGAGACCGGCTGGCTCGAGCCGATGCTGCGGTCGCTGCGCACCGGCGTCACCGCCGTGTGCGTCGGTCCCGTCACCGCGGCACCGCTCACCGAACTCGACGTGCCCGTCAGCATGCCCCACCGATCCCGGTTGGGTTCGCTCGCCCGGCACATCGCCGAGGAACTTCCCCGGCGGGCCGTGCGCATCGAGGCCGGCGGTCACGTGCTCAGCCCGCGAGGGCGCTGCGTGATCGTCGACGGCACCGTGCGGTGCCTTCCCCCTGCCGGGATGGCCCTGATGCGCACGCTCGTCGCGCGCGCCGGTCTCGTCGTCTCCCGCGAGGAACTCCTCGCTGCCCTGCCCGGTGGGGGCGGCGACACCCACGCCGTCGAAACCGCGGTCGCCCGGGTGCGCTCGGCTCTCGGCGCACCGGCGATCGTGCAGACCGTCGTCAAGCGTGGCTACCGCCTCGCCGTCGACCCGGAAGGAATGCATCCATGACCGGTACACACACCGACCCGGCATTGCTGCTCGTCGCGCACGGCACCCGCAATCCGCGCGGTGTCGACATGATCGCGGCGCTCGCCGATGCCGTCTCCTCCCGCGTCGGCCCCACCCGTGTCGCCTTCGTCGACGTCCTCGGCCCGTCGCCCTCGGAGGTCCTGCGCGACACCGACCGTCCGACCGTGCTCGTCCCCGCCTTCCTCGCCTCCGGCTATCACGTGCACACCGACGTTCCGCGCGAGGTCGCGGCCGGTGGGAACGACGCGGTGACGATCACCCCCGCGCTCGGTCCCGACCCTGCTCTCGCCCGTGTTCTCGTCGAGCGGTTGCGGCAGGCAGGCTGGGTCGAGGGCGACGACGTCGTGCTTGCGGCAGCCGGCTCCTCCGACCCTCGCGCCTGCCGCGACGTCCACGTGACGGCCCGCATGGTTTCGTCGCTCGTGCGGACCCCGGTGCGGGTCGGGTGGATCGCCACCGGCGAACCGCGGGTCGCGACAGTCGTGGACGAGGTCCGTGCCGGCGGCGCGCGTCGGGTGTTCGTCGCGTCCTATCTTCTCGCCGACGGTCTTTTCCACCGCCGGCTGTCGGAGGTCGGCGCCGACGGCGTCGCCGCGCCGATCGGTGTCGCCGAACCCGTCGTCGACCTCGTGGCCCGGCGCTACCGCTCCGCAGTCGACGCGTTGCGCCTCGCTCCTGTGGGAGCGGCTCGCCACTGCGACTGAATCAGCGGGGGAGCGGCAACAATTCGACGCGATCGCCGTCCACCGCTCCCGGCGGCACCACGGCGATCGCGCTGCGTCCGATGAGACCGGCGAGATGCGCCGTGCGAATCGTGTTGTCGCACAACCATCGTCCCTGCCCGTCCTGACGGGCGGGCAGCAACCGCGTGATGTCGCCGACGACCTCCGAGGCATTCGCCAGTGGAGCGGTCGCAGGAGTCGCCGGGGTACGGAGGGTGCGGCCGTCGGCGATCGCAGGCAGCATCACCAGCAGCGTCGCCACCGCCGCCACCGGATTCCCGGGCAGTCCCAGCACTGCACGGCCGTCCGGCAGCGTCGCCGCGACCTGCGATCCGCCGGGCTTGCACCGGACGCGTTCGACGACCACCTGCGCGCGGGCCCGCGCCAGCGCACCGCGCAACTGGTCGGCGGCGCCACCACCCGTCGCGCCGACGATGACGATCGCATCGGCGTCGGTGCCCGTGAACAACGCGTCGAATCCGTCCGCGGTGTCACGGAGATGTCCTTCGCCGACCACCGTAGCGCCGCACCAGCGGACGAAGTCGGGAAGTATCGGACCCAGCGAGTCGCGCGTCTGCCCCTCGCGGAGAGGACCGGTGCGACGGATCTCGTCGCCGGTAAGCGCGATGTGCACACGCAGCGGACCGCGCACCCGAAGCTCGGTGACCTCACCGCTGGCGGCTGCGGAGACGACCGCCGGGCTCACGGCGGTGCCGGCCTCGGCAAGGACCGTCCCCGACTCCCAGTCCTCCCCGCGGCGACGCGCGTCGTCGCGCACGGGTGCATCGGGCAGACGGGTGACGAAACCGCCCTCCACACGGACGAACTCGTCGCGCACGACAGCGGTCGCGCCGGCCGGCAGGTGGGCGCCCGTCGCGATCCGGGCGGCCTCTCCGTCGCCGAGCGTGAGCGAGCCCCCGTCACCGGCGTAGCGGATCTCGTTGCGCAGCAACCACGGTCCGTCGCCCGCCACCGCGTAACCGTCCATGGCCGAGGTCCGGACGCGAGGCAGCGCCTCCGCCGCGACGAGCGGTGCCGCCAACGTGGCGCCTTGCGCCTCCTCGACCGGAACGGTGCGGGAAGGCAACGGTGACAATGCTTCTCGTAGGATTCTCCGCGCGTGGTCGGGGTCGGGGGCCACACGGGCGGTCGCGGATCCGGCGCGCGCCGCCTCCAGATCGGCGGGGGTGTCGCAGTCGGTCGCTTCGGAGACCGGGACGGTGACGTACCGCTCGGGCAACAACGCTTTCATGGGCCGGTTCGCGACGTCTCCACCGAGTGAGTCCAGACGCGCGGCCAGCGCCGGTGTCCGCCACGCGGCGAGCAGGAACTGCACCCGTCCGGTGTCGTCCACCGCGAAGGCGGCCTCGGCCGCCACATCCTCGTTCAGGGACTCCAACAGGGCCGCGACGGTCTTCGGGGTGACGAACGGAAGGTCGGCGGCGAGAGTGACCACGAGATCGGCGACCGGATCCGCCGCTGCCAGTGCCGCGACCGGACCCGCGCCGGGCGGTGTCTCCTGGATCTGCAGCACGTGGGGGTCGAGATCGTCGCGGTGCGGACCCACCACCGTCACCCGCGCGCACCCCTCGACCGCGTCGAGGGCGGTGTCCAGCATCGTGCGGCCGCCGACGGTCAGAGCGGGCTTGTCGACGCCTCCCATGCGGGTCGCGCGGCCTCCCGCGACGATCACGGCTTCGACGTGGGTGAGCGTGCTCATGTCTTCATGCTGCCTCATCCGCTCCGCTCGTGATCGCCTGAGTCCGGCGGGAACCGGTGCCGTGCCCGGGTGAGATCGATCCGGTCGCCGGAGATCGGGACACCTTCGAGTTCGAGGCGTGCGAGTTGCCGGCGTGCGAGGTGCGCGGCCGGTCGCCCGGAGGCGGGGACCACGCGGTGCCACGGCAGGTCCGCGGAATCGGTCCGCATGATCCAGCCGACGGTGCGTGCACTCGACAGGCCCGCGGCACCGGCGATGTCGCCGTAGGTCACGACCCGGCCCGCGGGCACGGAGGCCACGAGTTCGCGGACCCGCTCGATCTGCTCGTCCGTGGTGACCACCGGCTACACCATCCGGGCCACGAGTTCGGCGGTCTCGGCGGGACGGGCCTGGTCGATCATGTGGTCGCAGTCGAATTCGAGCAGGGTCAGGTCGTCGCCGAGTCGTTCCGCGAGGTCGCGACGGAAATTCGCCGTGGTGTACGGGGGCTGCACCTTCCCGGCCCGTACGAAGATCGTCGGGATACCGGCCGGCGGCAGGACGGGTCCGCGGGCCAGTTCGCCCCACGAGGTCACCAGCGCCGGTACGCAGATCCGCCAGTTGACGCGCCCCGAGTCGAGTTCGACGAGGTGCTCGGCGATCTCCTCGTCGAGCAGTTCGGGTGCCACCTCGCCCCAGTCGCCGTGGACCTTCTCGGCCCGGGCCTCGGCCTCGTCCGTGTAGTCGGGATTGTGGAGGGTGAGGTCGGCGATCTCGAGCATCCGGTCGGCCGGGAGACCGATCGCCGGATCGAGGAGCACCAGCGCCCGCACCCGGTCGGGCACCGCGGCGGCGAGATGCAGCGCGAGGGCACCCCCGAAGGAATGGCCCACCACGGTGACGGGACCGGTGGTGTGCGCGTCCAGCACCGCCGTCAGATCGGCGACGTGCGCCTCGAACGACCACGGGGGAGTCCACGGCGACCGGCCGTGTCCCCGCAGGTCCGGAGCGACGAACCGCAGGTGGGGCAGGTGCCGTTCGGCGAGGTTCCGCCAGCGTCGACCGTGACCGGTGAGTCCGTGCAGGGCGAGGACCTCCGGCCCGTCGTCCGGCCCGAACAGATGGGTGTGCAGAAGCTCCGTGGCACTCACGCCGACCACTATCCCAGTCGGGACCACGCGGTGTGCTCCCGGACGCTGTCGTACCCGTCTGGTGGGATGGGGTCATGCTCGACGTCGATACCGGCACCCCCCACCTGCACCCACCACGGGCGCAGGTCACCGACCTGCCTGCCACCGTCTCGCGCATGTCCGAACCGCAGATCCCCGATCGCGTCCGTCGCCCGGCCGCGCGCCTGGTACGCAGGTCCGCCGAGGCGCCGGTGGCCCGCGAGTGGCCCGACGACGTGCGCGTGCTGTTCGACGACGCCCCGCCTTCCCTCCGCTGGCGGCCGTGGCAGGTCCTCGGCGGTCCCGGCACGGGCAAGACGTCCCTGCTGGTCGATCTCGCGGTCCACCGCATCGCACGCGGCGCCGATCCCGAGTCGGTGCTGATCCTCACGCATTCGCGGCGGGCCGCCACCGCCGTGCGCGAGGCGATCACGGCCGGTCTGATCGCGCTCGGCGACGGCGCCGTGCCCCGCGCGACGCGCGAGCCGCTCGTCCGTACCGTCCACTCCTACGCCTTCGCGGTGCTGCGGTTGCAGGCCTCGGCGCACGGTAATCCGCCGCCGCGCCTGATCACCGGCGCCGAACAGGACGCCGTGCTGCGCGAACTGCTGCGCGGCGACATCGACGACGGCGCCGGGATGTGGCCCGAGCGGTTGCGTCCGGCACTGGGCATGACGGGCTTCGCCGTCGAACTGCGCGACCTGATGCTGCGCGCGAACGAGCGCGGTCTCGGTCCGGAGGATCTGGTGGCACTCGGGGAGCGCCGCAATCGACCGGAGTGGGTCGCGGCCGGGCGTTTCGCGGAGCGCTACGAGCAGGTGATGCTGCTGCGAGGTGCCGTCGGTCTCGAAGCTCCGGAGGCCACCGCTCCGGCACTCGACGCGGCCGAACTGGTCGGTGCGGCGCTCGCGGCGTTCGCGACCGATCCCGATCTGCTGGCCGCCGAGCGCGGCCGGATCCGCCACCTGCTCGTCGACGACGCCCAGCATCTCGATCCGCAGGCCGCCGACCTGGTCCGCGTGATCGGTACCGGCACTCGCACGAGCACGATCGCCGGCGACCCCGATCAGGCCGTCTTCGGTTTCCGCGGCGCCGACACTTCCTTCCTGGAGAGCCTCGGCGAGGCCGACGGATCGCGCCGGGTCGTATTGGGTGTCAATCATCGTGCCGCTCCCGAGGTGGCGTCGCTCGCCGACGGGATCGCTCGCAGACTGCCGGGCCTGCCGCCGCACCGCGGTATGGCCGGGCACAGCGTCGAGGAAAACGATCCCGGGCGGGTCCGCGTGGCGGTGTGCTCGTCGCAGGCCAAGGAGGCGGCACTGGTCGCCGACACCCTGCGCCGGTCCCATCTCGTCGACGGTGTGCCGTGGTCGCGCATGGCGATCGTGGTCCGGTCCGTGCCGCGGGTGCTCGCTCCGCTGCGCCGCGCGCTGCTCGCGGCGGGCGTCCCGATGACGACCGCCGCCTCCGAACTCCCGCTGGCCCGTCAGCACAGCGTCGCGGGACTGCTGCTCGTGCTGCGCGCGGTGTCCGACAGCGGCTTCGGCGGCGACGAAGCGCTCGCCCTGCTGTCCGGGCCCATCGGCGGTGCCGAACCGGTCGCGCTGCGCAGATTGCGGCGTGGCCTGCGACGGGTCGAACTCGCGTCGGGCAACGACCGCGACTCCGCCGAACTGCTGCGCATCCTGCTCACCGAGGGCGACGACACCACCGAGAACGCGCACCTGATCCGTGGACTGACCGACGTCGAGGCCGCCCCGCTGAAGAAGGTGCTCGGTGTGCTGCGCAAGGCCCGCTCGGCGGCGCTGCGCGGGGGCGGTCTCGAGGATGTGCTGTGGGAGGCATGGCAGGCCACCGGACTCGAACGGCGATGGGCCGCCGCGTCGGCCTGGGGTGGGCCGATCGGTGCGCAGGCCGACCGCGATCTCGACGGCGTCGTGGCCCTGTTCGACGCCGCAGCCGACTACGTCGACCGTCTGCCCCGCGCACACATCGCCGGGTTCGTCGACTACCTCACCGAGCAGGAGATCCCCGCCACGGCCCGCACCCGCGTCGCCGCCGAATCCGAAGCGGTCACGGTCGTCAGCGCGCACTCCGCTGCCGGTCGCGAATGGGACGTCGTGGTGGTCGCCGGTGTCCAGGAGGGCCTGTGGCCGAGCCTGCGAGCACGCGGCACCCTGCTCGGCATCGAAGCTCTGATCGACGCCGTCTCCGGCGCCGACGGCGGCGACGAGACCGGTGCGCGGCTCTCGCGCACCGCACCGCTGCTCGCCGAGGAGCGGCGCCTGTTCCTCGTGGCGTGCAGTCGCGCCCGCACCCACCTCCTGGTGACGGCCGTCGACTCGGTGAGCGGCGACAGCGAACTGGTCCGTTCCCGTTTCGTCGACGAACTGCGCGGTGTCGACACCGACGAGCTCGATGCGTCCGACGATCTCCTCGCCGAACCCGTGCCCGACGAGGTGCGCACCCGCGTGCTGGCCCTGCCCGCGCTCGTCGCCGAACTGCGCAGCGTGGTGTGCGATCCGGAGATCGCCGAGACCGAACCCGAACGACAGCAGCGCGCCGCTCAGCAACTCGCGCGGCTCGCGCGGGCCGGGGTCCGCGGCGCCCACCCCGACGACTGGTACGGCACGGCCGATCCCAGCACGGCCGACCCGCTGTGGGATCCCGACGACGACGCGGTGCGGTTGTCGCCGTCCACGGTCGAGCAGCTCACGACCTGCCCGCTGCGGTGGATGTTCGAGCGGCACGGCGGTTCCGACGGCGAGAACAGCCACGCCGTCACCGGCACGCTCGTCCATACCCTCGTCCAGGCGCTCGCCGGACGGATCCCGCCCGACCGCATCGATCAGGCCCTCGAGAAGGCATGGGACTCGGTCGATCTGGGCGCCGAATGGTATGCCCGCCGCGAGCTCGAACGCACCCGTCGCATGCTCGACACCTTCTCGACGTGGCTGCAGGGCACGCGCGGAGAGCTCACCGAGATCGGCGTCGAGATCAAGGTCGACGGCATCCTCGAACCCGATTCCGACGACAAGCCCCGCGTGCGGCTCCGCGGTCGCATCGATCGGCTCGAACGCGACGCCGAGGGCCGTCCGGTCGTCATCGACGTCAAGACCGCGAAGAACCCGGTGTCGAAGGACGCCGCGCGCGATCATGCCCAGCTCGCCGCCTACCAGGTCGCCGCGGCGGCCGGCGCGATCGAGGGTGAACCGGCATCGGAGCCCGGTGGCGCGCGCCTGGTCTTCGTGGCCAAACCCCACAACAAGGAAGGCGCGACGCAGCGCGTGCAGCCGCCCCTCGACGAGGACGGTCTCGCCCAGTGGCGGGAGATCATCCACGACGCAGCGGCCGCGACCCGCGGCCCCCGTTTCGTCGCGAGGGTCAACGACGGGTGCCGGCACTGCCCGGTGCTGTCGAGCTGCCCGGCACACGACGAAGGCAGGCAGGTGACAGGGGAATGAGTGCTCCACGGGTGAGCGCGAAGCGCCTCGCGGAGGCACTGGGACAGTTGCCGCCGACGACCGAGCAGGCCGCCGTCATCGAGGCCCCGCCCGGCCCGATGCTGGTCGTCGCCGGAGCCGGTGCCGGCAAGACCGAGACCATGGCTGCGCGGGTGGTGTGGCTCGTCGCCAACGGTCTCGTCGAACCAGAGCAGGTGCTGGGCCTGACCTTCACGCGTAAGGCCGCGCAGCAGCTCACGGCCCGTATCCGGGCGCGCCTGGCCAAGCTCGCCGGATCGGCGCTCCTGCGCGACCTCGACCCGAGCGGTGGGTTGCGCGCGCGGATCCTCGGCAGCGAACCCGAAGTGAGCACGTACCACGCGTACGCCGGTCGCCTGCTCACCGAGCACGGTCTGTTGCTGCCCATCGAACCGTCGGCGACCCTGCTGTCCGAGACCGAGCTGTGGCAGGTCGCGCACCGCGTGGTCAGCTCGTGGGACGGCGAACTCGACACCGACCGCAATCCTGCATCGGTGACCGAGGCCGTGCTCGCCCTGTCCGGCCAGCTCGCCGAGCACCTCGTCGAGCCGGATCTGCTGCGCGACGCCCACGTCGAACTCGAACAGCTCGTGCACACCCTCCCGCCCGGTCCGGGGCAGCGCGGAGCACCGTCGAAGACGCTGCTCGGCTACCTCGAGACCCAGCACGCGCGGTTGCAGTTGCTTCCGCTCGTCGAACGGCTGTCCGAGACATTGCGCCGCGAAGGCGCCCTCGACTTCGGCAGCCAGATGTCGCTCGCCGCGCGGGTCGCCCGCGATCACCGCGAGGTGGGAGCCGGTGAGCGGGAACGATTCCGGGCTGTGCTGCTCGACGAGTACCAGGACACCGGGCACGCCCAGCGCGTGTTGCTCGCTGCCCTGTTCGGCGGTGGCGCCGATCCCGGTCTCGCGGTCACCGCGGTCGGCGATCCCATGCAGTCCATCTACGGCTGGCGCGGTGCGTCGGCCGCCAACCTGCCGCGGTTCGCGACCGACTTCCCGGCGGCCGACGGCGAGCCGGCACCCACCCGCGAACTGCTCACCAGCTGGCGCAATCCGCCGCAGGCCCTCGAACTGGCGAACGTCTCGTCCGAGCCCCTGCGCGATCGCGGGGTGTCGGTCAGCCGGTTGCGTCCCCGCCCCGACGCGACCGCCGGCGACGTCCGCCTTGCACTGCACTCCGACGTCGCGGTCGAACGCGACTGGGTCGCCGACCGGATCGCCGCCGAGTACGCCGCCGCCCGCGAGGCCGGACGCACACCGCCGACCGCTGCGGTCCTCGTCCGGCGCAACGCCGACGCCGCGCCGATCGCCGAAGCGCTGCGCGCCCGCGACCTTCCGGTCGAGGTCGTGGGCATCGGTGGGTTGCTGCACACGCCGGAGGTCGCCGACGTGCTCGCGATGCTGCGTCTCGCGGCGGATCCGCTGGCCGGAAGCGCGGCCGTGCGGGTGCTCACCGGTGCCCGCTGGCAGCTCGGTGCCGCCGACCTGAAGGCGTTGTGGGAACGCGCCCAGGAACTGGCCATCGCGGGACGCTGGGGTGTCGCCGGCGCGGTGACCGATCCCGATGCGCTCGAGGACGCCCTCGATTCGGCGCTGCCCGGTGAGTACGCCGATCAGGCCGGTCTCGCGGACGCGATCTCCGATCCCGGCGACAGCAGCCGCTATTCCGAGTTCGGCTACGCGCGCATCGTCGCGCTGGGCCGCGAGCTGACCTCCCTGCGCGAGCGGCTCGGTCAGCCGCTCACCGAACTCGTCGCCGAGGTCGAGCGTGTGCTCGGTATCGGCATCGAGACCGAGGCCCGCGTGGGCAGCAGGCGCGGTGTCGCCGGCCGCGAGCATCTCGACGCCTTCGCCTCCGTCGTCGCGTCCTACGCGGGACGCACCAACGCGACGCTTCCCGGTCTGCTGTCCTACCTCGCGGCGGCGGAGGAGATCGAGCAGGGACTCGCACCCGGTGAGGTGGAGGTCGACCCCCACCGCGTGCAGGTCCTCACCGTCCACTCCGCGAAGGGCCTCGAATGGGAGGTCGTCGCGGTGCCGCACGTGGCCGCCGGGGTCTTCCCGTCGTCCACGGCCGCCGCGACCTGGCTCGGTTCGACGACCGAACTGCCTCCGCATCTGCGGGGCGACCGGGTGCTGCCCGACGACGATCCGGGCAGCACCGACGGTGTGCCCGTGCTCGACCTCGACGACGTCTCCGATCGCAAGATGCTCGAGCGGGCCATCGACGCCCACAAGGACGCGCTCAAGCGCCGCAAGCTCGACGAGGACCGCCGGTTGTTCTACGTCGCTCTCACCCGCACCGAGCGGGCACTGTTCGTCTCCGCCCACCACTGGGCCGACACCGGATCCGAACCGAAGGGGCCCTCGCCGTTCCTCCGGGAACTGCACGAGATCGTCACGGCCCGGCCCGGACTCGGTGCGGTCGACCACTGGGCTCCGGAACCCGAACCGGAGGAGGAGAATCCGCTCACGGCCTCACCCCGCAGCGCACTGTGGCCGCGCGACCCGCTCGGTGCCCGGCGCACCGAGGTCGAACGCGGCGCGGCACTGGTCCTTGCCGAGTTCGACCGGACCGACCTCCCGACCGAGTACGACGACGATCCCGACGAGTGGGCTACCGACGTCGATGCGCTCCTGGCCGAACGCGAACAGCGCGCCGAGCAGAGCGCCGAGGTGGTGCTGCCCGCACAGCTGTCCGTCAGTCAGCTCGTCGATCTCGCCACCGATCCCGACGCCCTCGCTGCCCGTCTACGTCGTCCGTTGCCGTTCCGGCCCAATCCGCTCGCGCGTCGCGGCACCGCCTTCCATGCGTGGCTCGAGCGCAGATTCGGCGCGACACGCCTGCTCGACCTCGACGAGCTTCCCGGTGCCGACGACGAGGACGGCGACGATTCGCACTTCGACCGGCTCCAGGAGGCGTTCCTGCGGTCGAAGTGGGCGTCGCGTAACCCCGTCGAGGTCGAGGTGCCGTTCGAAACGGCCCTGGGCGGCACCGTGATCCGCGGACGCATCGACGCCGTCTTCGAGGATCCGGACGGGGGCTGGACGGTCATCGACTGGAAGACCGGCGCCGAACCGGAAGGCGAGAAGCTCGCCGCGGTGGGTGTGCAGCTCGCCGCCTACCGTCTCGCCTGGGCGCAGTTGATGGCGGCGCGGACCGAGCGGCTCACCGGCCGGCCGGCCGAACTACCGCTACACAAGGTTCGAGCGGCTTTCCACTACGTCCGCACCGGACGCACCGTCGCACCCGAGGAACTGCCGAATGCGGCGATGCTCGAACGCCTCGTGCTCGAGGCGGGGAATCTGCGAGGGCGTGCCGACGGCGAGTGACACCGACTCAGGGGCGCTGCCCGATACCGGTGGCCACTTCGTGTGCCCGGCGCCCGGCGGTGTCGGGTGCCAGGGGAGCGGTGGGCATCCCGGCTCCTTCCCGCAGTCCCGACAGGAATTCCTCGAGGATCTCGGGCGGCGAATACTGCGGTTCCCAGCCCAGTTCTGTGCGGGCGCGCGTGCTGTCGAGCAGCGGAAGTTGCAGAACGGTGTCGAGCAGGCCGGGGGAGGCAGGAACGAGATGCGCGTGCCACGCCGCCCTCACGGCCTCGCGGAGTGCTGCACGCGGTACGGGGATCTTCCTGGCGGAGAACATCTCTGCCAGGAACGCGCCGTCCACGGGTGGTTCCGTGGCGAGGTTGAACGCGCCGCGGACGGGCCGGACGGTCGCACGGACGAAGGCGTCGGCCACGTCGCTCGTGTGTAGTACCTGGGCACGCAGATCCTCGACCAACGGCATCACGGGGAGCAGTCCGCTGCGCAGCAGGTTTCCCGGGAGCAGGGGGCCGACGAACAGGCGTCGCTGCGAGGTCGCCGATTCGCGCTTGAAGATGAAGTAGGGCCGCATCCGCACGATGCGCATCTCCGGCGCCCGTAATTCGAGGGTGTCGAGAAAACGTTCCAGATACGACTTCTCGCGGGGATAGGCGGCACCCGGCCATCCGTGTGTGGGCCAGTCCTCGGTGACGCGATCCGTCGAGCTTCCGGGCGAATAGGCCGCGACCGACGACGAGTAGATCAGCGCGGGAACCTTCTCCGCGGCAGCCGCCTCGAAGACAGAGATCGCGCCGAGCACATTGTTCTTCCAGGTCACCTCAGGACGGTGAGTTGGCTGGAACAGCCAGGACAGGTGGATCACCGCGTCGGCGCCCCGCACGATCGGGCGGAAGTCGTCGGTGGTGGTGTCGGCGACCGTGAAGGTCGCCTTGGGGGACGTCCACTCCGTCGGTCGTCGCGCGACGCCGACGATCTCGGCGACGTCGGGTTCGCGTCCGAGCGCCTCGACGATCCCGGTTCCCAGATTGCCGGTCGCGCCGACGACGACCACCTTCAGACCACGTCCGGTGTCCATACCGACGCATACCCGCTCGCTGTGACCTCAATCACCGCGTGTGGGTAGCTCAGCGGGAGGATGTGCGGCGGACCTTCAGTGCCTCGGTGACGAGCGGGATCTGCAGCGGGAGCCGGGCGAGCGACACCGCCTTGGCGGCGGGGGAGAGTTTCGGGCTGCGCAGCCACGTCACGGCCATCTGCACGTTGGCGGGGAAGACCGCCAGGAACAGCGCCGCGGCCAGGGAACCGCCGAGGCGCCGGGTGCGGGGCACGGCGAGCGCGCCGGCGACGGCGATCTCCGCGACCCCCGAGGCGTAGGTGTAGGTGCGGGCATCACCCGGCAGGGCGCGCGGCACGATGCCGTCGAAGGGTTCCGGTCGCACGAAGTGCAGGATTCCGACGCCGAGAAGAAGACCTGACAGCCGGATCGCAGAGCGCTGTGCCGCTTTCGTGGACATGCGTGCCACACTAACGCGCGGCGGTACGCTGCGATCCGGTATCGGGCGCAGTCCGTTCGGTACCGCGACGACCGAGGGTGGCCGCCAGTGGAGGCCGACAGCAGGAAGGTGGGACACCGCGATGCCCGGGAGGTTGCGTGCGCGGTTCAGCCGCTCCGATCAGCTCACCGAGCGCCCCGACTTCGCGCTCGTCGGTGTGCTGCGCGTCCCCCAGGAACAGACGAGTCCCGGACTCGCGATCGCGCGTCGCATCGGCTACGCGTTCGCTGCGCTGTTCCTCGCGGTCGTCGTGGTCTACCTCGATCGCGATGGATACCGCGACGCCCAGGGCGACGAACTGTCGCTGCTGGACTGTGTCTACTACGCCACGGTCTCGCTCTCGACCACCGGCTACGGCGACATCACCCCGTTCACACCCGAAGCGCGCCTGATCAACATCCTGCTGATCACCCCGCTCCGGGTGTTCTTCCTCATCGTGCTCGTCGGTACCACTCTGTCGGCACTGACCGAGAGTTCCCGGCAAGCATTCAAGATCCAGCGTTGGAGGCGCCGCGTGCGTAATCACACCGTCGTCATCGGTTACGGCACCAAGGGCCGTACCGCAGTCGACGCGATGCTCGGCGACGGGGTACCCCCGTCCGAGATCGTCGTGGTCGACACCGATCCGGTGGTTCTCGAGTCCGCGGCCGGCCAGGGCCTCGTGACGGTTCAGGGTTCGGCGACGAAGTCCGATGTGCTCCGGCTCGCCGGGGTGCAGCACGCGTCGGCGGTGATCGTCGCCGCGAACCGCGACGACACCGCGGTGCTCGTGACCCTCAGCGCCCGCGAGATCGCCCCGCGCGCGAAGATCGTCGCCGCCATCCGCGAGTCGGAGAACACCCACCTGCTGCGTCAGTCCGGTGCCGACTCGGTGGTCATCTCGTCGGAGACGGCGGGGCGCCTGCTCGGCATCGCCACGACCACTCCGAACGTCGTCGAGATGATCGAGGACCTGCTCACACCGGAAGCCGGATTCGCCATCACCGAACGCGACGTCGAGCCCGGCGAGGTCGGGGGATCTCCCCGGCATCTGAAGGACATCGTCCTCGCCGTCGTCCGCGACGGGCGGATGTGGCGGATCGGTTCGCCCGAGGTCGACGCACTCGAGGCGAGCGACAAACTGCTCTACATCCGGCTGGTGGGTTCGCCGCCGGGCGCCATGCGTGGCTAGGGTGCTGATGTGACCGGTTTCGCTCTGTCGGGTACCCCGCTGCTCTCTCGTACCGTCGTCGACCGGGCGGAGGAGCTGCGTTCGGACGAGGACGCCCTGCGCGCCGGCTGGGCCGACGCGAAACTCCTGCGGGTCGATCGACGCAACCAGGTCCGCGTCTCCGACAGCGCTCTCGTGCTCGGTGAGGCGTCGGAACTCGGTCCCGAACCGGTCGAGGGCGCGATCTTCCTGGGTATCCGCGACGGACATCACGTCTGGGCGGCCCGCGTCCTGGCGCAGACGGGCACGGTGGCCGATCTGCGACGCGTCGGCGAGCGTCTCGACGATGCCGACGCCGACCTGATGGTCAGCGCGGTCGCATTGCTGAACTGGCACGACAACGCCGGCTACAGCGCGGTCGACGGCTCGCCCACCCGCCCGACGATGTCCGGCTGGTCGCGGATCAGCACCGAGACCGGGCACGAGGAGTTCCCGCGCACCGACCCGGCGATCATCTGTCTCGTGCACGACGGACACGATCGGGTCCTGCTCGCCCGGCAGCCGGTGTGGCCCGAGCGGCGCTTCTCCGTTCTCGCGGGCTTCGTCGAAGCCGGTGAGTCGCTCGAATCGTGCGTGGTGCGGGAGATCCGCGAGGAAGTCGGTGTCGAGGTGCGCGACGTGCGGTATCTCGGCAGTCAGCCCTGGCCGTTCCCCCGGTCGCTCATGCTGGGATTCGCGGCGATTGCCGATCCCGAGCAGGCGCTGGACTTCCGCGACGGGGAGATCACCGAGGCGCGGTGGTTCACCCGCGAGGAGGTCCGTGCGGCGCTGGCGACGGGCGACTGGGCCTCCGCCGAGGACGCCCCGCTGCTGCTGCCCGGCTCGATCTCCATCGCGCGCGGGATGCTCGAGGGCTGGGCCAAGGACTAGAAGGCCCGGACAGAGGGTCCGGGCACGAGAGAGGCCGGCCGCGGCGGACGCGACCGGCCTTTCCGAACGAGCAGGAACTACAGACCCAGAGCGCGCTGGACCTCGGCGAGCGACGGGTTGGTGGCGGTGCTGCCGTCGGCGAACTTGACGGTGGGCACCACGTGGTTGCCGTTGTTGACGCTGCCGACGAACTCCGCCGCGGCCGGATCCGACTCGATGTCGATCTCGGTGTACGCGATGCCGTTCTGGTCGAGCTGGGTCTTCAGCCGCCTGCAGTAACCGCACCAGGTGGTGGAGTAGACGGTCAGGGCGGGTGCGTCGGTGGTCGTCATGTCTTGGAGAACATCACAGCCGCCGAACATGTTCCGCGACCGGGGTGAGCTGTGGTCCTCACCACAGCGGGCGGGGTCACCGGGGGCTGCGCTGTCGGCGGTCGCTGTCATGATGGAGGCCATGTGTGCGGATGTGGTGGACGGTCTCGACCCCGAGCAGGCAGCAGCGGTACTCGCCCCACGCGGACCGGTCTGCGTGCTTGCCGGTGCCGGCACCGGCAAGACCCGCACCATCACGCGCCGCATCGCCCACCTCGTCTCCGCCGGTCACGTCTCCGCCGGCCAGGTCCTCGCCGTCACCTTCACTGCCCGCGCGGCAGGGGAGATGCGCTCACGCCTGCGCGCCCTGGGCATCGGCGGCGACGGCACGCAGGTGCAGGCCCGCACCTTCCACGCCGCCGCCCTGCGGCAGCTGCGGTACTTCTGGCCGCAGGTCGTCGGCGACACGCCGTGGCAACTGCTCGACCGCAAGTTCGCGGCGGTCTCGCAGGCCGCGCACCGGTGCGGCTTCCCGACCGACACCGACACCGTGCGCGACCTGCTGTCGGAGATCGAATGGTCCAAGGGCACGCTCGTCGCGCCCGAGGACTATCCCGCCGCGGCCGCCCGCGCCCACCGCACCCCACCGGCCGATCCAGAGCGGGTCGCGCGCGTCTACGAGACCTACGAGCAGCTCAAGACCCGGTCGGGCGACGGGATGTATCTCGACTTCGACGACCTGCTGCTGCACACCGCCGCGGCCCTCGAGGACAACCTCGCGGTGGCCGAGGAGTTCCGCGACCGCTACCGCTGCTTCGTCGTCGACGAGTACCAGGACGTCACTCCGCTGCAGCAGCGCGTGCTCGACGCCTGGCTCGGCGAGCGCGACGACCTCACGGTGGTCGGCGACGCCAACCAGACCATCTACTCGTTCACCGGCGCCACCCCGAAGCACCTGCTCGACTTCTCCCGCCGGTTCCCCGACGCCACGGTCGTACGCCTCGAACGCGATTACCGCTCCACCCCGGAGGTGGTCGACCTCGCCAACCGCGTGATCGGCGCGGCGCGGGGCCGCATCGCCGGCACCCGGCTCAAGCTCGTCGGTCAGCGTCCGTCCGGACCGGAGCCCACCTTCGCCGAGTTCGACGACGAGCCCGCCGAAGCCCAGGCGGTCGCCAAGGCCGTCGCGAAGCTGATGGGCAAGGGGGTGCCGGCAGCCGAGATCGCGGTGCTCTACCGCATCAATGCCCAGTCCGAGGCCTACGAGCAGGCGTTCACGCAGGCGGGAATCCCGTACCAGGTGCGCGGAGGTGAAGGCTTCTTCAACCGCGCGGAGGTCCGGCAGGCGGTCAATGCCCTGCGTCAGGTGGGTACACGCGACGACCTGCCGGAGGACGCCGGTCGCGGTGCCGGGCTGCTCAGCCTCGTCCGGGCCACCCTGGTGCCGCTGGGCCTGACCGACACCGAACCGGTGGGTGCGCAGGCACGCGAGCGCTGGGCGTCGCTCGTCGCGCTCGTGCAGCTCACCGAGGAACTGCTCGAGCACGAACCCGACCTGGATCTGCAGGGCCTGCTGCGCGATCTCGCGGCTCGTGCCGAGGCGCGTCAGCCACCGACCGTCCAGGGCGTCACGCTCGCGTCTCTGCACGCGGCGAAGGGCCTCGAATGGGACGCCGTCTTCCTCGTCGGGCTCACCGACGGCACCCTGCCGATCACCCACGTCACCGGCGACAAGGACACCCCGCCCGACGAGGCCGGCATCGAGGAGGAACGGCGGCTGCTCTACGTCGGCGTCACTCGTGCCCGCGTGCACCTGCAGTTGTCGTGGGCGTTGTCCCGCACGGCGGGCGGTCGCCGGTCGCGGCGACGCTCCCGCTTCCTGCACGGGCTCATCCCCGACAGTTCACCCGCGTCGAAGATCGCCGAACCGGCCTCCCCGCGGAAGAAGCGCCCGCAGTGCCGTGTCTGCGGCAAGCCGCTCATGGGCACCACCTCGACCATGCTCGGTCGCTGCGAGGGGTGCCCCTCCGATCTCGACGAGAATCTGCTCGTCGCGCTCAAGGAATGGCGCCGGGAGCGCTCGAAGGAGATGAAGGTTCCGGCCTACGTCGTCTTCAGCGACAACACCCTCGTCGCGATCGCCGAACAGCAGCCGCGCGACGATCGGGCGCTGGTCGCCATCCCGGGGATCGGGGCGAAGAAGCTCGAGCAGTACGGCGCCGACGTGCTCGCCCTCGTGCGGGGGGAGCGCACCGTCGACACCCTCGACCTCTGAGGACTACCCGGCCGACGTCTCGGCCGGGTTCACTCGGCGCACAGGCAGAAGTAGTGCCCCGCCGGGTCGCGGAACACCCGGAAGGTGCTCTTGTTCGATCCGTCGTCGGCGCGCAGCGCGTCGAGCCCGAGGACGAGACGTTCGGCTTCGTCGAGATCGGGCACGTGGAAGTCGAGATGGGCGTGCACACCGTCGGCGGGCCAGTGACGCGGCGTGAAGTCGGGATCGCGCTGGAATGCGATGGCGGTCGAGTCGTCACGGGCGAGTTCGACCCAGTCCTCTCGCTCGTTGGTGATCGTCCATCCGAGCAACCGGCGGTAGAAGTCGGCGAGCGCGCGCGGATCCGGGCAGTCGAGGACGGGCAGGAATCTCGTGGTCGCGAGGGACATGCCCTCCGACTGTAGTGCCGGGACGAAGACCGCGACACGAAACCGCAGGTAGAAAATAACTTGTGCCGATCGTGTCCACGAATCTAGGCTGGATGACGATGTCACGGGAGACGGCCCGTGCGCGACGAGAAAGTGAGGTGGCCCCGATGCTCGGCTTCGATGCTCGTGCAGTGGCAACGGCCCCTCGTGTCGCTGTGGCAGTAGCAGCTGCCCCTCGTGTCGCTGTGGCCGCCGCTACCACCCGCACTGCCACATCTGTGGCTCCCGCAGTGGCCGCCGCGCCGCGTGCACGCCGACGTGTGTACGCCGCCGCCGTCTCGTCCGTGGTCGGAAGTCGATCGGGAAGTATCTCCCGGTAGACCTTCGTCTCCTCCAGGCCACGGACCCCGCCCAGCGGACCGTGGCCTTTCTCGTTCTCCGGCCGGGTTCGCATCGCATTCCACCGAACCAACGAAGGAGCTCACGTGCCGAGCGAATACCCGTCGAGCCTGTCGAAACGAACGGAAGGAGACGAGATGCGTCGTACCGACGACATCCTGTCGCGCAGCGACACTTTCGCGACGTCACGCAACGACCGCGACCGCGACACCCTGCCGTGCCACGACAACGACCCCGACCTGTGGTTCGCCGAGACCCCGGCCGATCTCGAGTACGCCAAGACGCTGTGCGCGGGCTGCCCGGTGCGTGCCCAGTGCCTCGACGCAGCTCTCGAGCGGGAGGAACCCTGGGGCGTGTGGGGCGGGGAGATCATCGACCGTGGTGTCGTCGTGGCCCGCAAGCGGCCGCGGGGCCGGCCGCGGAAGAATCCGCTGCCCGAACCCCGCAAGGAACTGGTCTGTGCGTGAATACGGTTGCCCGGCTTCGTTACTCCTCGACGAAGCCGGGTAGCCATTCACTGAGGATGCGCATGTACGGCGCTTCGGCGTCGAGCTGAGCGCAGATGCCGACCGAACCGAGCAGCACCCGGAACACACCCACGTACTCGGGCGGAAGATTCAGTGTCCGGGCCGTCTTGAAGGTCGAACTCGAGAAGTCCGTGGCCGTGCCCGCCACCCGCTGCAGCCATGCGCGGGTGAAGTGGAACGACTCGGTGTGGATCGGATCGGTGAACGGCCGGAGGTAATCGGCGATCTCCTCGTCGGTAACCGTGCGGCCGGGCAGCACGAACTTGTTGTCGTAGAGCAGCCGGGTGAGTTCGTCGAAACGTTCCTCGAGCGCGAGCCGGACCATCCGCCCGAGCACCGGCGGGAAGCCGTCGGGCATCGCCGCCGTGGCGCCGAAGTCGATGACCCCGAGACGGCCGTCGTCGAGAAGCATGAAATTGCCCGGATGCGGGTCGCTGTGGAGCAGACCGGCGCGTGCGGGCGAACAGAAGTGGAACTCCGCGAGCAGCGCACCGGCCCGGTTGCGCTGCTCTCGCGTACCACCGTTGATGATCGCCGACAGTGGTGTCGCCGAAAGCCATTCGGTCACGACGACCTTCGGTGCACTTGCGACGACACGCGGGATCAGGAACTTCTCGTCGCCGGCGAAGGCCTTCGCGAAGGCCCGCTGATTGTCGGCCTCGATCCGGTAGTCGAGTTCTTCCTCGGTGCGTGCGGACAACTCGTCGAGCAGCGCACGCACATCGGCGCCCGGCATCATCGTGGCGAACAACCCGGCGAACCGGGACAGCGTGCGCATGTCGGCGCGCAGCGCCTCGTCGGCGCCCGGGTACTGGACCTTCACCGCGACCTCGCGTCCGTCCGACCACACGGCCCGGTGCACCTGGCCGATGCTGGCCGACGCGACGGGCACGTCGTCGAACGACTCGAAGCGCTCACGCCACTTCGTGCCGAGTTGTTGGTCGAGCACGCGGTGCACGGCCCGGGCGGGCAGGGGAGGGGCCTCGGCCTGCAGTTTGGTCAGCGCCTCCCGATACGGTTCGGCGAACTCCTCCGGGACGGCGGCTTCCATCACGCTCAGTGCCTGGCCGAACTTCATGGCGCCACCCTTGAGTTCGCCCAGCACACTGAACAACTGTTCGGCGGCCTTCGCCGTCATCTCGGCGTCGATCTCCTCCCGATCCCCACCGGCGAGCCGACGACCGAAACCGACGGCCGCGCGCCCGGCGATTCCCAGGGGAATGCTCGCGAGCTTGGCAGTGCGGGACGAGCTTCTGCGAGGGATGTCTGGCACGCCCCCCATCATGCCTGACCGACCGGAGCGATGGCCGAGCAGTCGCACCGGGGATGACGGAACCATCGACGCGTGACGATGCAGTGGGTTCGCAGGTCCAGTTCGAGCGTGCGGTCGACCGCCGGAGTCACCGACGGATCGGCGGAGAGGAACGCCTCGATCTGACCGACGGCCATCGCCGCGGTCGCCGACGTCACCGCCCGACCGGCGTGGCCCTGCCGCCCGTACAGCTGACTCGCCAGTCGCGGCCAGGACGGATCGAGATCGGTCCGTACGAGATCGGCGCAGCGCAGGCAACTGCTCCGGCCTGGGAGCACGAACGGACCGACGATGCCGCGTCCGTCCCGGATCCGCACCGCGAGATGAGGGATCCCGGCCCGCACGAGCATGTCGACGAGGTGGGGGTCGGGCACCTGCCCGTCGGCGAGGACGACACAGTCGGCCGGACCCTGCGGTTCGTCACCGGGCGACGAGCGCACCCACCGCACGTCCCACACCGGGAGATCCTCGACGATCGCCGACGCGAGCGGACCCGAGCCGTGGACCCGCACCCGCCGCGGTCGCGCCGGACCGACCGACGACGCGGGGACCTGCCTGACCGCGCCCGTCGCAGTGAGCTCGTCGAGCACCTGCCGGACCCGTCCGGACGGAAGACCACGCTCCGCCACGACGTCCAGCACTTCGTCGAGGGTGAGCCGGCCGTCGAGCAGCCGGACGAGAACGCCGAGGTCGAAGCTGTCCATGCCCTCGGGTGGCAGGACGACGGTCGCGGTGTCGGGACCCCAGCCGAGCTGGATCGAGCCGTCGGACCGTTCGAGCACGGCCAGTTCCGGATCGACCCGGAGAACCGCCGTCTCGGGCGGCACGGGATTCGTGGTCGTCTCGCGCGATGCGGTGATCATGGAGACAGACTGACAGCACCCGCGCCCGTGGACGGCTCACGAGGAGCAGTTGTCCACAGGCGCGGGCACCGTTGTCGGGTCGTTCTAGGAGGTGCTGTCGTCCCCGGGACGATCCTCGTCGGATCCCTCCTCGGCGGCGCGATCCCGTTCGGCCTGCTCGCGTTCCATGGTCGCCTGCAGCTGGGCGATCGGATCGTCGAAGGCTCCGGTACCGCCGCCGATCACACGGTCGACGAAGGCTGCCGGGTTGTCGAGATCCGACGAGTCCGGCAGCAGGTCGGGGTGCGCCCACACGTGGTCGCGGGCCTCGGTGCCGGCGTCGGTGGTGAGACGTCGCCACAGCGCGGCGGCCTCGCGCACCTTCCGGGGCCGCAGTTCGAGGCCGACGAGCGTGGCGAAGGTCTGTTCCGCCGGTCCGCCCGTGGCGCGGCGACGGCGCAGGGTCTCGGTCAGGGCCGAGGCGCCCGGGAGCCGCTCGCCGAGCGCGTCGGCGACGACCGTCTCGACCCAGCCCTCGACGAGCGCGAGCATCGTCTCGAGTCGTTCGAGTGCGGCCTTCTGCTCCGGGGTGGTCTGGGGTTCGAACGCGCCCTGCTTGAGGATCTCCTCGAGCTTGGACGGGTCGGTGAGTGCCGACGGATCGAGTCCCTGCGCGAGATCCTCGATCGACGACATGTCCATGCGGATGCCGCGTGCGTACTCCTCGACGGTCGCCAGCATTCGCTGACGCAGCCACGGCACGTGGCTGTAGAGGCGCTGGTGGGCGGTCTCGCGTGCGGCGAGGAAGACGAGCACCTCCTGGGCGGGCTGCTCGAGTCCTTCACCGAAGCTCTCGACCGCGGCCGGCAGCAGAGCAGCGGTGCCCTCCGGGCCGAGCGGGAGACCGATGTCGGTGGAGGTGAGCACTTCCTTCGACAGCTGGCCGAGGGCCTGACCGAGCTGGGAGCCGAAGGCGACCCCGCCCATCTGGGAGAACATGCCGAGCATGGGCCCGGCCATCGCGCGGGCCTCCTCGGGCAGACCGTTCAGCATCATCCCGTTGACCTGCTCGGCGATCGGATCGCACAGGCGCTTCCACGTCTCGAGGGTGTTGTCGAGCCAGTCGACGGGCGTCCACGCCACGACCTTCGACGCACCCGCGGGAAGCGTGGTGGCCGCGTCGAGCCACAGTTCCGCGAGGCGCGCGGCGTCGGTCACGGCGTCGGCGGTGCGGGGCGAGACCGGGTCGACGGACCCGATCTGCTGTCGTGCGAGCTTCGTCGCAATGTCGTAGTTGACCGGGCCCGAGCCGCCGCCGGAACCCATGGCGCTACCCATGCCGGCGAGCATCTGGCCGAACTGGCTGAGCATCTGACCGAACTGCGCGGGATCGAAGCCCTGACCGCCGAACGGGTTGTCGCCCCCGCCGCTGCCGGGCAGTCCGAATCCGAAGGGGATACCGCCACCGGATCCGCCGCTACCGGAACCCTCGTCCTTCCTGCGGTCGGGGTCGTCGTCGGGATTCGAGAATCCGAAGGGCGTGTCGCTCATGTATCCAACGGTACAAGGCGGCCCGGGCGGGGACCGGCATCGTGGTCACGCTCATGGCGAACACGGCGTGGTACGCCATCACGATGGGGCGTGGTACGCCGTCAGATGGGGCGTGGTACGCCATGAGCGACACAGCACGGTCGTGGTGCGGGGCATCGTCGGCCGACCGCTACCCTGGCCGGGTGAATCGTCGCTACGTCCTGCCGCTCGCGCTCGTGCTCCCGATCCTCGTCATCGTGGTCGTGGCGTTCAACGTCCGGGCGCCGTACGTGGCGCTCGGCCCCGGCCCCGTCTTCGACACGCTCGGCGAGATCGAGGGCACCCCGGTCGTGGCGCTCGAGGGGATCGAGGCGGACGAGACCGAGGGCAGTCTGTTCATGACGACCGTCGGGGTCACCGACAATCTCACCCTCGCGCAGACCTTCACCGCCTGGATCAGCGGTCGCTACGGCGTCGCGCCGCGCGAGCAGGTCTATCCGCCCGACCGCAGCAAGGACGAAGTGCAGGCCGTCGACCAGGCGCAGTTCGCCCAGTCGGAGCGGTCCGCCGAACTCGCCGCTCTGCACTATCTCGATCTGCCGGTGACCCTGCGGATCGCCGAGGTGGGCCAGGACGCTCCCGCCTCCGGGTTGCTCGAAGCGGGCGACCGGATCGTCGCCGTCGGCGGCGAGGAGATGCGCACGGCCGGCCAGGTCCAGCGCGCGGTCGGCGACGTGCCGCCCGGCGAGTCGGTGGGCATCACCGTCCTGCGCGGCGATGCCGAGGAGTCGTTCGACGTCCCCGTCGGTCCACGGCCCGGCGACCCGGACAAGGGCTTCCTGGGCATCGCCACCGAGGAGGTTCCCGAGGTGCCCTTCGAGGTCACCTTCAACCTGGCCGACATCGGCGGCCCGTCCGCCGGCCTGATGTTCAGTCTGGCCGTGGTGGACAAGCTCAGCCCGGGCCTGCTCAACGGCGGCCTGGACGTCGCCGGGACCGGCACGATCGACTCGGACGGGATGGTCGGGCCGATCGGCGGGATCACCCACAAGCTCACCGCGGCGTCGGAGGACGGCGCGACCGTCTTCCTGGTGCCCGCCGAGAACTGCGCGGAGGCGCAGAGCGGCGCCCCCGAGGGTGTGCAGCTCGTGAAGGTCGAGACGCTCGAGGGCGCGATCGACGCGCTGGCAGCGATCGCGGACGGACGCGACGCGCCGACCTGCAGCTGACCCATCCGCCGCCGAGGGAGCGACAGCGCGGTGGCCGACAGCTCAGTAGTCGTCGTCGCTCGCCTCCAGGGTTGCGTACAACGCCGCCACGACGTGCGGGGCGAGGTTGTCGTAGGTCCGCAGTTCGGCACCCGCGAACGGATCGTCGTCGTCGAGCGGACGCAACTGCAGGAGCGAGAGCGACGGCCCGTCGCGCAGGACCGCGGAGATGAGGCGGGCGGCGCGTCGTTCCGGGTGAGTGTGCGCTGCGAGTCGTGCCGCCTCGTCGGCCGCGTGGGTGTCGGCGAGCAGCGGCGCGAAGGCGTCGTCGAGTTCGTTCTCGGCGCTCGGCGGCAGCACCACCACCTCCTGCACGAGCGCGCACCCGGCGACAGAGCCGGGCCAGGTGGTCGTGGCGAGGAACTCCTCGAGTGCGGGACTGCCGCCCTCGACGTCGTCGGGGAAGTCCTCCTGCGCGATCGGGGTGTACTCGTGTCCCTCGTCGAGCTGGTCGGCGAGGGTGGGTTCGGCGGCTGCGAGGAGCACGGTCGGGACGAGCGCGAACATCACGGGAGGGCGGTCCCAACCCTCCGCATCCGCGAAATCGATGATCTCGTGGACGGCGCGCGCGAGTCCTTGTTCGGAAGGTACGGGAAGACGTTGGTTCACCGGCCTATCCTGGCACCCGTACGCGGGTGTGCGCTGCCGGACCTGCGTCGTACGACCCCCGGTAGGAGGATTCCGTAGAGTGGGGCGAAACGGTCACTCCGTGACAACGAGGCGCGTTCGTACGCGTTCGTCGAGCGCGAGATGTACAGATGCGGTGCGATCGCGCCGCCGGACGAGTTGGGAGCGTGGCACGTGGGCATGAGGCCCCCGACCGGAGTACCTACATTGTCGAAGCGGAGCAGAGTTCTGCTGATCCTGGCAGTGGTGGCCGCAGTGCTGCTGCTGCTCGGACCACGGTTGGTGGACACCTACACCAACTGGCTCTGGTTCGGCGAGGTCGACTTCCGGGACGTATACGTCAAGGTTCTCCTGACCCGGATCGCACTGTTCCTGGTGGTCGGGTTGTTCATCGGCGGTGTCGTCTGGCTGGCGATGCTGCTCGCCTACCGGTCGCGCCCGGTCTTCGTGCCGACCACCGGACCCAACGATCCGGTGGCGCGCTACCGCACCACCGTGATGACGCGCATGCGCGCCTTCGGGATCGGCATCCCGGTCGTGCTCGGTGTGCTCTCCGGTCTGGTCGCCCAGGCCGGCTGGGTCACCGTGCAGATGTTCTTCAACGGCGGCGACTTCGGCACCACCGATCCGCAGTTCGGTCTCGACGTGGGCTTCTACGCCTTCGACCTGCCGTTCTACCGCTTCGTGCTCAACTGGTTCTTCGTCGCGATCGTGCTCGGTTTCATCGCGAACCTCGTCACCCACTACATCTTCGGCGGCATCCGTCTCGCCGGTCGCGGTGGAAGCATGTCGACGGCCTCGCGTGTGCAGCTGGCGGTCCTCGCGGGCCTGTTCGTCGCGTTCAAGGCGTTCGCCTACTGGCTCGATCGGTACGAACTGCTGTGGAGCAGCCGCAAGGAACCCACCTTCACCGGTGGTGGCTTCACCGACATCAACGCGGTGTTGCCGGCCAAGCTCATCCTGCTCGCGATCGCCGTCATCTGCGCGATCGCGTTCTTCGCGGCGATCTTCCTGCGCGACCTGCGGATCCCCGCGCTCGCGACGGCGCTGCTCGTGCTGTCGTCGATCCTCGTGGGTGCGGTGTACCCGCTCATGGTCGAGCAGTTCTCGGTGCGCCCGAACGCTGCCGACAAGGAGAGCGAGTACATCGAGCGCAACATCGCCGCGACCCGCGAGGCGTACGGCATCACCGACGACAAGGTGGCGTACGAGGACTACCCGGGCGTGGGTACCACCTCGCCCGAGAACATCCCGGCCGACATCACCACGATCGCGAATGCCCGCCTGCTCGACCCGAACGTGCTTCCCCGCACGTTCACGCAGCAGACGCAGCTGAAGAACTTCTACGGCTACCCCGAGTCGCTCGACATCGACCGGTACGAGCTCGACGGTCGTATGGAGGACTACATCGTCGCGGCGCGTGAGCTCTCGCCGACGAGCCTGACCGGTAACCAGACCGACTGGATCAACCGCCACACCGTGTACACGCACGGCAACGGTCTCGTCGCGGCGCCCGCCAACCGTGTGAACGCCGCCGCGAGTGCGTCGGCGGAGGAGGCCGCCAACAGCAACAGCGGCTATCCCGTCTACTTCGTCAGCGACCTGGCGTCGCTCGCCGCGGAGAACCAGGTCATCCCCGTCGAGCAGCCCCGCATCTACTACGGCGAGGTCATCGCCGAGGCCGATCCGGACTACGCGATCGTCGGCAACAGCGCCGACTCGTCCGGGCCGCGCGAGTACGACACCGACACCGAGAAGTACACCTACACCGGCTCGGGCGGCGTCGACATCGGCAACTGGTTCAACCGGCTCGCCTTCGCCGCGAAGTACGGCGAACGCAACATCCTGTTCTCGAGCGCCATCGGCAGCGACTCGAAGATCCTGTTCAACCGCGACCCGCGTGAGCGCGTGACGAAGGTCGCGCCGTGGCTGACGGCCGACGGCGACGCCTACCCGGCCGCGATCGACGGCCGCATCAAGTGGATCGTCGACGCGTACACAACGCTCGACTACTACCCGTACGCGCAGCGCGCGTCGCTCGAGGGCCTCGTCGAGGACAGCATCGACCAGAACACCGGCCGGTTGCTGCCCCGCAAGGAGGTCTCGTACATCCGCAACTCGGTCAAGGCGACGGTCGATGCCTACGACGGCACCGTCACGCTCTACCAGGTCGACGATCAGGACCCGGTCCTGAAGGCCTGGATGGGTGTCTTCCCCGACGCGGTGACCCCGCAGGACCAGATCTCCGACGAACTGCGGGCGCACTTCCGCTACCCGGAGGACCTGTTCAAGGTGCAGCGCGAGATGCTCGCCAAGTACCACGTCGACGATCCACGCGAGTTCTTCACCAACAACGCGTTCTGGTCGGTGCCGGCCGATCCGACGGTCGACACCAGCGCGAACCAGCCGCCTTACTACCTGCTGATGGGCGATCGTGAGACGGCGGATCCGCGGTTCCGTCTGACCTCGGCGATGGTGGGTTACAACCGGCAGTTCCTGTCGGCGTACATCTCGGTCGAATCCGATCCGGAGAACTACGGCAAGTTCACGATCCTGCAGCTACCGACGGACACACAGACCTTCGGTCCGGAGCAGACGCAGAACGCGATGATCTCCGACACCCGAGTGGCTTCGGAGCGGACCCTGCTCGAACGGTCCAACCGGATCCAGTACGGCAACCTGCTCACCCTGCCCATCGCGGACGGCGGCATCCTGTACGTCCAGCCGATGTACACCGAGCGCAATGCGACGGCGGGCAGCACGTCGACCTTCCCGCAGCTGTCGCGCGTGCTCGTCAGCTACCGGGAGCCGGGTGCCAGCGGTGGTGTCCGGATCGGTTACGCGCCCACTCTCGCCGGTGCGCTCGACCAGGTCTTCGGTCCCGGTGTCGGCGACGCGGCCACCGCTCCCGGTGGCGAGGCGTTGCCCACCGCCGAGGTCGAGGACGAGACCCGCGGTGAGGCGATCGGCGAGGGCACGGAGGAGCAGAACCAGCCTTCCGATCAGCAGCAACAGCAGCCCGCCTCGCCGGCGCCGACCGCTCCCGCGAATCGCGATGCCGCGGTCGCGGAGCTCGATTCGGCACTTGCGGAGCTGGCCAACGCGCAGACCAGCGGCGATTTCGAAGCCTACGGTCGGGCGCTGCGGCGGGTGCAGCAGGCCGTCGACGCCTACGAATCCACTGGCGGCTGAGTCCACCGGCGGCTGATCCGGTAACGGAAACGGACACGACGAAGGCCCGCGGTGCGAACCGCGGGCCTTCGTCGTGTTCTTGGAGGCGGTCTGCGTCAGCGACCGGCCAGCGTGATGTCGACGATCTGCGCGAACTCGGCGCCGAAGCCGTACTGCTGGGCGAGCTGGTTGGCGGTGTCGACGGCCTGGGCGACCTCGGCCGGCAGCTCGGGGGCGGCCGGGGCCGCGGGTGCCGGAGCCTCGGGAGCCGGCGCGGGAGCCTCGGGCGCGGCGGGAGCCGGCGCGGATTCGGTGGTCAGGTACTGACCGCAGACGGGCCACGCACCGGGACCCTGCGTCTGCAGGACGTTCTCGGCGACGCGGATCTGCTCCGCCTTCGAGGCCTGGTCCGCGCGGCCGCTGCCGCCGTTGGCCTCCCAGGTGCTCTGCGAGAACTGCAGGCCACCGTAGTAGCCGTTGCCGGTGTTGATGGCCCAGTTGCCACCGCTCTCGCACTGGGCGACGCCGTCCCAGTTGTGCTGGGCGGCGGACGCGGTGCCGGTGGCGAGCGCGAACGGAACCGCGGCGAGTGCACCGGTGACGACGGCAGTGCGGAATGCACGCGTGCTGAAGTTGGTCATGCTGTGGAGTCCTTCCCGCGCTCGCGGAGCGCGACGGCCCTCGTCGATCTCGGCCGACGGAGAATGTCTCCGTCCGGATCGGGGACCATGTCGGTCGCGTCCCTGCCCCTCGGGTCTTCGTAGGCACCGGATCCCGCGGGGCAGACTGGCGGCGACGGGCCGGTGGTGGCTCGGCTGTTTCGAGCCGGGACCGACAGTACAAAGCGTGTCGCGGCTCGTCACCCCTGTGCCGAGAGAGTCTCCTATCCACCTGATGGGATGACGTCGCGGGATTTTCCCAGTTCAGGGCAGTGATAACGGGGTTCGATGCAAGATCGTTACACCTCCGTTATGTGGTGATAGTCATGGTGGAAATGTGAACCGGGTCACCCGGAAGGGGCGGTGATTCCGGGTGTCGTCGAGGAATATCCGCGTCCGACAAGGCGATTTGCATTCCGTTTCCGCGCTCGTGTAGGTTCGTTCATGCAACGCGGGGTGGAGCAGCTCGGTAGCTCGCTGGGCTCATAACCCAGAGGTCGCAGGTTCAAATCCTGTCCCCGCTACCACCACGAAGGCCGGTCGTCTCGGACGACCGGCCTTCGTTCGTTCGTGGGTCACCCGCGGGCGGCGGTGCGCCCCTTCTCGGGATCCTCGGGAACATCCATCTCCACCAGCACCCGGCGCAGCAGCTTCCCTGTGGCATTGCGCGGCAGCTCGTCGAGGAAGACCACTTCGCGCGGGACCTTGTACCGGGCGAGATTCGCCTTCACGAACGCCTTGATGTCCTCGGCGTCGCGGGAGGAATCGGGTGAGGGGACCACGAAGGCCCGCAGTCGCTGCCCGAACTGTGAATCGGGGACCCCCACCACGGCGGCGTCGAGCACGTCCTTCCGTTCGGCGAGCAGGTTCTCGACCTCGAGCGGATAGACGTTCTCGCCGCCGGAGACGATCATGTCGTCGTCGCGGCCGTCGACGAAGAGCAGGCCGTTCTCGTCCCAGTGCCCGATGTCGCCGATCGACAGCAGTCCGTCGATGCGTTCCTTGTCGCGACCGTCGGTGTAGCCGGCGAAGGACAGGCCGCTCGAGACGAAGATGCGGCCGGAAACGTGAGGTTCGGTGATGCGGTGGCCGTCGTCGTCGAACAGCACCACCCGGCAGGTCACGGGAGGACGACCGGCCGTGCCGGGCGCCTGCCGGATGTCGTCGGGGGTCGCAACCGTCGCGACGGCGCATTCGGTGGATCCGTACAGGTTGTACAGCACGTGCCCGAAGGCCTCCGTGGTCCGGCGACACACGTCGGGTGAGAGCGACGAACCCGCGGAGAAGACGATCTTCAGGCTCGAGGTGTCGTACTCGGCGATCTTCTCCGGTCCGAGGTCGAGGATCCGTTGCAGCATGGTCGGGACGACGACCAGCACGTTCGCTCCGTGCTGCTCGACGAGGCCCAGGGTGTCGACGGGGGAGAAGCGCCGCATCATCACCACGGTCTGACCGAGCGCGAGGGCGAGCGCGAACTGTGAGACGCCGGTGCCGTGGAAGGCGGGGGCGGCCATGAGCATCGTCTGCCCGGGGCGCAGCGGAACCCGATCGAGGAACTGGGCCGACGCGAACGGCGACGTGCGGCCGCGCGGCGCCCCCTTCGGGGTGCCGGTGGTGCCGCTGGTGAGCAGCACGAATCCACCGAAGACCTCCGGGGCGGGCAGGGACGATCCGTCCATGCCTTCGATCGAGTGCTCCAGTGTCGGGATATCGGGGACCTCGTCGTCCACCCAGGAGACGTACCGGCGCACGTCGTCTGGGAGCGCGGCGGCGACATCGGCGAACTCGCTGTCGAAGACGAACGTCGAGACCTGTTCGCGCGCGGCGACGTCGACGAGTTGGCGCGGGGCGAAGCCGGTGTTCATCATGACGAGCCGCACGCCGAGCTTGGCGGTGGCGAGCATCGTCAGCACGAGACCGCGGTGATTGCGGGCCATGATGCCCATGACCGATCCCGGTTCGACCCCGGCGCGCTGCCACGCACGCACGAGGGCGTTGGAGCGGGCCTCGAGTTCCTTGTAGGTGACGTCGCCGGCCTCGTCGATCAGTGCGACGGCGTCCAGACCGCGTTCGGCCTGCGCGTGCACGGCACCGGCGAAGGGACCGTACTTGTTGGCCGCCATGATCGTCCCGATGCTGTGGTCCACGCGCGGGAAGTGCAGCAGACCGGAGCGATGGAGTACCGCGAGTGATCCGACGGTGTCCTTGACCTGGCCGATCGTGTCGTCGAGCGTGATCCGCCCGCCCGTGATCCTGCCGAGAATGTCCTGACCGAGCATCCGTCCCCCTGGTTGTGTGTCGGCGTCAGGACACACAGTAGCCGTGACGTAGCTCACATTCCAGGCAATCTTCTCCGGATGATCTTCCTGGAACGGGTAGAGCCCTCGCCGCGCCTGCGGCGAGGGCTCGTCCCCCGATGGATCCTCCGAAACGCCCGGTACCGTCGCCGGCCCCGGTCCCATCCCTTCGGGGCCGGCGGACGGACCCCATGCCCCGGGCGTTATTTCAGTTCGGAGGACGACTTTCCGAGCACCCGTCGAGCGACGATGAGCTGCTGGATCTGCTGGGTGCCCTCGAAGATGTCGAGGATCTTGGAATCACGTGCCCACTTCTCGAGCAGGGGCCGCTGCGAGTACCCGTAGGTGCCGGCGAGTTCGACGGCCTTGAGCGAGACCGCGGTGCCGGTGCGGCCGGCCTTCGCCTTGGACACCGATGCCTCGAGGGAGTTGGGCTTCTTGTTGTCGGCCATCCACGTCGCGCGCAGAGCGAGCAGGTAGGCGGCCTCCCAGTCGGCCTCGAGCGCCAGGAACTCGGCGGCCGCGGCGTGCTGGTTGTTGGCGGGGACGTCGTAGGAGACCTCGACGCCCGCCTCCTTCAGGATCGTGCGCAGTTCCTCGAGTACCGCGCGACCGAGACCCACGGCCATGCCGGCCACGATCGGACGCGTGTTGTCGAAGGTCTGCATGACCCCCGCGAACCCCTTCTCGGTGTTCACCTCCGGAGAGCCGAGGATGTTGTCCTTCGGGATGCGGCAGTTGTCGAGCACGAGCACGGCGGTGTCGGACGCCTTGATGCCGAGCTTCTTCTCGAGGCGGGCGACCGAGAGCCCGGGAGCCTCGCGCGGCACGACGAACGACTTGATCGCGGCGCGGCCCTTCGACCTGTCGACGGACGCCCACACGACGATGTGCGTGGAACGCTCACCGGCGGTGACGAAGATCTTCTCGCCGTTGAGGACCCACTCGTCGCCGTCGAGCACGGCCGTGGTCGTCACGGCCGCCGAGTCGGATCCGAAGCCGGGCTCGGTGATCGCCATCGAGGCCCACACCTTGCCGAAGCGCTCGAGCTGCTCGTCGGTGGCCACCGCGGCGATCGCGGAGTTGCCGAGGCCCTGGTAGGGGATCGACAGGGTCAGGCCGACGTCGCCCCAGCACGTCTCGATGACGTTGAGGAGACCGGCCATGTTGCCGCCGTTGGCATTTCCGGCGGGGCCGTCCTGCTTGGCCTTGCTGTCGCGGCCGAGCGTGGCGCCCGCCGCGCCCTGACCGGAGTCGTTGAGCCCCTCGACCATCGCGGCCATGGTGTCGAGTTCGACGGGGTACGCGTGCTCGGCGAGGTCGTACTTGCGGGAGATCGGCCGGAAGATCTGCGCGGCGACCTGATGGGCCTGGTTCGCGGAAGCCTTGAGCTTCCGGGGAAGTTCGAGATTGATCATCACAGGTTCCTTGTTCGGGTCGGGCCGATCAGACGAGGACGACGCCCTCGGCGACTCCGATTGCTCGCAGGTCGCGGTACCAACGTTCGACGGGGTGTTCCTTGGTGTAGCCGTGGCCGCCGAGCAGCTGGACACCGTCGAGGCCGAACTGCATGCCCTTGTCGGTGGCGAGCTTGCGGGCCAGGGCCGCCTCGCGAGCGAAGGACAGGCCCTGCTCGGCCCGCGACGCGCCGCGCAGCGTGACCAGGCGCAGACCGTCGAGCTCGATCTTGATATCGGCCACCATGAACGCCACCGCCTGCCGGTGGCTGATGGGCTCGCCGAACGCCTCGCGCTCGTTGACGTAGGGGACCACGTAGTCGAGCACGGCCTGACCGGTGCCCATCGCCAGAGCGGCCCATCCCAGGCGCGACAGGCGCACGGCGTCGGCGTACTGCTCGGCGCGGACGTCGGCGTCGTCGTCGCCGAGACGCGCCGATTCCGGCACCGCGACGTCCTCGAGCAGCAGGCGGCCCAGTCCGGCGGCGCGCAGGCCCATCCCCGGATCGGCCTCGATGACGACGCCCTTGCTCTTCGCCTCGACGAGGAAGAGGGAGGGCTTGCCGTCGAGTTCGGCTGCGACGACGAAGAGTTCGGCGCTACCCGCGGCCGGGACGAACGACTTCACGCCGTTGAGTCGGTAACCGCTGGGGGAGCGGACCGCCTTGGTCTGCAGTGCGAAGGGATCGAACAGGGCGCGCGGCTCGGCGATGACGACGGACGCCTGGGGGACGTCGTCGCCGGCGAAGGCCGGCAGGTAGGTCTTCTGCTGGTCCTCGGTGCCCCACTGCGTCAGCGCCGCGGCCACACCGCTCGGCGCGAGGATCGGCAGGGCCAGACCCATGTCGCCGTGTGCGAGAGCCTCGGCGACCAGCACGTTGGTGACCACGCCGCGCTCGTCGGCGGCGCCGTCGAACGCCTCGGGCACGTTGACCATGGTGATGCCGAGTTCGGCTGCGCGCGCGAGCAGATCGGCCGGGGCCGCGGCGGCCTCGTCGGCGTCGTGCGCGGCGGGCCGCAGGATCTCGGCGGCGAACTCACGCACCGTCTCCGTGATCATCTGCTGATCGTCGGTGGGGGTGAGGTCGAAGAAGTCGGCGTTCTTCGCGGTGGTGAGACGCTGCGGGCCGCTCGCGCCGCCCGACACCTTCTTGAAGGTGCGCGTGGCGGCACCGAGGGTCTTGAAGCCCGTCTTCGTGGACTGATACGTGATCCGGTCGATCGTCTCGCGGAACTTGTACCGGTCGGCCAGTTCGGAGCCCGTGATCCGGGTGAGCACGCGCATGGCAGCGCCCATGGCGTCGCGTTTGATCGGATTGAGGCCGACGGCGGACGTGTCGCGAGGCGTGTGGCGGGCCACGCTGTCTTGCTTGCTCATGATCACCAGATGTCTCTCGATGCGGCAGCGGACGGCTCCGATCTTACTTCCGAGTAAGGTCGGTGTCTACTACGCGGTAAGTTCCACGGGGCGACCCCCTCACGCGACCTCTCACTTCAGCCGACCGAGCACCTCGTCGTGCAGCGTGCCGTTGGTCGCGACCGCGCTACCGCCGTGCGGGCCGTCCGCGCCTTCGAGGTTCGTGAACCGGCCACCGGCCTCGCGCACCACTACGTCGAGGGCGGCCAGATCCCACAGCGACACCTCAGGTTCGAGCGCGATCTCGAGGGTGCCCTCGGCGAGCAGGCAGTAGGAGAAGAAGTCGCCGTAGGCGCGCACCCGCCATACGTCGTCGGTCAGGGCGACGAACCGATCCCGGATGCCGCGCTCCTGCCAGCCGCTCAGGCTCGAGAAGCTCAGCGACGCCGATGCGAGATCGGTCACCTGCGACACCGAGATACGCCGGGGCTCGGCGCCGTCGTGCGACACCCAGGCCCCTCCTCCCGCAGCCGCCCACCACCGACGGTTCAGTGCCGGGGCGCTGACCACACCGACGACGGGCACACCGTCCTCGAGGAGCGAGATCAGGCTCGCCCAGACCGGCACACCGCGCACGAAGTTCTTCGTGCCGTCGATCGGATCGACGACCCACTGCCGTCCACGGAAGACCGCGTCGCCACCGAACTCCTCACCGAGCACCGCATCGTCCGGTCGCTGCTCGCCGAGCATCTCGCGGATGGTGCGCTCGACGGCGAGGTCGGCGTCGGAGACCGGGCTCAGGTCCGGCTTGTCGTCCACCTTCAGGTCCAGCGCACCGAAGCGGTCGCGGGTGATGGAGTCGGACGCGTCGGCGAGTCGGAGGGCGAGGTCCAGGTCGGCGGTGTAGTCGGTGGTCATGACGGAAACGCTAGCCGCCGTCGCTCGGGGCCGAGCAGCTTGCCGTCCACTCCGGGGTCGGCGATGCTCGACCCGGCTCGGGCCCTGCCCGTGTCGATCGCCGCCCACGGCGGGCCCGTTCGTCGCTCCGGTAACCTGTTGAATCGTGCATCCCGATGTTTCCGCAGCCCTGACCGAGCTCGACACGACCCTCCGCACCGTGGAGTCGGTCCTCGACGTCGAGGAGCTGCGACGGCGCATCGACGAACTCGAGCACCAGGCCGCCGATCCCGAGCTGTGGAACGACCAGGAGCACGCCCAGAAGGTCACCAGCGAGCTGTCGCACGCACAAGGTGAGCTGCGCCGGGTCGAGGGTCTGCGTCAGCGACTCGAGGATCTGCCGGTCCTGTACGAACTCGCCGAGGGCGAGGAGGGCGAGGCCCGCACCGCCGCCATGGCCGACGCCGACGCCGAACGTGAGAGCCTGCGCGCCGACATCGAGGCGATGGAGGTGCGCACGCTGCTGTCGGGCGAGTACGACCAGCGCGACGCACTCGTCAACATCCGCGCAGGAGCCGGTGGCGTCGACGCGGCCGACTGGGCCGAGATGCTCATGCGCATGTACATCCGCTGGGCCGACAAGCACGGCTACGGCGTCGAGGTCTACGACACCTCCTACGCCGAAGAGGCCGGCATCAAATCCGCCACCTTCGCGGTCAAAGCGCCCTACACCTACGGCACCCTGTCGGTCGAGATGGGCACGCACCGGCTCGTGCGCATCAGCCCCTTCGACAACCAGGGACGCCGCCAGACCTCCTTCGCCGAGGTCGAGGTGCTGCCCGTCGTCGAGACCACCGACCACATCGACGTCGACGAGAACGACGTCCGCGTCGACGTCTACCGTTCGTCCGGCCCGGGTGGCCAGTCGGTCAACACCACCGACTCCGCCGTGCGCCTGACACACATCCCGACCGGCATCGTCGTCACCTGTCAGAACGAGAAGTCGCAGCTGCAGAACAAGGTCGCGGCCATGCGCGTCCTGCAGGCCAAGCTCCTCGAGCGCAAGCGCCAGGAGGAGCGGGCCGAGATGGATGCGCTCAAGGGCGACGGCGGCAGCTCGTGGGGCAACCAGATGCGCTCGTACGTGCTGCACCCGTACCAGATGGTCAAGGACCTGCGCACCGAGTACGAGGTCAACAACCCGTCGGCGGTGCTCGACGGCGACATCGACGGATTCCTCGAATCGGGCATCCGCTGGCGTATGCGGGAAGAGCAGAAGTCGTGATCGGAAACAGGAGAGGGCCCTGTGCCGTTTCTTCCCGGAGCTAGACTGCTCGACTGGTTGTCGACGAGCGGGCTGCTGATCGCACTCACGATCCTGGGCGCGGTTCTCATCGCCCGGTTCGTCTCCTGGATCGGCAGCCGCATCACGCGGCGCATCGACGAGCGCTACACGCAGTCCGACGACCTCGTGCGGTCCGAAGCGACGAAGCACCGCCACTCGGTCGCCCAGGTGGTCACGTGGATGGCGATCTCGTTCGTGTACATCGTCGCCACCCTGAAGGTGTTCGACTATCTCCAGCTGCCCATCGGCAGCCTGGTCGCGCCGGCGACCGTGCTCGGCGCGGCGCTCGGCTTCGGTGCCCAGCGCATCGTGCAGGACATCCTTGCGGGGTTCTTCATCATCACCGAACGCCAGTACGGCTTCGGCGACACGGTGCAGATCTCCGTGACCGGTGCGTCCGAGGACGCAGTCGGCACCGTCGAGGACGTCACACTGCGTGTCACCCGGGTGCGCAGCACGGCGGGCGAGGTCATCACCGTCCCCAACGGGCAGATCAACAAGGCCGTCAACCTGTCGAAGGACTGGGCGCGCGCCGTGGTGGACGTGCCGATCCCGGTGACCGCCGACATCGCCGACGTCACCGAGATCCTGCGCGAACTGGGTGTCGCCGCATACCAGGAACCCCGCCTGCGGGAGCTGTTGCTCGACGAACCGAGCGTGATGGGTGTCGAGAGCCTCGAGGTGGATCAGCTCAGCGTCCGCATGGTCGCGCGCACGCTGCCCGGCAAGCAGTTCCAGGTGGGCCGTCTGCTGCGTGCGCGGATCGCGCGAGCGCTGCGTGAACAGGGCATCACCGTCACGCCCCAGCTCGACACCGCCAGCGTGGTCGATCGAGTGGAGGCACAGTGACACCGGGTGGAGGGGCCTCGGGTGGAGGCGCGGCGACCGAGCCGGAGCAGACGCACCGCAGGCGCATCCCGTCGCACCTGCTGGGTGGGCGGATCAGGACCACGACCTTCGCGTTGTGCACCCTGTGGCTCGCGCTGTGGGTGACCTATCTGTTCCTGAACCAGCCCGAGGACACCCCCGCGGCACCGTCGACCGCCGTGCTCATCTCCGAGACCCCGTACGTGCCGTACGTGCCGCCGGCGACCACGGTCCCGGAGGAGAAGTACGTGCCGGAGACCACCGACACGCCCTATCCGCCGACGACCTCGTCGCTCTCCCGGCCCACGCCGTCGACCGATGCGCCGGGTTCGGAACAGGGGGTCGTGCCGCAGCAGGACGTGCCGACCACGGGGATTCCCACCACGACGAACAGGCAGTTCCCGTTCGATCTGCCGCGGATCCCCGGGGTGAACGACCAGCAGAACCCGACGGTGACCGAGGACACCGACGCCCCGCCGTCGTAGAGCGTCGACGAGCCGGGTCAATAGGTCACCGTCCGGTAACGGTTAGCATGTCCACGTGATCCGGCTGGAGAATGTGTCCAAGTCCTACAAGACGTCCACGCGCCCCGCACTCGAAGGGGTCTCGGTGCACGTCGAGAAGGGCGAGTTCGTCTTTCTCATCGGTCCCTCCGGATCCGGGAAGTCGACCTTCCTCCGGTTGCTCCTGCGCGAGGAGAAGCCCACCACCGGCGACATCCACGTGGCCGATTTCCACGTCAATCGGCTGCCGGCGCGGCGCGTGCCGAAGCTGCGCCAGAATCTCGGGTGCGTCTTCCAAGACTTCCGGCTGCTCCAGCGCAAGACGGTCGCCGAGAACATCTCGTTCGCTCTCGAAGTGATCGGCAAGCCGCGCGGAGTGATCGAACGGACGGTGCCGGAGGTTCTCGACCTGGTGGGACTGTCCGGCAAGGCCGACCGGCTGCCCGCCGAACTGTCCGGCGGCGAACAGCAGCGCGTCGCGATCGCGCGCGCGTTCGTCAACCGGCCGCTCGTGCTGATGGCCGACGAACCTACCGGCAACCTCGACCCCGAGACCAGCCAGGACATCATGCTGCTGCTCGAACGCATCAACCGCACGGGCACGACGGTGCTCATGGCGACCCACGACCACCACATCGTCGACTCGATGCGGCGGCGGGTCGTCGAACTCGATCTCGGACGCGTCGTGCGCGACGAGGCACGCGGCGTCTACGGCGTCGGCCGGTAGATCCCGTCACCCGAGCATCCCCACCAGGCAACCGAAGGATTCCCACCCGATGCGTGCCAGCTTCCTGTTCAGCGAGGTCACCACCGGCCTGCGCCGCAACCTCACCATGACCATCGCGATGATCCTCACCACGGCGATCTCCCTCGCGCTGTTCGGTGCGGGTCTGCTCGTGGTCCAGATGGCGGGCAAGACGGAACGGATCTTCCTCGACCGGGTCGAGGTGCAGGTGTTCCTGACCGAGGACATCTCCTCGCTCGATCCGGAGTGCGAGCAGGACCTCTGCTCCGCTCTGCGCAGCGACCTCGAGGGCACCGACGACGTGGTGTCGGTCCAGTACCTGAGCCGCGACGATGCCGTCGCCGACGCCACCGAACGCGTCTTCGCCGATCAGCCCGAACTCGCCGAACTCGTGAGCGCCGACAGCTTCCCGGCCTCCTTCAAGATCAAGATGTCCGATCCGGATCGCTTCGCGGCGATCCAGGACGACTTCGGCACCAGACCCGGCGTCGACAGCGTGCTGAACCAGCAGGATCTCGTCGAGCGCCTGTTCGGTGTGCTCGGCGGCATCCGCAACGGCGCGTTCGCCATCGCTACGATCCAGGCGATCGCGGCCGTGCTGCTGATCGCCAACATGGTGCAGATCGCGGCCTTCACCCGCCGCACCGAGGTCGGCATCATGCGCCTGGTCGGCGCGACCCGCTGGTACACGCAGCTGCCCTTCCTCCTCGAAGCGGTGATCGCCGCGATCGTCGGTGCCGCGCTCGCCATCGGCGGCCTGTTCGTCGCCAAGAGCATGTTCGTCGACGACATGCTCACCGAGGTCTACGACGCGAACATCGTCGCCCGCATCACCGACAGCGACATCCTTCTCGTCTCGCCGTTCCTGGTGCTC
This sequence comes from Rhodococcus shunpengi, assembly GCF_048381395.1. Taxonomy (NCBI): domain Bacteria; kingdom Bacillati; phylum Actinomycetota; class Actinomycetes; order Mycobacteriales; family Nocardiaceae; genus Rhodococcus; species Rhodococcus shunpengi. The sequence goes on from NZ_JBLWIU010000024.1 coordinate 301,006, forward strand.
GTGGGTGTGGGGATGGCCGCTCTCACCTCGTATGTGACCTTGCGTCTGTACGTGCGTGAATAAGGTGTTGTGCGAGGTTCCTATGCTGGACGGTGTTCTGTTCGATCGATCGTGGACCGGAAAGGCCTGCACGTGAAGGAAAAGGGCCGGAAGGTCATCGCGACCAACCGGAAGGCGCGCCACAACTACACCATCCTCGACACCTACGAGGCGGGCATCGCCCTCGTCGGTACCGAGGTCAAGAGCCTGCGGGAGGGCAAGGCCTCCCTGGTCGACGCGTTCGCGACCGTCGACGACGGCGAGGTGTGGTTGCGGGGTCTGCACATTCCGGAATACGGGCACGGCACGTGGACCAACCACGCTCCGCGCCGCACCCGCAAGCTGCTGCTGCACCGCCGGGAGATCGACGCGCTCGTCGGCAAGACCCGGGAGGGCAACCAGACCCTCGTGCCGCTGTCGATGTACTTCTCCGACGGCAAGGTCAAGGTCGAGCTCGCGCTCGCCAAGGGCAAGCAGGACTACGACAAGCGTCAGGATCTCGCCCGCCGGACCGCCGAACGTGAGGTGACCCGCGAGCTCGGCCGGCGGGTGAAGGGCATGAGCCGCTGATCGCGGTCGCGCTCGCGCTGCTTGCGGCGGTCGGTTACGGCCTCAGCGATTTCGCCGGGGGTGCCGCTTCCCGGCGCGCGAGCGCGCTCGGCGTCGTCGCCGTCACCTACCCGGTCTCGCTCGTCGTGTCCCTGATCGCCGCGTCGGTCGTCGGTGGCGACCTCACCGCGGCCTCCCTCGCGTGGGGTGCCGCGGCGGGCGTGGCCGGCGGCATCGCCGTCTGGTGGTTCTATCTCGCGCTGGCGAACGGGCCGATGTCGGTCGTCTCACCGGTCACCGCCGTCGTCGTGGCCGGGATCCCCGTGTTCGTCGGCATCGCGACGGGGGACCGGCCCGGTCTGCTCGCCTATCTCGGCATCGTCGTCGCGGTGATCGCGGTGGGGCTGGTCAGCCGCGAATCCGACGAGACCGTCACCGGTGTCGGACACCCGCGCTTCACGTCGAGGATCGCGTGGTGGACGGTCGGATCGGGCATCGCCTTCGCATTGTCGTTCGTCGGCCTCGGTCAGGTCGAGACCGGCACCGGACTGTGGCCGCTCGCCGCCTCGCGCGCGACCGCCACCCTCGTGGTCTGGCTCGTGATCGCCTTCTCGTGGCGCACCGTGGTGTGGCCGATCCGGTCGCTCCTGCCGATCCTGATCGGGATCGGTGCGATCGACGTGATCGCGAACGGTGCACTGCTGTTCGCCTACCAGCACGGCCTGCTGTCGCTGGTGAGCGTGATCGCGGCGCTGTATCCGGCGGTGACGGTCCTGCTCGCCGTCATCGTGCTCGGTGAACGGGTGAGCCGGGTGAAACTGCTCGGCCTGCTCGCAGCCGGCCTTGCCGTCGCACTCGTCAGCCTGCCCGGCTGATCCCTCCGGGATGAGGAAGAACACGAGGCACGGAACTCCGTGCCCGTCCGGGTGACCCCGACGCGGTTCCGCGGCTGGTGAGTGGCGGTGTGAGCAGGCTCATGACCCCGCCGCGAATCGTTTCCGGAAATGGGAATGACATCGGGCCCTCGGGTCGTTACAGTAGGTAGTCCTGCGAAGGTCGCAGGTGCGTACGGGGCTGAACGGTTTCGACTGCGTACGTTGAGCAAGGGGAAGCGTGTCGGTGCAGGCAAGAGACCACCGTAAGCGTCGCTGCAACCAATTAAGCGCCGAGTCCACTCAGCGCGAGTACGCCCTCGCTGCCTAAGCGAGCGCGTCTCTGTCAGCCCGGGTTTGCTCTCGACCCGGATCCTGGCATCGACTAGAGAGCTCTACCGTCCGGCTCGGTCGCGGAGTCGTACGGGACAACAAACAGCGACTGGGATCGTCATCTCGTCTTGTTCGCGAGAACGGGAGATCCGAGTAGAGACATAGCGAACTGCACACGGAGAAGCCCTCGCGAGGCGGCGGAGGACCCGGGTTCGATTCCCGGCAGCTCCACCATCGACCCGGGTAGGAGATCGACCATCGATCACCTACCCGGGTTTCTTGTTGTTCGGGTGAGCCTGATCGGCAGTGTCCTGGAAACGGCAGTGCCCGCCGTCGAGACTCAGGGTGTGAGTGTTCTCGACGACGGGCACGGTCGCTGTCGGTCCCGGAGACGTCGGAGACGGCGCCGAAACAGCGAGAGCGAAACGAAGGAATGTCCTCCCCGGCATCGTCTTCATTTCGTTCACTGAAGTTAGCTCACCTAATTGTGAGGTACCAATACTACTTTCGAGTCAGAAACTTTGGTCCCACGACCGTGATGACCTTTTCGTCCGTTATCCGTATCGACGCGCGGATCGGGGTACTCATCCCGCGCGTGCCGCGGATCGGCGGCAAGATGAGAACACCACCATCGACGAGGAGAGCACATGGCGCACGAACGAGCGGGACAGCCGGCCACCGCGGCGGATCTCGAAGATCTCGCACACCTTGTCACCGCCTACTACACCGTGCAACCGGATCCCGAGAACGCCTCGCAGCAGGTGGCTTTCGGCACGTCCGGTCATCGCGGCTCGAGCCTCGACGGTGCGTTCAACGAAGCCCACATCCTCGCGACCACTCAGGCGATCGTCGAATATCGCGCCCAGCAGGGCACTTCGGGCCCGCTGTTCCTCGGCCGCGACACGCACGCCCTGTCCGAACCGGCCTGGGCGAGCGCGCTCGAAGTGCTCGTCGCGAACGGCGTCGAGGTGGTCGTCGACTCCCGCGACCGCTACACCCCGACCCCGGCCGTCAGTCACGCGATCCTGCAGCACAATTCCGGCTCCGGTGCCCGCGCCGACGGGATCGTCGTCACCCCCTCGCACAATCCTCCGCGCGACGGTGGCTTCAAGTACAACCCGCCGTCGGGTGGTCCGGCCGACAGCGACGCGACGTCGGTCATCGCCGCCCGCGCCAACGAACTGCTCGCCGCCGGACTCGGCGGGGTGAAGCGGGTGCCGCTCTCCTCGGCCCTCGCGTCCGCCGGACGACACGACTTCCTCGCCGCCTACATCGACGATCTGCCGAACATCGTCGATCTCGACGTCGTCCGCGCTGCCGGGGTACGGATCGGCGCCGACCCGATGGGTGGTGCGAGCGTCGACTACTGGGGCGAGATCGCCGAACGGCACGCCCTCGACCTCACCGTCGTCAATCCGCTCGTCGACGCCACCTGGCGGTTCATGACGCTCGACACCGACGGGAAGATTCGCATGGACTGCTCGTCGCCGAACGCCATGGCGTCGCTGATCGGCAACCGCGAGGCCTACGACCTCGCGACCGGAAACGATGCCGACGCCGACCGGCACGGCATCGTCACCCCCGACGCCGGTCTGCTCAACCCGAACCACTATCTCGCCGTCGCGATCGACTACCTGTTCCGCAACCGCCCCGGCTGGGTGGAATCGAGCAAGGTGGGCAAGACGCTCGTGAGTTCGTCGATGATCGACCGGGTCGCCGCCGGCCTCGGCCGCGACCTGCTCGAGGTGCCGGTCGGCTTCAAATGGTTCGTCCCCGGCCTGAGCGACGGTTCGCTGGGCTTCGGCGGGGAGGAGAGCGCCGGTGCGTCCTTCCTTCGGCGCGACGGCTCGGTGTGGACCACCGACAAGGACGGCATCGTCCTCGCCCTGCTCGCGGCGGAGATCACCGCGGTGACGGAGAAGAGCCCGTCCCGCTACTACGCCGAACTCGTCGACCGGTACGGCGACCCCGCCTACGCGCGCGTGGACGCGCCGGCGACGCGCGAGCAGAAGGCGGTGCTGTCGAAGCTGTCGCCCGAGCAGGTCGGCGCCACCGAACTCGCCGGCGAACCGATCACCGCGACGCTCACCGCGGCCCCCGGCAACGGTGCTGCGATCGGTGGTCTCAAGGTCACCACCGAGAACGCGTGGTTCGCCGCCCGCCCCTCCGGAACCGAGGACGTCTACAAGATCTACGCCGAATCGTTCCGCGGCCCCGACCATCTCGCCGAGGTCCAGCAGGCGGCACGCGAACTCGTCTCGTCCGTCCTGTCCTGAGCCTGCTCGCCTACCGTGCGGCCGGGCGAGGTCGTGCGCCTCGCTAACATCGTGGGCATCATGCGGACACGTGACGCGGCGTTGCCGCGGGAAATCTGGGTTCTGGTCGTCGCGAGTTTCGTGATCGCGCTCGGCTTCGGTCTCGTCGCTCCCGCGCTGCCCCAATTCGCGCGCAGCTTCGACGTCGGTGTGACGGCGGCGACGGTCGTCGTGTCGTCGTTCGCCGCGATGCGACTGCTCTTCGCGCCCGCGAGCGGGTCGCTGGTGCAGAAGCTGGGGGAGCGGCCCGTCTACATCACGGGCCTGCTCATCGTCGCCCTGTCGACGGGCGCATGTGCATTCGCGGCGAGCTACTGGCAGCTGCTCGTCTTCCGTGCCCTCGGCGGCATCGGGTCGACGATGTTCACGGTGTCGGCGCTCGGCCTGCTCGTGCGGATCGCACCCCCCGACGCCCGCGGGCGCGTCTCCGGTCTGTACGCGACCAGCTTCCTCATGGGCAACATCCTCGGCCCGCTCTTCGGTGGTGCCCTGATCGGACTGGGGCTGCGCGCACCCTTTCTCATCTACGCCGTGGCGCTGCTCGTGGCGGCCTCGGTCGTGGGGATCAGCCTGCGGTCGTCGGAGCTCGCCCGTCCCGACAGCGGGGACGGCGTGCCCGTCATGCGCCTGCGCGACGCGCTGCGCTCGCCGGTCTACCGCGCGGCGCTGGGATCGAACTTCGCCAACGGCTGGGTGGTGTTCGGGGTCCGCGTGGCGATGGTGCCGCTGTTCGTCGTCGAGGCGCTCGACGAGGGTGAGGCGTTCGCGGGTGTCGCGCTGACCGCCTTCGCTGTGGGCAACGCTCTCGTCCTCATCAAGTCGGGCAAGCTGTCCGACCGGTTCGGGCGGCGACCCTTCGTCCTGGCCGGTCTGGTGGTGTGCGGGGTCAGCACGATCGCGATGGGATTCACCGAGAGCGTCGTCTGGTTCCTCATCACCTCGTTCGTGGCGGGTATGGGGTCCGGGCTGTCGAACCCCTCGCAGCAGGCCGCCGTCGCCGACGTCGTGGGCAGTAAGGCTCGAGGTGGGCCGGTGCTCGCGGCCTTCCAGATGGTCGCCGATGTCGGCGCGGTGATCGGCCCGGTCGCCGCCGGCTTCCTCGCGGACCGGTTGTCGTACTCGACGGCCTTCGCGGTCACGGGCGTGATCATGCTCGCGGCGACGCTGCCGTGGTTCGTCGTCGGACGGCCCCGCGTCGCGGAGCAAGCGACGCCGGTGACCGACGACACGGCGCGGTGAGGCGACCGAGCGGTACTGTCGCCGGTATGTGGGTCGGTCTCGTCTCCACGCTCGCCCGATACGGTCTGGCGGCGGTGTGGCTCGTCTCCGGTTGGGTGAAGTTCTCGGATCCGACGCAGACCGTCGTGGCGGTACGGGCGTACCAGATTTTCCCTACCGACTGGGTGCGGCCGTTCGCCGCCGTCTTCCCCGTTCTCGAACTGGCCCTGGGGTCGATCCTGCTCGTGGGTCTCGCGACGCGCTCCGCAGCGCTCGTCAGCGCGCTGGGGCTGGTCGCGCTCGTCGCCGCGATCGCCTCGGCGTGGGCGCGCGGCCTGTCGATCGATTGCGGCTGTTTCGGGGGAGGAGGTGTGGTCGAGGGCATTGGCGGCCGCGACTACGCGATCGAGATCGCCCGCGACGTCGGCTTCCTGGCGATGTCGATATGGCTGGTCGTCCGGCCGCGCACCTGGTTCGCGCTCGGTCCGGGTTCGCGGGCTGCCCTCTCAGCGGCCCCTCAGCCGTCGATGGCAGAGTGAGATCGTCCTTCCCCATCGACGAGCAGTAGAGGGCAGCATCCGTGAGCGCGAAGAAGGTCTCATCCGGCAAGTACACACCGGAGCCGACGTCGAACAGGTTCACCTACATTCTCGGCGGCATCGCGATCCTGGTGATCGGTGCGCTCGTCGTCGGTGGTGTCCTGTGGTCGTCGGGTAGCGGCGATCCCCGCAACGACGGTTACGGCTCCGTGCAGAACGCCGCGGTGGAGGTGTCGATCGAGGACGACGGTGCGATCCTGCTGGGCCGCCCCGACGCCCCGCGGACCGTCGACCTGTTCGAGGACCCGCTGTGTCCGTACTGCGCCGAACTCGAACACAAGCACTCGCAGGAGCTCGCCCAGGCGATCGACGACGGGCAGCTGGCGATCCGGTACCGGATGCTCGCCTTCCTCGACCGGGCGTCGAGCAGCGGCGACTACTCGACCCGCGCGGTGGCGGCGGCACAGTGCGTCGCCGAGAGCGGGGACGCCCGCGCGTTCTCCGCATTCCACGACGCGTTGCTGTCGCCCGACAACCAGCCGGCCGAGGGTGGCGACGGTGACATCGACAACGCGGGTCTCGCGCAGATGGCGCGCGACGCGGGTGCCTCCGAGGACGTCGCGCAGTGCATCACCGACGGCGCCCGGATCGAGCAGGCCTCGGCCGACGCGGAGGCGGGACGCCGGCTGCTCGCGACGACCGGAGCGGCCGGCACTCCGGCCGTCGTGTACGAGGGAACCGTCATCGACGCCCTCGGCAACGAGAACTGGGTGACCGAACTCGTCGGATAGACGGAGCGGTGGCGGGGG